>JANQJH010000144.1 GCA_028281705.1 Verrucomicrobiales bacterium
GGAAGCGCATCACCAACAGCGACCCCGACGAGATCATGCCCCCGCCCTCCTCCGAGAAGCGGCTGACCGCGGATCAAAAGGAACTCCTCCGCCAGTGGATTTCCCAAGGGGCCGTCTATGAAGACCACTGGGCCTACCTCCCAGTCAAACGCCGTGAGGGCCGGCAGCTGGACCACTTCGTGGCCCGCCAACTCGAGAGCGAAGGGCTCCAGTTCTCCCCGCCCGCCGACCGGCGCACCCTTGCCCGCCGTCTTTCTTTCGATATCACCGGTCTCCCCGCGCCACCGGAAAAAGTCGAGGCCTTCATCGCCGACACCGCCGACGATGCCTTCGAACGCTACGTCAACGATCTCCTTGCCTCACCCCGATTCGGAGAGCGCATGGCCATCTATTGGCTCGATCTCGTACGCTTCGCCGACACCTGCGGTTACCATGGGGATCAACATCGCGACGTCGCTCTCTACCGGAACTACGTCATCGACGCCTTCAACCGCAACCTCCCGTTCGACCAGTTCACCATCGAGCAGTTGGCGGGCGATCTGTTGGAAAACCCCGACAACCGGCAGCGCATTGCCTCCGGCTACAACCGGTTGCTGCAAACCACCGAGGAAGGCGGATCCCAGCCCAAGGAATACACTGCCAAGTACGCCGCCGATCGCGTGCGCAATGTCTCCTCCGTTTGGTTAGGCTCCACCCTCGGTTGTGCCGAGTGCCACGACCACAAATTCGATCCCTTCACCCAAAAAGACTTCTACAGTCTGGCCGCCTTCTTCAGCGATATCGAGGAACCCGCCGTCGGCCGGAACAACGCCAACCTGCGCCTGCCCTCGAGTGAACAGGAAGAGGCCATCACCGGGTTCAATCGACAGATCAACGCGCTGAAGACTGAACTGGAGTCCGCTAAAGAAGACGAGACTCGAAAGAAATCTCTCCAATCGGAAATCCGCCAATTGGAGAAGAAACGCAACGCCATCGAAGCCGAAGTGCCCAAGACCCTCGTCGTGCAAATGCGTCAAAAACCGCTCATGACCCGTGTGCTTCCGCGAGGCAATTGGTTAGACGATTCCGGCGAAGTCGTGCAACCGGCCATCCCCGCACACCTCGGCCGGCTCGAGGTCGCCGAGGGCGAGCGCGCCACGCGCCTCGATCTCGCGCGCTGGATCGTCGACCCGGCCAATCCCCTCACGGCGCGTGTCTTCGTCAACCGCATGTGGAAACTCTTCTTCGGCCAGGCCATCGCCCGTACCCTGGAGGACGTCGGCGCCCAAGGCGAGTGGCCCACCCACCCGGAACTCCTCGATTGGCTGGCCCTGGAATTCACCGAGAGCGGCTGGGACATCAAAGAACTGGTACGAACTATCGTCACCTCGCGCACCTACCAGCAGCGTTCGCTCGAATCCCCCGCCCTGCGTGAGCGCGACCCCTACAACCGCCTCCTGGCCCGTCAGGGCCGCTTTCGCCTCGACGCCGAGATGATCCGCGACAACGCCCTCGCCATCAGCCACCTCCTCGTTCATGCCCAGGGAGGCACCAGCGCCAAGCCCTACCAGCCCGCAGGCTATTGGGGGCAACTGAACTTTCCCAAGCGCACCTACCAACACGACACCGATCAGAATCAATACCGCCGCGGCGTCTACACCTATTGGTGCCGCACCTTCCTCCATCCCAGCATGGCCGCCTTCGACGCCCCCACCCGCGAGGAGTGCACCGCCGAACGGGTCCGTTCCAACACCCCGCTTCAAGCACTCGTTCTCCTCAATGATCCCACCTACGTCGAAGCCGCCCGTGCCTTCGCGGAGCGCATCCACGCCCAGGCCGGCAACGATGCCGTCCTCGGCATCCGCTGGGCCTTCCGCCAGACCCTCTCACGACCCCCGACCCCCGAAGAGACGGCCATCCTCAAAACCCTCTACGAGCAGCAACGGAAACGTTTCTCCGATGACCCCGCCGCCGCCGCCAAACTGCTCCAAGTCGGCCTCCACCCCCTCAAATCCCAAGCTCCCAAGGCCCAACTCGCCGCCTGGTCCAGCGTCAGCCGCGCCCTCCTCAATCTTCATGAAACCATCACCCGGCCATAAAAACTTCAACTCCAGGTCGGTTTAAGTGTAAGGCTAGGAAAGCAGAACTCCGAAGACGAATCGCTCTCCCACCATCGCTGATCCGTCAATCTGCGAAAATCCGTCTCATCTGCGGTTCACCTACGAAGCAGGAAGTCAGTCTAACCTTCGCCTCTCATAACTCGTTGGTAATGAGTTCTATGAGAGATTCTTGAGAACGATTGCTCAAGGTTTTTCCAGGTTCGCCTTCAAACTGACACTTAAACTGATCCCGAGTTTAAGTTGAAGTTGAAGTTTAGGTTTAAGTCTTTGGACGACAGGCAAAGTCCGACGCATCCAGTGCTTGGCGATAGCCGTCGACATAGGCCTGGAACACCAGCACAATCTGGTCCCTCACCGCGCGAAAGGCGGCCCTCACAGCATCATCACTGCCGGTGGCGCGCGCCGGATCATCGAAACCCCAATGATAACGCTTCGCCTGCCCGGGAAAGGTGGGGCACGCTTGGTTGGCGTTGCCACACACCGTGATCACCGTGTGGATATTCCGCTCGAGAAATTCGGACAAGTGCTTCGACCGATGCGCCTCGATATCGATCCCCAATTCCCTCAAGACCTCCGTCGCCATGGGATGCACATAGCCGGCGGGATCGGAGCCGGCACTGTGTACCTCGAACAGATCTCCCGCCACGGCTCGGAGGATGCCCTCGGCCATGTGAGACCGGCACGAGTTTCCCGTGCACAGAATCAGCACGCTGGGTTTGGATTCAACCATGGTGTGAGAAATGATCTCCGAGGAGCATTGTTTGCAAACTAGAGACGCCCAGCCCGCATCACTCAAGCCCTAGTTTCCTCCCGCCCAGCACGAAGTCCATCTCCCGTCGGCGGCGACGCCTCACCTCTTCCTTTTCTTCTTTTTCTTCGCTGAGGCGGGCGGTAAGGACGCCGGCGAAGCGGACGCGGCCGCGGACGAGGGAGAGGACTGGAGCACGCGGCGGAATTGTTTCACCAGGGCCTCCATGCGGTCCCAGTCGCGCGCCGACAAACCGGACTCGAGATCGCCGAGCATGTTCTCCACCCTCTCCCGCGAGGCCGGGATGGTGAACTCCTGCGGACCCTTCGGCTCATGCTTTTCCTCGCCGGCTCGCTCCGGCACCTGCGCCATCACCGCTGCACGAATCCGCTTGGCCGTGATTGGCACCCGCTCCCGGTTCGCCTCATCGACCACGTCCTGCCAGATCTGGCAGCGCTGGGCAAAATCCTTCACCCGGCCCAGTTCCCGCGCCTGAGTCACCGAGGACGGCAGCCGCTCGACCTCGCTCGCCTCGGAGATTCCCTCCACCACAGCGGAGGCATCCATGATCTGGTAGGCGTAAACACGGGAGACATCCCATTGCTGCACGTACTCTTCAAACGTGGTGTAATGCGCCCGGTAGAGGCGCTCGTCACGGATCCGGCGCAAGGCATTGCCCACCTTAACAAAAATCTTGAAACCACGTCGGATGACGTCTTCACAGGCCCTGAGATCCGTGACTTCTCCCTTGCTCAGCTTGGTAGAAGAAGATGTTGGGGTGGCGGAACCACAGCGACTGATAGCATTCATGGGTAGCACTTGGCCGTTCTCCACCAGACGCCTTGGGGACCAATCGGCACCGTGGGGACAAAGGAGAAGGAGGGCACCGGCAAAATCGCGTTTCCGCCGCTCAAGTGACGCAAAAAAGTCCCACATCCGACCGCGGAGCGCTAGAAGATAGGCCAATCTCGCCCTCTGGAGAGCCCTGAGCTAGGCCTCAGTGCCATACATCCGGAGTTCAGAGGCCCGCCCTTCTGTCTTTCCAGGATTTCCCCACGGCCCGCGCGACTGTCTGCTAAATGGGCAGGAAAATGTCTGCATTCCCATACATGACGATGCCAGACCGCCTCTCGCAAATCCCAACCACGTGGCGCCGCCATCCTCATTTCCTGGCAGAACGCCGGGCGATCATCGCGAGATCGAGATCATCTGGCGCGGATCCTGCTCAACGTATGCCCCATTGATTTCCGTTGGCAGGCAAAACGATTTTTGCTACGATCGCGGTTTCGAATTCACCAAAACGTACGAAAAAAAGAATGAGATAGCTCAGAGTGGAGGCACCATATAAGAGAGAAAGAAAGAGACCGACAAAGAACGAACGCGCTTCAAGGGCATTTGCATGGATTCAAGTGAGACAACTTCGCTAATGCGAAACGGAGAATGGCCGGGACTGTTCCCCGAGACTTCCCTGACCATGATCCAAGCGATTCAGGGAAAAGATCATACCCAGGCTTCGGCCGCGCTGAATAACTTTGCTCTCATCTACTCCAACCCCATGGTGCGCCTGGTGCAAAACCTTGGCGTGGCACGCGATGAGTCGCGGGATCTCGTCCACGACTACTTCCAGGCCGTCCTCATCAAGCGCAAAGCCCTGGAGCGCATGGCCTCGGAGACCTGGCGATTGAGACGCTTTCTCCGCGTCACCCTCACCCGCTTCGTCCGCAGCTACTACCGAAAACAGCTGGCGCAGAAAAGAGGCGGCCTCTTGCGGAAAACCGTTTTCGAAGAGTCCAAGGCGCCGCTCATCAAGGCCGCGCCGGATATCATGTCCTTCGAACGCGACTGGACGCGGATGATCCTCGCACGTGTCGACAAACGGCTCCGGTTCAAATACCGCCGCCCTGGCAGAGAAGCGCTTTTCGATGTCCTCTTCGCCCGCCTCGAACGCAACGGCAGAGAAGAGCCGCTGGCCGTGATCGCCGCCAAGTTCGGAAAGAACGAGGCCGCCATCAAGACCCAACTCAAGCGTATTCGCGACTCCTATTGCGAGTTGCTCCGCGAAGAAGTCGCTGCGACGGTACATGACGACGGGGAGGTCGACCGGGAGATCCGTTACCTCTTCAAGATCATTGAGTCTGGTCCTTCTTAGATCTCTATCTAGGAACGATCACCACCGCCAGCCCATGCACGACGAGGACACCGATCACACCTCACTGACAGGTGCCGAAGAAGAGGAAGATGATAGCCTCTTCGGCGCCATGATGGGCCTCATGCGCCATCACGGCTCCGCGCCCCCGTCCGAGATCGGAGAAAAAGAGGGCGATCTCATCGACGGCTACGAGCTGTTGGAACTTCTCGGGTCCGGCGGCATGGGCGAAGTGTGGCGAGCGGAGAAGAAAGAGCCCGTCGTCCAGCAAGTGGCGATGAAGATCGTCAAGCTCGGCATGGATACCAAGACGGTGGTGGCCCGGTTCGAAGCCGAGCGGCGTCTCCTAGCCCTGATGGAACATCCCAACATCGCACGGATCACGGATGGCGGCGCCACCGAAAGCGGCCGGCCCTATTTCGTCATGGAGCTCGTCACCGGCCGGCCCATCACCGACTACGCCCAAGCGGCCGCCCTCACCCTGCGGGCTCGGCTCGAACTCTGTATCCAGGCCTGTCTCGCCGTGGAGCATGCCCACCGCAAAGGGATCATCCACCGCGACCTCAAGCCGGGGAACATGCTCGTCGCCGACGTCAACGGTGAGCCCTTTCTCAAGATCATTGATTTCGGCATCGCTAAGGCCACCTTGGATACGGACATGGCCCAAACCCTGGTCACCGCTCCCGGCCAGGTTCTGGGCACTCTGGGGTACATGAGCCCGGAACAGACCGCCTTTGATCACTCCGGCGTCGATACTCGAAGCGACATCTATTCCCTCGGCGCCATCCTCTATGAATTGGTCACCGAGAACCTCCCGCTCAACACCAAGTCGCTCTCGAAAGAAGGCCAGGACGAAGCCCTGCGCATGATCCGCCAAGACATGCCGCAGCGTCCCAGCACGCGCATCCAGTCGTTCGAAGCCCTCCAGGCCAGCGAATTCGTCCGCAAGCGCGGGCTCTACCGCACGGAGTTGGACAGCGTCATCCTCAAGGCCCTGGACAAGGATCCGGACCGCCGCTACGCCTCCGCCTCAGCCTTCGCCGATGACCTGCGGAACCTCCTGGAGAACCGCCCGGTGCTGGCCCGCCCCAACAGCCTGGCCTACACCACCCGCAAGTGGGTCGAGCGCCGCCGCGCCCTGGTCAACACCACGCTGGCGGCCGGTAGCATCCTCGTCCTCTCCGTCCTCGGTCTCGTCAGCATGAACCGGGCCGAACTCCGGGAAGCCGAGGACCAAAGCTGGGTCCAACGTCTGATCGAAGCCAGTCCCGCCGAAGTCCCCACCATCCTCGACGAGCGGGAAAAGCTCTCCCCGTCCATCTTGCGGACGCTGGAGACCCACGACGATCTCACCACCTCCCACGGCCTCCACGCCGCCATCGCCCGGCTCCACCACGGGGAAAAGCCCGATCCCGTGCTGAGCGAGCGCCTCCTCGAGCGCATGCTTGAGGCCGACGACGTCGCCGAGTTCACGCTCATGAGAAAGACCCTAGGGTTGTACGTGCAGACAGAGAAGGAACGGCTCTGGGAGATCGTGACGAATGATCTCCTGCGTGAAAACCGCCGATTCCGAGCGGCGGTCGCCCTCGCCGGTGACCCGGTGTATCGGGAAGAGGAGGACGCTGAACGCTGGCACCTGTACAGTCTCGACATCGCCGAGTGGCTCACCAGTCAGCCCTCCGTCACCGTCGCCCAGTGGCTGGCCCACTTGGAACCTCGCGCCGACTCCCTCCTCGGCCCCTTGGAAACGGAACTCTTTCACCGCTCCTCCGGCGTCGTTGACCAAAACGCCGCCCTGGTTTTGTCGATCCTCTTGGCCCCCGACATCTCTGGCCTGGTGCGTTTGGTGCGCGTGGCCAAGGGCAACCAGATTGCCTCCCTCACCGACGCTCTGCGCCCTTACGGAAACCTTGCCATCGCCGCCTTGGATCACGTTCTTCAAGAAAGCTTCAAGACCGGGGAGACCCAGGAGGAGAAAGACCGGCTCGCCTTGGAACAGGCGCGCGCCGGCATCGCCCTCATGCTCCTCGAAGCCGCGGATCGCGTCGAACCCCATCTCCAACACTCGAGAAAGAATGAGGACCCGAGGAAGCGCACCTTTCTCATCCACCACTTTGCCGCGTACGACGTCGAGATCTCCAGGATCGCCCCATTGCTCAACACCAAGACGACGGAACGTTCCGTCATTCTGGCCGCGCTCCTCGCACTGGGCGAATATCCCAAGTCGGTCCGGCAAATCGAACAGCTCTGGCCCGTGGTGGCGGATCTCTTCACCACCCATCCTGATTCCGGTGTCCACGGTGGCGCGGAATGGCTCCTCAATCATTGGATCCGTACCAGCCCCGATCTGGATTTGGAACTTCCGAAGCTGAGCATCGACCGCGAGATTCCCAGTGACCGCGACTGGTCTTTCATGGAACTCGGCATCACCATGACGATCATCCGTGACCCGGAGGACTTCGTCATGGGCCTGCCCACTGATGCTCCCGCATTCACCATTCTCGAGCATCACAAGGCGAAACAACGTCACCACTGGAGGCGCATTCCCCGATCGTTCGCGATAAGCACCACACCGATCACCTTTGAAGCTTACGAACAGTATGAACCCTGTTATCGAGAACAGGCGATCTACGAAAACCGCTTTTCGGAATCGAATCGCGATCATCTCAATGATACCACGCCAGTCCAAAGAACTGGCTACGATGCAGCCATCCGTTATTGCAATTGGCTATCCTGGAAAATGGGAATCCCAAAAGACCAATACTGCTACGAACTTTCAGACAAGACCGGACGGCTCGAGCCGAAAATCAACTTTCTATCCCTTGGTGGGTTCCGTCTTCCCACCGATGGGGAATGGGAGTACGCCTGCCGTGCAGGATCGAATGCCTTTAGGCCCTACGGGTACACAGACTCGATACTATCGAAGTATGCCTGGTATCGGGACAATTCCGATGAGCACTCGTGGCCGACAGCCATGCTGAGACCCAATGACTTTGGGCTCTACGACATGCTAGGTAATGTCGTTGAGTGGGTCGAAGGGCACTACCAGATCGATTTTCCGACCATCAATTCTGGTGTCCTACTGGATATCGAGAAAGAAATCATGCGAAAGCCCAAGGATGACGGTGACGTCCTTAATCTGGTCGGCCGAGGCCGCTCGTACCTCCAAGGCGCATTTTTTCAGCATCCGGGGACACGCCTCCAGACTTCACGGAACCTAAGACTTAAAGCTGGTCATTCCTTCCGCATAGCACGTACAGTGCCGGAGCCTTAAAGGCAATGTCTTGAGTACACGCTCCAAGCACCCCTTGATAACTTATTGAATCGAATTAACAATTGTAAACTATGGCAACATCATCGAGTGATTGCGGAGAAAACGGTTACTGTCTCTGGGAATGGAACGGAGTCGATTGGGTCCTCATTCGGAACAACGCAGCGCCTGGCTACGTTTGCGACGTCACGCCCGCTACCCTCCCTCCGAGCACACCCCCAGGCCCAATGGCCATCACTTGCGCTGAGCCAGCATCCGCATAGCGCGATTAAGAAAAACATTGAATCTCACTAGCCATTGTCATGAGTGATCAAGTGATAACATCCGCCGATTGCAATGATCACGGTTTCTCCGTGTGGGTTTGGAAGAAGCCGCCTGGGGTGCGCCACGGGAATTGGAAGATGCTGTGCAATTCCTCCAAGGCCAGTTGCCGCGCCGAACGCCCGCCCCGGCCTCAGGAACCACTGGATCCAGGCACGCTCAAGTTGACCCCATCGGTCTTCAACAAGCGGCTATGAGCTGGGCGAGGCGAGACGAGACGAGACGGATTGATCGATTGATTGATTGGCACATGAGGACAGCGAAGACCTGCCCTTTTCGAGGCTCATCCCCTGGCGAGGATGAAAACGGCTGCGCGGTGTGTACGTATCTTGTGGAAACCACCGCGATTTCGGCAGACCAACTATAGATTGATTGGCACATGAGGACAGCGGAGACCTGCCCTTTTCGAGGTTCATGCCCTGGCGGGGGTAAAAACGGCCACGCAGTGTGTACGTATGTTGTGGAAACGACCGGGATTTCGCCGGACCAAATGGCTCTCGCGGAAGTCGAACGGAATGTCTGCGACTACTGCTGTACCCAGTTCGAACCGCGCCCCGGGCTGCCCAACCCCATGGTGGCCTCCCTGCTCTACCGCGTGGCAGCCCATGCCATCTCCCAGGGCGGCCTCGAGGGCGTCACCGTTGAGGACGCGGAGGCGCTCCAGCGTCTCGCCATCAGCCACCTGCCCATTGAGGGAACGGATCCCGAGCCCTACCAGAAGCAGCGTACCCCCTACGCCGGTCCCTGCTTTTTTCTCGGCCGGGAAACCGGTAGCCGCGAGTGCGAGTCCTGCCGGGGAAAGGTCCGCCGCAAGACCTTCGCCTGCCACCACGAACAGCTCGGCGACGAGACCGTCATCAAGGAATGCCAGCGCTGTCCAGCCTACGAAAGAAGGTTGGCCACCGATGGCGCCAGGAGCGTGACCCACTGGGCTGTGGCCGTCACCACCGCCCCACGCAAGGAGGCCACCCTCGAGCTCTCGCTCGAAAGCCTGGCCCGGGCCGGTTGGGCTCAGCCCCTGGTCTTCGCCGAACCGGGCACGGATCTCCCCGCCGGGTTGGAGCCGGAGAGGATCACCCGCCGCCGGAGAACCTTCGGCGCCTGGCCCAACTTCTTCGCCACCCTCACCGAACTCTGCCTCCTGGAGCCCAAGGCCGACGCCTATCTCCTGTGCCAGGACGATGTCCTCTACGCCGAGGGCCTCCGGGACTATCTCGAAGACCAGCTCTGGCCCGCCGAAACCCTCGGCGTCGTCTCCCTCCACACCGCCAGCCACCAGGATCGCGGCGATCGCGAGGGCTTCTTCCCCGCCGACCTCGGCTGGGACGCCTGGGGCGCCCAGGCCTACGTCTTCCCCAACGCCGCCGCCCGCGCCTTTCTCCGCAACGTCAGCGTGGTCAACCACCGCCACCGCGGTCCCCGGGACGGCCTCTGCAACGTCGACTCCGTCGTCGGCCAATGGTGCCGAGACAGCGGCCTCGATTACTACCTCCACACTCCCAGCCTGACCCAACACGTGGGCGACACCTCCACCCTCTGGGAAAACGCCAGAACCAAGGGCCGGCGCATCGCCGCCACCTTCAACGGCGAGGTGGGCCGGGCTCGATCGGAGTAGTGTTCGGGAGCCGTGGTCCGATTCTCTCGCTGCCCACATCAAGAGTACTCGATGGAAATCTGGAATCGGGCATCTATCAATGGCTGAATAGATGACCGTTAGTTGAACGGGCAACCAATCGCGAGATCGGAGCCCTCTTGCAAATAGCCAAGGGACTGAAGTCCCTCCCACATTCCAGGAAAGTGGCAGGATATCAGTTAGTCCCTTCGTGATCTCCTGAATGAGACCGCACAGCTCGCTCGCCATTTCGTGATTTTCGTGTCGTTCGTGGACAACCCACGATCGACCTATCGTTGTCCACCAAAGTCATGTAATCGTTCCAGCGGCGGGCCTCAGGTCCCGGGACGCACGTCCTTTTTCCAATTCTCGATGGCCTCGGCCATGCTCTCGGCGCGCTGCGGAAAATCCTCTACCAGGTTCGTTTTCTCACCGGGATCCGACTCCAGATTGTAGAGTTCCCGCCGATCCCCCTTGACGATCATCTTCCACTCGCCCTGCCGCATCGCCGTCCCCAGTTTGGGCTCATAACCAAAAAAGAGCTCTCTCTGGGACAGATCCACCTCTTTCCCCAAGAGAAGACCTCCCAGGCTGAGACCATCCAACGGCCGATCCTCCGGCGGCGCCGGCAAGCCGCTGAGTTCGAGCACCGTGGGAAAGAAATCCATCGCCATCACCGTGGCCTCGCTACGCACCCCCGCGGCCACTTTTCCCGGCCACCAGGCGATGGCCGGCACCCGGTGTCCGCCCTCGTAGTGGCTGAACTTCCCGCCGCGCCAGGGCGCGCTGGATCCCGCGCTGATGGCACCGTTGTCGGAAAAGAAAAGGACCAGGGTCTCCTTCTCCACCCCGCAACGCCGCACCGCCTCCAGGATTTCTCCCACCCCTTTGTCCATTTCCTCTAACATGATCTTGTACTTCGGCCGGATGCGCTCGCGGCTCCAGCGCTCCGACTTGGGAATCGGTTTCCGATTCTCCACCGTGTCCGCCGGTGTCTGGAAGGGCAAGTGCACCGCCTCGTGGGCCACGAGAAGGAAAAAGGGGCCCTCGTGATTCTCCTCGATGAAGCGCGCGGAATTCTGCGTGATGAGATGCGTGCTGTACCCCTTCTGATCCTGGATCTCCAGACCGTGATGCCAGGTTTTTTCATGCGCATGGTAGTCGATGTAGCCGCTGAGATACCCGCGGAATTCGTCAAAGCCGTGATGCACGGGATTGAACTTGGGTTCCGTGCCCAGATGCCATTTCCCCTGGAGCGCCGTGCGGTAGCCATGCTTCTTCAGCCACCGGGGCAGGGTGTTCTGTGAGGGGTCCAATCCCGGCGTGTCCAAATGCCGCGCCACGACATCGACGATCCCCACGCGCTGCTGATAACGCCCAGTTAGGAATGCCGCCCGCGTGGGACTGCAGACCGAGCTGTTGGTATGAAAATCGGTGAAGGTCATTCCCTCCCGAGCCATGCGCTCGAGATGCGGCGTCTTCACCCAGCCATCGTAAACGCTGGTGTCGCCGTAGCCGAGGTCGTCCGCCATGATGACAATGATATTCGGACGGTTGGGTGATGGCGCGTCCGCACTCGACCGCGCCCATCGCCCCCAAACTCGGAGATACTCCGGGATCCGGATCTTCCCGTCCCCATCGGTGTCCAGGGCGGCAAAGACCGCTTTCGCCACCGCCGTATCGTCTCCCAGTTTGGCCGTGGCGTGGCCGATGAACTCCGCCTCCTGCACCAAGCGATCCCCGTTGTCATCCATCGCTTGCACGAGGCGCTTGGCTTCATCCGTGATGATGCGGTTCCGCAGGTACTCCGCCTTGGTCACCACCCGGTCCCCATCAGCGTCCGCGGCGTTGAAAATGCCGCGCCTGGCCTGCGGCGTGAGGTAGTTCCCCTCCTCGATGTACTCCGTCTCGCTATGACGACCGTCCCCATCCCCATCGACCCGATCGAACTGCCCTTCGTAGGCTCTCCGCTGTTCTTCCGACACCCCGGCCTCCATTCTCGCGCCCAATTTCGCGAGAATCTCACCGGGCGCCAGGCCGCCAACGACAGCCAGGGGCTCCTCGGCCTCGCTCTCGGAAACGACGATGACAAGCAAACAAGCGAGCGCCGACACCAGGGCGGACCGCAGGAACGTGGAGTGGCGGATCATGAAAGACAGAGAGGTGAAGGATTCAATAAATGCGAGATCGAGCCGATCTTAGAGCAGGTTCGGCCAAAGAGCCATCGGATCGTCCGGCCGTTTTTCTCCCCTGAAGAGTGATTCCAGGAAACACGCCGCCACTAGGGCCGGATTGGCGTGAAATGCAGGCAGCTCGAGCGGAAAACCGATTCTTCGTTGCAATTTGAGGATCCCTCCCGATCTCTATAGAACCAAGCGGATTCCCCCATGCCTATGAGCCATTCTTTTCCCCCGGTGGTCCTTTTCACCTTCATGTTGGCTGCGCTTCCGTTGACATCACATCAGGCTCTCTGTCAGGAGGAGGGTCTCTTCGCTGATTTCAAGACCAATCAAGGCAACTTCACGGCGCGGCTGGAAATGGAGAAAACGCCTCGCACCGTGGCCAACTTCGCCGGACTCGCCAGCGGCGTCATTCCCTGGGTCGACCTCGTGACCGGGCAGGTCCGCACCGATCCCTACTACAACGGCAACACGTTTCATCGCGTGATCGCCGACTTCGTCATCCAGGCGGGGTCGCTCTCGGGCGAGGGCACGGACGGCCCGGGATACACCTTCAAGGACGAAATCGATCCCAGCCTGCGTCACGATCGCCCCTACATCCTCTCCATGGCCAATTCCGGCCCGAACTCCAATGGCAGCCAATTCTTCATCACCCTCTCCGAGGCCCCTCACCTGGATGACAAACATGCCGTCTTTGGCGAGGTCATTTCGGGGACCGAAGTGATCGACCTCATTAGCAAGGTCCCGGTGGGCGAGTTCGACCAGCCGACGGAGGACCAGATCATCGAGAGCATCACCATTCGCCGCGTGGGCGAGGCCGCGGAAGCCTTTGACTTGTTAGGCCAGGGATTGCCCGTGGCCCAGGAGGCCCGGCCCTTCGTGGTCTATCCCGCGCCGGGTGAGGTGGCGATCGATTTCTCTCGTTCGAGCAATAGCGGGATGGCGATCTACCGCAGCGATGACCTGCAGACCTGGACGGGCGACTTGTTTTCCTACGCCTCGGGTGTCACCCCTCTCGACCGACTCGACATCACAGGGGATATCGCTTCGACCGATCAGCGCTTCTATCGCTTTATCGACGTGTCCTACCCTGACGTGATTCACACGCCACCCAGCGCCGCCAACCGCAAGATCGTTCTCGATATCACCTCCCACAACTGGACCATGTTGCTCGACATGGATGAGACGGGGACGAGCGGCCAGTTTGCCTGGGAAAATGCCGAACTGGACACCATCAAGCAGGCCAGCTGGCTTCAGGAAGCCCACCGCGGCGTGCTCACGGCGGAGTTTCCTCCGGAGACGATCGTGCCCATCCGGGTGCATCTCGGCTTCGACACCGAGACCTCGGGCACCTTTCGCGGGACGGTGTTCAATTCGATCCCCTTCGACATCAACGGCACCTTCACGGCCGAGAAAACTGGATCCTAACTAACGAACCGCTTCGTACGAGCGGTAGTCAACGTGATGCGGACACTCCTGTCCGCCCATGGCGCGTTTCCCAAAGAAACCCGCCATTCTCTACGAACAGATTTGTCAGGCTGAGCCGATATCGCTCCAATCATTCCGCCTTCTTGGCACCGACGCAGTAGAGGTGCTTCGTCGAACGGACAAAGAGATCCCCACTGCTGATGGCGGGCGTGGCGCTGAACCCGCCTCCTCCTTCAAAGCGATTCTTGGCCACTTCCTTGTAGTCGTCGCCTAACTGCACCACGATCATCTCGCCGTTGCGCTTCAACTGATACATGTGGCCGCCGGCGGCCACGGGAGAGGCATAGTCGGCACTACCAAAGCCCCCACGACCACGACCACCACCACGCCCCCCGCGGCCACCACGAGAACGCGGCGGCTGCGGCCGCTCCGCTTCCCCGGCGCCCGTGCCAGCGCCAGCGCCCACCCCGCGGCTGCTCCCGGTGGAAACGCGGGCGCGATAAACTTCCTTACCCGTCTTGGCATCGAGACAGTAGGCGAAGCCACTGTTGATCCAATAGAGCTTGCCATCGTGAAGGATGGGCGAGGCCGTACGGCCGCTTCGATTGCTCTCCCAAATCCGATGCGACTCCGTGACATCGTTCCGACCGCCGGCGCGCACCGCCACCGTTCCCCCTTCACGTCCACCGATGACGTAGACCATGTCGCCCTGGACCAAGACGCTGGAACAGGCCGTGTTGTCCTGCGAGGCCTCACAATACCACCGCAACTTTCCCGTTTCGGGATTCATTCCCCAGATTTCATAGGGCACGCTGAGCACCAGATCCGTCCGGTCACCGGCGGTGACCATTGCCGGCGTCCCCCAGGTGCCCCCAAACCCCTCCGCCTGTTCGCGCCAAACTTCCTTGCCGGTTTCTTTGTTCAGGGCCACCAAAGCGTCGTCCTCCACCGAGGCGGTAACGATGACGAGATCTTTATAGAGGATCGGACTGGACGCCGATCCCCACCCGCGGCGATCCAACAACTTGCCCACGTTGGTCTGCCAGAGCTTCTTCCCTTTCAGATCAAAGGCGACCACGCCGGTCTTGCCGAAGAAGGCGAACACCTTTTCCCCATCGGAAACAGGCGTGTGCGTGGCATAGCCGTGCTGGGCAAACATCCCGCCATATTCCTCCTCCGGAAGCTCCGGCTGCACCGCTTTGGACCACACAGTTTTCCCATCCTCGCGGTCGAGACACAACAAGTGCAAACGAAGGTCCTTTTGATCTCCCGGATCACCGTGATCCAAACCGTAGCCGGTCCAGCAGGTGAGAAACACGTGATCGCCCACCACGATGGGGCAGGAGTGGCCCGGGCCGGGCAGTTCCACCTGCCACTTCATGTTTTTCTCCGCATCCCATTCAAGGGGAACTTCGCCTCCGTCCGGATTCACACCGGATCCATTGGGCCCGCGATAACGGGGCCAATCACCCGTACCGGCCTCTAACGTGCCACCCAGAATGGCGACAAGTGTTAGCATCTTGAGAAGGGGACGCGTCATCATCGGATTGTAAGAGGGTTTGATTGATCAATGAACTGGATGCCGGGTGGGCGCGAGGCACTCGAAAGGTATTCCTGCTTTGCTAGGAGATTCGCCAAGATTCTACCGCGGTCTGGGCTCCTCAGATCGGCCGGCAAAAAGACGAATCCAGATGAACTAACGTCTCCGGCGGCCGCCACCACCGCGGCCTCCATAGTCGAATCGGGGCGCCTCTTGAATAGCCTGTTGAGACTCCGCGGAAAGGCCGCTGCCCTGGAGCCAGTTGGTGGCCGCCGTCTGGTCCGTGCGGTACCAGCTCTGGGCCACACGAGTCAGGGTCTCCGTCCGCAGCGCCTCATCACCGATGGTCTCCGCCCAGGCAATGGCTGATTGCGGATCCTGGCGCGCCAGTTCCGTGGCGAAGCCTTCGACCGCATTGTCCTTCGCCGCTGAGGGCGGCATCTCCGCCAGATACTCACTGGCGGCCACGGGATCCCGCTCCGTCCACTCGTCCAGGGCCTCGGCAAACACGCTCGCCTGGGTCGACTCGGGCAAATCGGCGGCCCATTCGAGAACGGCCTGGGGGTCTTCCCCGGCCCATTCGCTGGCCACCTGGGTCACGGCTCGGGAGGCGTATTCCTCATCGGCATACTCCGTGACCCATTCCACGGCCGCGCCCAAATCTTCGCGAGCATACTGATCGGCCACTGTGGAGAGGGCGCCTCCTTTCAATTCCGGATCGGAAATGCCATCGGCCCAGTTCTTCGCTGAGTCGATCCCCTGTTCGAGCATTTCAGAGGCCACCATCGAGGTGTAGCGCCCTCGCATCTCGTTGTCCTGGGGCAACTCCGTGATGAAATCCATCGCCGCCTCCGCGCCGTTGACCATCACCCCCTGGATCAAACCGACGGTGTAAATCCGCCCCCGTCTCTCATCCTCCATGCCGTTCACATAGGCGGCCGCAGCCTCGGCATCAGTCGTGGCCCAGCCGGAGATGGCGCTCATGAAATCCATCCCGCTCCCATCCCCGGTCGCGCCAAAACCGATACCGCCAGGACCGCCACCACCACCGCGACCGCCACGTCCCCCGCGACCGCCCCGGCCATTCTCGTCCTCACCCGCGGA
>JANQJH010000168.1 GCA_028281705.1 Verrucomicrobiales bacterium
GGAGACCGGGCGCACAAACATGTCATCGAGTCCGATCCCGACGGGCTTCAGATCCTCTTCAACGGATCGAGCGACATGAACTCGGTCACGTTCGATCAGGTGGTCTCGGTCAAGTATCTCGACGACGAAAGTGGCGAGATCCGGGAAAAGGCCGGCAGCGAGTTCGCCTACGAATATCGCCACGTGCCCGAACTCCAAAAAAACTTCGCTCTCTCCGCCGTTTTTCGCGGCCGGAAAGACTCTCTAGAGGCCATTGATGCGCGGCTCGCCCAATCGCGAGAAAAACGCAAGAGCTCCCAACCCGTGGGACCGAGTGCCGGCTGCATCTTCAAGAACCCGGCACCTCTCCCCGCCGGCCAGTTGGTCGAAGAGCTCGGCCTGAAGAACCACCGCAACGGTCACGTTCGCGTCTCCAACGTCCATGGCAATTTCATCGTCAATGACGGTGCCGCCACCGCCGGCGAAGTTCTCGGCCTCATTGAGGAAATCCGCGCCAAAGCCCTGCGGGATCGCGCCATCAAACTCGAAACCGAGGTCCAGATCATCGGTCACCCTCTGCCAACGCCCCACCAATTTGTGAGATAGATAGATCGATGTTGAACTCGAGCCTACAGGGAAAGACCATCGCCGTCCTCATGGGAGGGCCCGGATCCGAGCGGGAGATCTCCCTCGTCTCCGCCCGGAGTGTGAGCAAGGCCCTCCGCGACTTGAACGAGGTCAATGTCGTCGACGTCGATGTCACCGGACCCGACTTTGAACTGCCGGACGGCACCGATCTCGCCTACAACGTCATCCACGGGACTTTTGGCGAGGATGGCCAGGTGCAAGAGATTCTCGAAGCCCGCGGCATCCCCTACACCGGCGCCGGTTCGGCCTCTAGCAAGCTGGCCTTTGACAAGGTCCTAACGAAAGACCGCCTCGTGGCCGCCCAGGTCCCCACGCCCGCCTGCGAATACTGGCGTCTCGGGGATTCGGAAGCCCCGGCCATGCCGCTTCCCTATGTCGTCAAACCTCCCCGCGAAGGTTCCAGCGTCGGCGTGCACATCGTCCAAGAACCCTCCCAACTGGAGGCCGCCCGACAGGATGTCGCCCGCTACACCGAAGTCGCCCTGGTGGAAACCTATGTCAAAGGCAAGGAACTCACTGTCGGGATCCTGGGAGAGCAAGCCTTTCCCATCGTTCATATCGCGCCTCGATCCGGGTTCTACGACATGAAGAACAAGTACCCCTGGTTGAACGACGAGGGCGGAACCGACTACATCTGCCCGGCGGATCTCTCTCCCACCGTGACCCAGGCCGTGCAACAGGCCGCCCTCGATACCCATCGCCACCTGGGAATCGAAGTCTACTCCCGGGTCGATGTCTTGTTAGACGAAAACGAACAGCCCTGGGTCTTGGAACTCAATACCATCCCCGGCATGACCGAGAGTAGTCTCCTGCCCAAGGGCGCGCTCGCCGCCGGGATCGATTTCACCGAGCTGTGCCTTCGTATCGCCGAGATGTCCCTCCAAATCAGCCGTCCGTCATGAGCCAGAAACACGTTTCCCAAAGCAAGCGTTCACGCTCCCGAGCCCGGCAAGCTCGGCGGGAGGCTCGTGAAGTGCGTGAGATGCTGAAAATGCGCGTCGAAACCCAGCGCGGCACCAGCCGCCGCGCCGCCCAATTCCGGAGGCGCCTCTTCAAGACCGGTTGCGGCCTCTTCGTCCTCGCCGCCGTGATTGCCTGCGGATGGTCCCTCATCCACAAGGCGTTCTACGATAACCCCGAATTCATGCTCAAACACGTGGAGATCGGGACCGACGGCCGGCTAACCAAACAGGAAATCCTCACCACGGCCCAGGTCCCGGCGACCATCAATCTCCTCAAGATCGATATCGCCAGCATCGACACTCGGCTCCGCGAGCGCTCCCAGGTGAAAGATGTCCGGGTCAACCGCAAGGTGCCCGACACTCTCGAAATCGCCGTTTGGGAACGCGAACCCGTCGCCTGGCTGGGGTATCGAGGTGGCGGGTACGACCGCGGCGAGAAAGGCGTTCTCCTCGATGCCGAGGGCTACGCCATTTTCTGCCATACCATCTACAACGAGTTCTTCGAACTCCCCGTCATCCTCGTCTCACAAGACAAATTCTCCAACGCCGTGACCTTCGGCGACCGGCTCGAATTGAAGCCGGTCCACGCCGCCCTCAAACTCCTCGGACAATGGCCCGACCGGTCACCCGACCCCAGACTGCGCATCGCCCAGATCAATGCGGACCGGGAATACCGGCTCGATGTCGACTTCGAATCCCGCCTTCGGGTCATCTTCGCACCGAAGAGCTTCGCCGGGCAGATCGTGAAGTTGAAAGATGCCCTCCGCCACGCCGAGTACCAAAACCGCCACCTCGCTCAAGTCGATCTCACGGTGGCGGACAACATCCCCGTGATCTATCATCAAGACGACTTCTCTCCCCAGGCCCTCCAACCCTCTCAGCACCAGCACCAAGAGAGACCGCTTCGATCCCCTACCTTCGCTCCGGCCCCGGCACCGGCACCGGGCTGGCAAGCGCCGGAACAACCATCAAACAACCATTTGTCAGATGAGGAATTGAACGCGATTCTCCGTGTGGATCCCTAACCAGCCTTTCTAACTATTGCCTAGACCTCAGATATACGTCGGACTCGAAGTCGGCACTTCCAAAGTGTGTGCCGTCGTTGGCGAAGTGCGCCCCGAGGGCTCCATGAAGATCCTTGGTATCGGCGATGTGCCCTCTTCCGGCGTCCGCAAGGGCGAGATCATCGACTTCGAACTCGCCAGCACCAGCGTCTACAACGCCATCCGTGCAGCCGAGGACAAGGCCGACCTCGAGATCAAGGCGGTCTACCTCAGCGTCACCGGATCCCATATCACAAGTCTCAATCACCGGGGCTGTGTTCGCATTCCCGAGGATCAGCGGGAGATCACGGCGGACGACGTCAAGGAACTCAAGAAAATCGCGCGCGAAGTCCACATTCCGGAAACCAACGCCTTCCTCCACACCCACATTCGCCACTACTACGTCGATGGTCAGGATGGCGTCGAACATCCCGTGGGCATGTGCGGCACGCAGCTCGAAGCGGACTATCACATCATCCACGGGATCCGCACACGCCTGCAGAACGCCATTCGCTTTGTTCGGGAACTGCCCATGGATGTGGACGACATCGTCTTCAGCCCTCTAGCATCCGCACAGATCATGCTCACGCGGCAGGAGAAGGAAGAGGGCGCTCTCGTCATCGATATCGGTGGCGGCACCACCGACTACGTCCTCTACAACAATGGCTCCGTCTGCCAGTCCGGTTCTCTCGGCGTCGGCGGCGACCACATCAACAATGACATTTCCATGGTGCTCAAGGTGCCGCACAACCTCGCCGAGAAACTCAAGGTGAACTACGGCAGTGCGGTCGTCGATGAGAACAGCGCCAAGAATTCCATTGTCCTGACGGACGAAACCAGGTTCAATGGTCGCGAGATCGATTTGCAAGAGCTGCACGAGATCATCTACATGCGCCTCGCAGAGATATTTGAGTACGTGAAGAAACCGTTAGCGGCCTGGGGCCATCTGGACCGCGTGGGTAGCGGCATCTTCCTCACCGGTGGAACGAGTCTGTTAGCCGGTACGGACCGCGTCGCCGCCGAAGTCTTCGGTGACATCCCCATCATCAAGCCGCGCCCCGCTCCGGTCAACGGCGTCACCGCCGTCGCGGAAGATCCCCGCTACAGCACGGCCATCGGACTCATCCGCTACGCTCAACTGCAATACCAGGAACGGCCTCACGCCTCCATCATCAAGCGCTTCGGCGGCTTCATGCGCGACCTTTTCGGCGCCCCTCGCCCGATCTAACAAACACAACTACAACAACCGACAAACACAATGATCGAATACCAACGACAAGAACAAATCGAACTGATCCAAAGCCAAGGATTTTTGGTCAAGGTCATTGGTGTGGGGGGCGCGGGCAGCAACGTCCTCGACCAACTCGCCCTTGACGGCATGGACGATGCCGAACTCATCTGCATGAACACCGACGTGCGGACTCTGAAGACGTCCACCGCCCATGCCAAGGTGCAAATCGGCAAGCAGCTCACCCGCGGCCTGGGCGCCGGAGGCGATCCCGAGTTGGGGATCCTCGCTTCAGAGGAAGCCGAAGAGGAAATCCGCGCCGCCGTCCGCGGCCAAAACATGGTCTTCGTCTGTACCGGAATCGGCGGGGGCACGGGGTCGGGAGCCGCCCCGACGGTAAGCCGGATCGCCAAAGAAGAAGGCGCCTTTGTCGTCGTCTTCGCCACCATGCCATTCTCCTTCGAAGGCCGTCGCCGAATCCAGCAGGCCGAAACCGCACTCAAGCTGTTGGAGCGCAGCGCCGACGCCTTGATCACGTTTGAAAACGATCGCATGGGAGAGCTCGTTCTCCCCAAGGAGGGCATTCAAGAGGCCTTCGCCAACGCGGACAAGATCATCAGCCAGAGCATCAAGGCCATCACCAATGTCGCCACCCAGCCCGGTCTGATTCAGATTGGCATGGACGATCTTCTCACCGCGCTCAAAGCCCCGGTGTCCCGCTGTCTCTTTGGTTATGGCGAGGCCAAGGGCAAGAACCGGGCTCAGGAAGCACTCAAGACCGCTCTGCGCAGTCCCCTCCTCGATCGCGGCAAGCTGCTCGGCAAATCGCGCAATGCCCTGGTTCATGTCGTCGGCGGGCCCTCCATGACACTCTACGAAGTGGAACTCCTGATGAACGAGATGAGCAAGAACGTGGGCAGCGAAACCCAGATCCTCTTCGGGGCCGCCACCGATGAAAAAATGGAAGACCGTTTGAGCGTCACCATCATCAGCGCCCTCAGCCTCGACGATCTGCGCCGCCACGAATCCGTTCACGCCCAGACCGAAACCATCGAAGTCACCCACGACGACCCACCGGCCCTCGAGACCACCGAAGCGGAGGCAGAGGCGCAGCAGGCTGCCGAGACGGAGGCACAGGCACAGGAGGAGGAAGCCGAAGCCAGACGGCGTGAGGAGGAAGCCCGCCAGGCCGCCGAAGAAGAGGCCGCCCGCATCGCCGAAGAGCAGGCGCAACTCCAAGCTCGTGAAGAAGCCGAGGCCAAGGCACGCGAGGAAGCCGCCGCGGAAGAGGCGCGCCTAGCAGAAGAACAGGCCCAGCGAGAGGCCGCTGAAGCCGAGGCTCAAGCCCAGGCCGAAGCAGAGGCCCAAGCCAAGGCGCGCGAGGAAGCGGCGGCGGAACAAGCCCGGCAGCAGGCGGCCGCCGAGGCTGAGGCTGAAGCCCAACGCGCGCAGCGGGAAGAGAAACGCAAAGTCAAGCCTCGCCGAGCCAAGGCACAAGCCGCGAGTTCTAACGGACACGCCGACGAGAGCGAAGGTGACAAGGCCCGGCACGAAGCTTTTCAACGGCGGCGCGAAGAACTCAAACGAAACTCTAGCCTAGCGGCCGCCGCCACCGCAGAGACACCAGCAGAAGCAGAGGTCGAGGCAGAACCAGAAGCTGCCGTTGAACCTCCCAAAGCGGCTCCGGCTCCGCCGCGCCATACGGCAGAAGATCTCATGGCCCAGCGTCGCCAAGCGCAAGAAGAGTTGAAGCGCAAACGCGAGGAACTCGAGCGTCTCTTGAAACTCGAAGACGAAGCCAAACGGAAACGCACCGCCCCCCCGGCTCGAAGCCGCGAGGCAGCTCCCGTGGTGGAGGATTCGGCGGAGCCCGCCCCCGCCTCGTCCGGTGAAGAGGGTGAAGACAGCGCTCCCGCAGATCTCGAGCAGACCCAGAGGATCCCCGTCGCCTCCCGCCAGGAGCCCATCCCCCGCGGAAAGGCTGGCCTGGTCAAACCGAAGAAGGCCCCCAAGAGATCGCGCAGCAGCGTCGCAACCCAATCAGATAGCGCTCCCGCGGCTGTCAGAGAAGCGGCCCCGCCGGTGTCTCCCTCGAGTCAGACGGAACTCCAGCTTGAACCGCTTCGTGGACGCTTTGAGAAAGCCACACCCACGATGGTCGACGGCGAGAATCTCGACGTCCCCACATTTTTCCGCAAACGCGGCAAGAAGGGATAGAACCGCGATCGCTCCACCCAAACATACAGGCACACCCGTCTGGCCCTGTCCCGCCCCGCGTTTTCCCTCCCGGGCTTCTTAGCATTGACACGCCCGCCTGCCGGCCGGTGGTGCTCCACGGGGAAGGAGGTGCGTCCTCGCAAGTCCATGAACTACCGCTTGCGTCTTCTTCGGTCTTCGCTTTCTGATTGGAGCTATGTTGACCATTCGAGACGCCAAGGACTGCCAATACGATCTGATTTCTCTCGGAGAAATCATGCTGCGCCTGGACCCAGGTGAAGGCCGGGTGCGCACGGCTAGGCAGTTCCAGGCGTGGGAGGGCGGCGGCGAGTACAACGTGGCCCGCGGCCTCCGCCGATGTTTCGGACTGCGCACCGGCGTGGTCACCGCCTTCGCCGACAACGATCTCGGCCGGCTCATCGAAGATTTCATCCTTCAAGGCGGGGTCGATGTCTCCCACATCCAATGGGTGCCCTACGATGGTGTGGGACGCACGGTCCGCAACGGGCTCAACTTCACCGAACGCGGCTTCGGCATCCGCGGCGCCCTCGGCGTCCCAGACCGCGGGATCACCGCCGCTTCCCAGATGAAACCCGGCGACGTCGATTGGGACCATCTCTTCGGCGAACTCGGCGTCCGCTGGTTCCACACCGGCGGGATCTTCGCCGCCCTCTCTGAATCCACAGCCGAACTCACTCTCGAAGCCGTTCAAGCCGCCAACAAGCACGGGACCATCGTTAGCTACGATCTGAACTATCGCCCCTCCCTCTGGAAGGCCATCGGTGGGCATGCCAAGGCTCAGGAGGTGAATCGGGCCATCGCCGCTTCCGTCGACGTCATGATCGGCAATGAAGAAGACTTCACCGCCTGTCTCGGTTTTGAAGTCGAAGGCATGGATGAGAATATCTCCGCCATCCAAGTCGAGAGCTTTAAAAAGATGATCAGCGAAGCCGTCAAAGCTTTTCCTAACTTCAAGGCGACCGCCACCACCCTGCGCACCGTCAAGACGGCCACGGTGAATGACTGGGGCGCCATCTGCTGGCACGACGGCGCATTCTACGAAGCGACCCACCGCGAAAACCTGGAAATCCTGGACCGCGTCGGCGGTGGCGACAGCTTCGCTTCCGGGCTGATTTACGGGTTCCTCTCCACCAACGATCCCCTGCAAGCAGTCAATTACGGAGCGGCCCACGGTGCCCTCGCCATGACGACGCCGGGAGACACCTCCATGGCCTCCGTTGGCGAAGTCGAGAAACTCATGGGCGGCGGGAGCGCCCGAGTCGTACGTTAATCCAATTGCTAGACTCAATCAGTTAGGAACAGCCCAATGAGCAATAATCTCTTTTCACTGGAAGGAAAAACCGCCGTCGTCGTCGGCGGCACTGGCGAGCTTTGCGGCGCCATGGCTGAAGGCCTGGCCGATGCCGGCGCCGAAGTCGTTCTCGTGGGGCGCAGCGAGGAAAAGGCGGCGGCCCGCCTTGCCAAGATCGAGAGCGCGGGAGGCAAGGCCTACTTTGTCGCCGCCGACGTCAACGCCCGCGCCAGCATGCAAGCCCTGCTGGACCAAGTGGTCGAGCGCTCCGGCCAGGTAGACATCCTCGTCAATGGCGCCGGCGTGAACTCCCCGACCCCATTTCTCGAGATTCCCGAAGACGAGTTCGATCGCATCCTCCAAACCAACACCAAGGCGGTCTTCGTCGCCTGTCAGGTCTTCGGCGCCTACTTTTTGGAAAAGGAGATCCCCGCCTCCATCATCAATATCGGATCGATGTCCGGGGTCACGCCCTTGTCCCGCGTCTTCACCTACTCGATGACCAAGGCCGCGGTGCACAACCTGAGTAAGAACCTCGCACGCGAATGGGCTCCTCACAAAATCCGCGTCAATCTTCTCGTTCCCGGTTTCTTCCCTGCCGAGCAGAACCGCAAGGTCCTCACCGAAGACCGCGTCGCCCAAATCATGGGGCACACCCCGATGAAGCGCTTCGGCGAAGCCCAGGAACTCGTCGGTGCCACGCTTTTGTTAGCCTCCAATGAAGCCAGTTCCTTCATCACGGGCACCGAACTCATTGTCGACGGCGGCTTCGCCGCCATGTCGATCTGAGAAGAGAAGAGACTTGGATCGGTCGCCATGATCATGTAGAGGGCCGAGTGAATCGAGAGGATCTCGATACCAGATCATGGACGACCAGCTTTTTCTCAGGGGACTGATCTATCTCTCCGCGGCGGCCATCGCCGCGCCGCTCGGCCGCCGGCTCGGGTTCGGAGCCGTCCTGGGCTACCTCGTCATCGGCGCCTTGATCGGCCCCTCCGTCCTCCAACTCGTGGGCGACGAGCAAGAGGAGGTGCTTCATTTCGCCGAGTTTGGAGTCGTGCTCATGCTCTTCGTCATCGGCTTGGAAATCAACCTGACGCGCCTCTGGCGAATGCGCGGACCGATCCTGGGTCTGGGTGGCCTGCAAGTGCTTCTCACGACCTCCGTGCTCGGAGGCGCCGCCCTCCTCCTGCCGATCGGTTGGCGGGAGGCCTTGGCCCTGGGCATGATCCTCTCATTATCATCCACCGCCATCGTGATGCAGAATCTGCGCGAGCGCGGGATCAGCGAGACCAGTTCCGGCAACCAAAGTTTCGCCGTCCTCCTCTTCCAGGACATCGCGGTCATCCCCATGATCGCCCTCCTGCCTCTCCTCGCCAGCCTGCCGGTCGATGGCCATGGGCACGATGGTCACGGATCCGGCACGACCTGGATGGATTCCGTTCCCGGCTGGAGTAAGGGTCTGGTCATCGTCGGAGCCATCGCGACCGTCGTCGTCATCGGACGCTTCTTGCTCACCCCCTGGCTGCGATGGATCACGTCCTTGAAGGTGACGGAGGCACTCACCGCAACCACGCTCGCGCTCGTGGTCGGGATCGCACTCTTAATGGACTCCGTGGGACTCTCTCCGGCTCTGGGCACCTTCGTCGCCGGGGTCGTGCTGGCCAGCAGCGAGTTCAGGCACGAACTGGAGAGCGACATCGAACCGTTCAAAGCCCTCCTCCTCGCCGTATTCTTCATCGCCGTTGGCGCCGGGATCGACTTTGCCCTCATCGTCTCCCAACCCCTAACCATCGGCGCCATGGTCCTGGCACTCATCAGCCTCAAGGCTGCCGTGCTCTATGGGCTCGCCAGATGGTTCGGACTGTCATTTGATCAACGATTGCTCTTCGCGGTTGCGCTCGCCCAGGGAGGCGAATTTGCCTTCGTGCTCGGAGGGTTCGCCGTCGGGCAAGGAGTGTTGAGCGCCGAACTGGCCTCCCAAATGATCGCGGCCGTCGTCCTCTCAATGGCCCTGGCGCCTCCACTGTTGCTCCTGGTGCAGAACGTGATCCTGCCACGATTCGGAACTTGCGAGGCGGTCGCTCCGGAGCGCCCCTCCGATGTGGCCAACGACAAGGCAAAGGTACTTCTGGCAGGATTCGGCCGCTTCGGACACCCCATGGGCCGGCTGCTCCGCAGCGCCGGCTGCATGCCCACGGTGCTCGAGCGGGACAGCGACCACGTCGACCTCCTTCGGCGAATCGGATTGAAGTGTTACTACGGAGATGCCACCCGCCGTCACCTGTTGAAGGCGGCGGGCGCCGAGGACGCCCAACTGTTCGTCTTGGCACTCGACGATGAAGACGAATGCATGGGAATCATCGAGACCTGCCGCAAACACTTTCCCCATCTGAAGATTTTCGCCCGCGCCTGCTCGCGCCACCACGCCTACCTCCTCCACGAAGCCGGCGTGCGATTCTTCGTCGAACAGCTCGGCTCGTCCCTCGATTGCGCCATCGCCGTACTCGAGGAGATCGGCTTTGAGATCGACCACGCCAAGGACGCCGCACGCCGTTTCAAGGAACACGAGATCGAGGCCATCGCAGCGACCGCACCTCACCACGACGACGAGTATCACATCCTCAGCCTCGCCCAGCAGAACCTCCGGGAATTGGACAGCCTGCTGGTGAACGCCCCTTTGCAAACTGCTGATCCCACCCAGCCGAATCAAGATCGATAGTGAACCCTGGTCCGCCTCGATGAGAAAGCGCAATAGAAAGAAGCGAAAACTGACTCGCGCAGAAAAAGCCGAGAAAGCCAAGTACATGACCGTGTTCATGAACGGCAAACAAAAGCGAGTGAAGCGCCCACCCACAGTCGAAGGCATGGATGTCGACGAATTCATACGACGAAATGCTGACCCTATCTGGCTTCATCAACACGGAATGTGGGAGGATATGATGGAAATCGAAGAAGGGCCTGATACCGATGGCGAAAATCGGAAACCAGAATCAGATGACAATTCGACGGCACAAGATGACGATAATATTCCGTTTTAATCGTTCGTCGAAATAGCGGACAAGATTGTCCGCATCACCGCCCTTCGTCGACAGGCGAGATGACTGGTTCACCTGCCGTTGGAAGACGGACGCCGCATAAAGATGCAGCTCTACACACAACCCGACAAAGATCTCAAACTGCTCCTCGCAGCCATGGGATTCGAACTGCCCTAAATCGCGCGCGCGTCCCCTTGAGTCCTTTCGCGATTTCCGTGCCTTTCGTGGACCTACTCGCTCGAATATACCCCGTCCCTAATCCGGCGCGGAATATACCCTGTCCCTCGCGGCAACCCGATCCTAGACGCCAAGTCTACCATCATTTTGGCCCCCTCCATACCGCAACTCCGAAGAGTCCTCTTGATATCCCGTCCCTCATTAAACGCGCTTCCATCTGACTCGGCGCGCGTTCTCCATTTCGGCGAGCATGGTCTCTATCCGGCCAAGGCGTAATCGTTTCGCTCCGCCGGATCGTCGCTCAGATACTCGACAAACTCCCAATCGTTGCCATCGGCGTCGTAGAAATAGACGCGCTTGCGATGGGGATGGTGGTTGGGATAGGTGCTCTCCTCGAAACCGGCGGCAAGGAGCCGTTCGCGCAGACTCTGGACATCGGAAACTTCCCAGCCGAGATGCTGAACACCCGGGTAGCCCGTGTAAGGCCGGTCGGCAGCCGCTCGTTCCGCGGTCGTCGCGTTGATCGCCAGGTAGTAGTCGTCCGTCCCTATGTGCGCCCAACGATCGTTGCCTTCACCTTCTTGATGACGGATGCGGAACTCGGGAAACGCCGCCTTCAAAAAGCGCAGCGCGTCGTCGAAGTGTAGAACTTTCAGATTGGCATGTTCCAAGCGTGCGTGGGTGGTTCTGGATTTCATAGGATTATTTTCTTTAGTTTTTTCTTTAGAAATACCCTGATTGACAAATGCAGTTTGTAAAGATAATTCTTTATAAAAAGAAATGGCCTTCAAAAAGCAATCCACCGACGCCAAATCCCGACACCGCATCTTGGAGTTCCTCAAAATCCATGGCGCCCAGGATGCCCAAGCCATCGGCGATGAAATCGGCACGTCCGCCATGGCGGTTCGGCAGCATCTTTACGCCTTGCAAAACGAGCGCCTGGTCACTTATCGGGATGAACCCCGGCCAATCGGCCGGCCGGCCAAGCAATGGTACCTCACGGAAGAGGCCAATCAGTTTTTCCCCGACGCCCACGCCGCTCTGGCGCAAGATCTGATCGCTTCACTCACGAAAACGTTTGGCGCCTCGGGACTGGATAAACTGATCATGCAGCGCACTGAAGAACAGGTCGCCAGTTACCAAAGCCGAATGCCCAAACGCGGCTCGCTTCAGACCAAACTCGAAAAGCTGGCCGAAATCCGCAGCGAGGAAGGTTACATGGCCGAGGTCTTGGAAGCCGAGGACGGCACGCCTCTCCTAGTCGAGAACCACTGCCCAATTTGCTCGGCCGCGTCGATGTGTTCGGGACTCTGCCAGGCGGAATTGAATGTCTTCCAACGCGTGTTCGGAGAGAAAGTCCGAGTCGAACGCGACGAACACATCCTCAGCGGAGCCCGTCGTTGCGTCTACCGCGTGGGCCAGACCCATGCAGGTCGTTAGTTGGCACGCCAACCCTACGGGTCTAATCCCGGAAACAACGAAGGGACTAAAGTCCCTGCCACTTTCTCAGAATGTGGGAAGGACTTCAGTCCCTCGGTAATTTGGAAGCTAGCGGCCGCCCTACGACACCATCTAGAAAACTCGGGTATTTGTAGGGCAAGCGCCTCGCTTGCCGCAGGTGTCGTGTGAAAAACAGACCTTTCGAATGCCCACTGGCTGGACTATCATTGAGCCAGCGCGTCGCCTACTCCCTCACGCCCCAAAGCGCCTCGCGCAATGCCGCCCGTCGTTCACGTTCCTCCGCCATTTGGGAACGGTGATCAGGTGAAAGATCAGAGGAGCACGCGAGCCCGGTAGGCCTCAGGCACCGCGTCGACCCAGGCCAAGAAATCCGAAAGCGTGGCCTCCGGCAGGTAGGGCATGGGGAAACCGTCATCGGCAAACACACCATTAACCGCTTCAGGAAAGGATTCTGACAACTTTGATAGCGCCCTCAAGGGATCATCCTGCATCCAATGCTCAAAAAGAACCTGCGCCACCGGGAGACGGGATTCAGCCGGCAAGGTCATCGCCCATTCGTGCAAGGCCCGAGCATCCTTCGCCGCCCACTGCGCCAATAGTGTCCGGCTGGCGCCCCAGCGAAAGGCCGTCCATTGCCCCAAGCCACCCCAGGTCTCGTGGATCTCTGCCAGCCGCTCGGGTTCATTTCTCTGCGCCAGGGCGCCTTCGAGCCGGGCTGGACGGCCCAAGGACTCGGACTCGCCCTCTTCGTCAACGTCGGACGGTGCCAGTGTAGCATCACCATCGTCCCAAAGGCATAACCGACGATGGCAACGATGAACCACTCCAACCATTTCATCTACTCGTTCACGGTTGCCGGGAGGCCCTGAGTCTGATGGCGCGAAAGCCCACCTCCGCTGCCTCCCCAACCAGAGCCCAACGCAGTCGTTCACCCCCATTCTCGCTCGCTTCGCGGCTCAAGGTAAAGACCTGGTCATCAGCCACTTGCCAGCTCTGCAAATCATCTGAGATCTCGAGAACCAAGGTGATCTCGCTCGTGACCAACACCGTCTCCACCACCAGTTCACCATCGGTCTGCCGTTGCACCGAGACGCTGTTCGCGCCCTGATTCGGATCACTGTCACTCGTGCCAAAAGCCTCTTCTAGCAGAGCCACCACGCCATCGCCGTCGCCGTCAATCAGATCGTTGTCCACCGGAGGAACGTCACCTCCCAATTGCCCGGGAGTCCCGCCGGCTACGGTGCTCGCGAGCCACGCCGCCGGTTCATCAAAGTCGGAGCGCATGCTGAGATCGACAAGTTCCAGGGAAGCGCCCTGCCCGTCGGCTTCCAATGGCCAATCGTCCTCATCGTCGTAGCGAAACTCGAGAATCGTATTGTTCGCCGCGTCTTCAAGCTTCAGAGTTTCGCCGCCATTGGCTAAACGTGAGGCTCCACCGTAGACCCCCGCGATGGGCCTGTCCTCTCCATAGACGGCCTTAAAGGCGGCTTCGTCCTGGACCAAGAGCAAGACAGATCTAGGCGCCAGCTCGACTCCGGCGGGGAAAATAAAATCGATTCCCTGAGAAAAAGTCAGTCCCGAAAGATCGAGCGTCGCCTCTCCGCTCAGATTGGCGAGCTCGAGAAACTCGGCATCGGGGCGGTCGTCATCCGGGTGATACATGATCTCCGAGATGACGAGATGACGTTCAACATCCGAGGGGTTCCCTTCGTACGCAGTCTCGGCGATGATCTGACCTTCGGCATTCCGCAAGATCAAGGTCTCACCAAGATTCGAAAGGTGCCCGCCATAGTCACCCTGAACAAAGTGTCCCTCACCGCCTGTGGGACTTGTTGGGCGGGATCGAAAGGCAGTGACGTCGGGAGAGAGATAAAGTTGATTGATCCCTGGATTGAAGAGACTTGCCGAGGGAATCACCGTTCCCTGGGCGAAGATGAAGTTGACACCGCCTTCCAACTTCCAACCGGAGATGTCGATCGCGACCCGGTTCGGATTGATCAGCTGGATATACTCATGATCCTGGTTGCCGCTCTCAGGGGCGAACACGATCTCGCCAAACTCAATCGGCGGCGCCTCCTCCTGCGGCGAAGGCAGGAGTGATTCCTTTCCCCCGGCGGAGAAATCGACAAAAAGGTGCTCCCGGCGCTCCGGAAAAAAACGCTTCAAGGTGTTGACTCCGTTAGGAATGTCGCCCTCGGCCTGAGCAAACATCTCATCGATGCGGTTTTCGAAGCGAAGATCCTCCGGCGGAGTGTCTTCGGTCTGCAGCATGGCTTCGGCCAGGGTGCGCAAGCGACGCAAGTACATCTGCCGCGTCACCGTCTCACCGAAGATCGCGTCATAGAGCTTGTTCCACTGATTGGCGTTGGTCTTGAGATGCTTTTGATCGCCAAAGAAAGGATGCTCCAGATGGGGACCTCCATCACCCCGAACCCCAAAGGTCCAATCCTTGTCCCACGGAAAAATCGACCACTCGCCCGTGCCCAGCGTATCCTGATAGACATAAAAGTTCTTCCGCACGTCATCCGCATCCAACGTGATGGAGCGAACCGCGAGATAATTCATCACTTGAGGAAGATTCAAGGCATCCATGAGATAGGCCTTCAGCTCGTCTCCCTCCAAGTCGAGGCCGTCGACAAGACCTTGAAAACTCGAGAGATCCGATTCGTCACCGGTCTTCTTCTCCACCCCGGTCGTGGCATCGGCGAAGACCGGCATGAGATTAGAACGCTGCACCAGTTTGTAGAGGTCCCCCAGAGGATCGAAGCCGTTGCGGTCGAGAAAGTCGTCGTCGACCTGCTCAATGAGAACGCCCGTCCGATCTTCCTCGCCGTTCAGATACATCAGTGTGAGGAACGAGTGGCACGACGCATTGCCGGCCCAGCGGAAGGATTCAAAGGCCAAGGATTGCCGGAGATAACTCCCGTCGGACCCCTGGGCGTTGAGGTTCAACTCGCTCACCGCGGGAAGGTCGTCATTGACCTCGATGGGATACGCCTTGTTAAAGACAAATTTCTGGGACTGTCCATTGGTGGCTCCGCCGCGTTGCCTCACATAAATGTTGTCGTAGTACTTCCCGCCATAGGCCGCGGCGGCACGTGCCCCGCGACGGCTGCGGCTATCGCCCTCTTCATCCGTGTACCAGTGCAACACGGGAAGATCCGTATCGATCTCCGCCTCGACGAGAACCCCCAGATACTCGGCCGATTGATCGACGCCTTCGACATCGAGGAAAGGAGGAAAGCGTGAGGACTGGCCCTCGGCATCTTCGGCGACGACATACCACCGGGCCACCGATCCGGCCTTGATGCGCGGCCCAAAGAGTGTGCGCCCGCTGATCACCGCGGTGTAAATGCCATCACCCGCTTCGACGTCACCCTCGGTCCCATCGTCCAGCATGGCGACCGACGTTTTCCCATTGTAATCGACCCGATGATGCAAGGTCACACTTCCCACCAGGGCGTCGCCCACCGCACGCACACTGGCCGTCACCGTGATGTCCTCATTGGGCTGCGGGTTCTCAGGCGCATGATTGGTCTCGAGGATCTCGGGACCAGGATAGGTGAGTTCGGCATTGGCTTCGCCCGGTGTCGGCGTTGTCAAATAGCCGATTCTTCCGGAGGCATCCGTTCCGTAGGGCACGTCATCGAACTGCGGCTGCGCTGGGTACAGGGTGGCAAGTTCACCATCCGGTTTCACCAGGGCAACGTCCTCCCCGGCGGCGGAGAGCCGGAAGTTGGTGTGCCATTCACCATCCACATCCTCACGCAAATCCAATCCCGTGGCAAACACGAGCCGCCGCTCTCCCGGGGCCAGCATCGCTGAGGCGGGAAACTGCCATTTGCGAGGCCGATCCACGTTGTCCGTCAGCGACCATTCCGACAGATCGACAGCCTCGACGCCGCTGTTGTGGATCTCCAACCAATCGGCAGTGTCGCCCGACTCATCCTGGGCACTGGTTTCATTGCGGGCGAGGAATTCGCTGAGCACGACCTCGGCCTGCGCCAGATGAAGCGAGCTCAGAAAACCCACGAGGAAGACGAAGAAGGATGATTGCATCGATAGAAAGAGAGATGGGAGGGGGAATGGCTAAACGTTAAAGCAAGAGGCGCGCAACGCCAAGGTGATCAAATCAATCGGCGGGGCAACCACGGCCATGGGGCTTCTCTTCGCCGGCATCGGGCGATTTCCGCAAGACGAAGACCGCACCCCACAAGGCGAGCACACAGGCCGGGTAGAACGTGATCGCCGGCACGGTACCGAACACGAAATAGGCCGCCGTCCCGGCAAAGATGAACTGGGTCTGACTGGCCACGGCCACCACCTGGCCGCGGAGATGTTTCATCGCGTAGTTGAGCAGGCCGTGACCGACCACGGTGGGCACGAGCGCCAGGGCCACCACCCATTTCCACTGGGAGGGCTCGGGCAAAAGCGGACCGCCCGTAATCCCAAGATAAGCCACGCAGGCCGCCCCGGCGGTGAAATAGAGCGGTGTGATGTAGAGGGCGAATCCCGGTATCTGCGGGCTCCGCTGGCGTGCCAGGGCGAAGTAGAACGCGAGAAAAAGCATGGAAGCGAAGCAGATGAGATCGCCCCGGGCCGTGGCCGCCGAGAGATGCACGTCTCCTCCGACGAGGACGACCAAGCCCAACAGGACGATTCCCGTCCCGATCCACTCGCGACGGCTGACCCGTTCCTTGACCAGGAGATAGAGCAGGCCCGGGAGCGCCACGGGCGCCATGTTGGCGATGAGACTGGCGTTGGCCGTCGGTGTCTGGCGGGCGCCGATGACCCAGGTAATGAGGTGGACGGCGAGGACACACCCGGGCAGGAGGGTCAGATCCAAGGGAATTCGAGTCCCCGCAGCCCGATGCCGCGCCCACTCCCGCCAGGCGAGCGGGAAGAGAACCACCCCGGCGAGGAAGAGCCGCCAGGCAGAAAGCGTGGCCGGCGGCGCCGTGCTCAACTGGATTAGGAGGACCGCCGACGAAAGACAGAGCACCGCGACGGTCAGGAGGACAAGATGACGGGCGCAGAGCGGAGAAGACATGCAGCTTTCTGGCGCTGGTGCAAACGCCTCGTTGACGGGACGAGAGGAATGACCTACTTAGGCTCGCTTAATCAATGGAAATCGAGGCTGCCCAATCCACTTTCGACAATCTAGGATTATCGGAGCCCGTTTTAAACGCGGTTCACGACCTGGGTTTCGAAAAACCGACCAATATCCAAGCGCAAGCGATCCCCCTGGTCCTCAACGGACGGGATCTCATCGGTGCGTCCCAAACCGGCACGGGGAAAACCGCTGCCTTCGGTTTCCCCATCTTCTCCAAGCTGGAGAAACACGGGAAATTCCGTTGCCTCGTCCTCGAACCGACCCGGGAACTGGCCGCGCAGGTCGAAGAACAGTTCAAGCTCTACGCCAAGTACATGGACCTCTCCATAGCGCTTCTCCACGGCGGTGTGGGCTACAAGAAACAGACCGACGCCCTGAAAAGGGGTGTCGACGTCGTCATCGCCACCCCGGGGAGGCTTCTGGATCTGTTTGATCGCAAGGTCCTCCACTTCCGCAATCTGGATTTTCTCGTGCTCGACGAGGTCGATCGCATGCTCGACATGGGTTTTCTCCCGGATGTCCGCCGCATCGTCAAACAATGTAACGCCAAACGGCAGACCTTGTTTTTCTCGGCCACGATGCCGGCCGCCATCGAGAATTTCGCCAAATGGGCCCTGAAGGATCCCGAGGAAATCACCATCGGCCGGCGCGCTTCGGTCGCGGAGACCGTGACCCACGGCTTTTTTCCCGTGGCCTACGAACAACGCGACGATCTCCTCTTGGCCCTCCTGCGCAAGACGGATTACCACAGCGTGATGATTTTCACCCGCACCAAGGCGGAGGCGGACAAGTTGACGGTGATCCTGAAGAAGGAAGGCGAGTTCAAGGTGACGCCGATGCACTCGGATATCCCGCAGAAAGACCGCACCAAGGCCCTCAAGGGCTTCCGGGAGGGCAAATTCGACGTCATTGTGGCCACGGACCTCGCCGCGCGTGGCTTGGACATTTCCAATGTGACCCACGTGATCAACTATCGCGTACCGGAGAACGCGGAGGATTATGTGCACCGGATCGGCCGGACGGGCCGGGCGGAACAGGAAGGCGATGCCTTCACCATCCTCGCGGGCGACGAATTGGAGCACGCCGAAGCCATCGAACGCTACATCGGCCATTCCATCGAACGGCGGCGCCTCGAAGGCTTTGACTACATTTACACGGCCATGCTGGACAACGAAGCCCCCACCGGCGACGCCCTGCGCCAACGTCTCGGCATGCAAAG
>JANQJH010000173.1 GCA_028281705.1 Verrucomicrobiales bacterium
TTCGACAAGCCGGAGGACTTCGTTCCGGAGGAGGGAAAGCGCTACGCCCTTCTCAGCTATCGCGGCGAGGCCCGGGACGGGTATATGGACCGGCACGACTGGGAGAAGGTGGAGGTTCTCAGCCCGGGCAACGGAAAGCTGGCCGAGGCCGCGGTGCGCTTCTTCTTCCTGTTGCGTCAACTCGACGAGAGCGGAGTGGACGCCATCGTGGCGGAACCGGTGAGCAACGTCCGGCTGGGAGCGGCCATCATGGACCGCTTGCGGAGAGCCGCGGCGGGGAGTGGGTGAGGGGTGTGTCGCCTCTGCCTTTCTTCTTTGGTGATCCGAGCTCCCTATTCTCCTTTCGTAGAGATCGATTGCCCGAACAGAGAGAAAGAGCGCTATGCGACAGGAAGACCTCCGGGCGTCTTATCAACATGGACCATTTTCTGACACGGTAAGAGTGTTTCGAATTGATTGGCTGCGGTCTCCCCAGACGGCTTGCTTCATCAGTCCTTGGACCCGACTATCAAAAGACTTGAAAACCCGGACAAGTGGATGCCGGGTGATACTGATAACACTGTTAGCCGAAGCAAATGGGCCGCATTAATGCACTTAGCTTCTCGAAGCTAGGGGGGGCTATATTGGAGTTTCACCCGCCCGAATCGGCGATTTTGAGTGGTCGTCGTGACTGAATCTTCGACAATCACACGTTCCCAGCATGCGCTGATCGGAACGATCGTTTTCGCTCTGGTGACATCGGTCCAGTTTGCTGCGTCCAGGCCACTGTTGAACTGGACGGTGTAGACGAGGTTTCTGTCGTCATTGCGCCGTAGAAATTCGACATGGAGGCAATACTCTCCAGGCGCTCCAGAAGCTTCAGCCAAATATCCGACAGGGAGCCCGGACGTGCCCAGGCTGGTGGTAAGGTGGTGAAAGTCTGTCAGATTAGGATCCATGTTGAAGGCGAATTCTTCTAAGAGTGTAACCAAGTCGCTGTCCTCATCGGAAGTCGTCTCCTGGCCGGCGACGGCATGATCTGCCTTCCAATCTTCAAACGTGTACACCATCTCCGTGGCGCGAATCGCGTCGTGATAGACGATCCGAGTCTTGGGGTCCACGCTGTCTTCCGGGGAGAGGCTCGGCCTGTACTGGCCCCACTTGAAGTAGCCTGTTCCGTTGCCCCTCATGGTGCGGCCCGTGTAATACGTTTCCCCATTGACCACCGTGTCCGTGAAATTGACTTCACCATCGGAAGCGTTCCGATACGAAACGTCGAGGTAACCGCCATCGACGCGTTCCCACTTCGCCTCAAACCTGATGTCGATCCACTTGGCCAGCGGGATTTCGTCGACCACCGTAATGCCATTGAGCTGGTTCGAGTCGCCACTAACGTGCCGAAACCTCAACTCGAGTCTCCCGTCTTCCTCCCTGAGACTGAAAATCGCATCGGGGGAGCTACCAGTGGTCTTGGCCTGCCAGATGATCACCCCCGGATTGGTATGGGACGCCCAAGTAGCCTCATCGAGATAGAAGCTGAACTCGTAAAGAAAGTGGGTGTTGTTGCCGTACTGCGATGGCTCATGTTCGAGATTGCTCGATTCCACACGGACCGGAGGCGGGCTCCCGAACGATCGATAGGCGGAATTGTGCTCTGTCTTGGTTCGGATCGAATAGGTGCCCTCGCGCACGACACCGGTCGACATCTCGAAGGCATCGAGTGCGGACGGTCCTCCGTTATCATCAATGCGTGCGTTGACTTCGCCGGGTGTGTATCCGGACGTGAACCCTCCGGTCTCGTAGTCGACGTTGACCATAACCGTATCGGCAATCGCCACGGAGATGTAGCAGTAACCGAAGAAGCAAAGGACAGAACACACTCTTGTGAATCTCGCACAAGTCATCATGATTGACTCTTGCATATCGACTGGTTCGATCACTCGCGTCCCCGAGGGGACCCGAGGCGCGATTTCGCTCTCAAGAACTCCACAGCGTTGCATTGCGAATATGTTATTGCAATCGCATTTTCCGCTTGCATGGCTCGATGCCTTTAAGGCATTCGGTGGTGAACTCTTGAGAACGAATTGATCCGATTCATTTGGCTGAAATTGTTGGAGTGAATGACCTACTGGTGAGGACGGCTTCCACCCTTGAGTCATAGGACGGCTAGGCTATAACGCGAGGCGCACGACGATGCCCGTCATCCGCATTCAGGCTATTCGCACAGAGAGTTTAAGGGTCGCTGATCTGCTGTCGGAGACATCCGCAGCGGTGGCGCAGGCGTTCTCTTTGGCTTCGGATCAGTGTTGGTCCTGTTTCACTGAGATTCGGTCCGGGGAGTACTTTGAGGGCGGGGTGTATCGAGGCCGTGAGGGATCTGAGCGACATTCGCCGTTGGTGACCATTTCTGCGTACGAGGGGCGCGGCTCCGCAGAGATCGCGGCCGCTCTCGATGGCGTGGCTGAGGCCGTGGTGTCTCACTTCGGATTCGAAAAAGGGGACGTGTTTGTGGAGTTCCGAGAGCTGCGGAAGGGGACAGTCCATACCGGAGGCGAAGTCAGATAGTCCCACCTAGCGAGAGCAGGCAGTTCGACCTCCGAGCGACGAAAGGTTGATCGCTACCCGAGGATGAGGAGGCGGCAGTAGCGGAAGGGCTTTCCCTTCCGAAACGTTGTCCTTTGGTCAACCCTTTGATTGCTTGAGGAAACGCCTTTTCGGCGCGGGGACCGTCTTCGTTCCTTGAGCTACGCCGTGTCGTGAGCCGCGCCGCTACAGTGCTGCGAGACGACCTGTCTGTGCCTATCGGTGGATATCTGTGAGAATCTGTGTTTCAAAGGATTCATCTCATTGGATTGGGCACAGATGAACTCGGATTTCCACAGATGCTCACGGATGAAATTCGACGAGAGTCACCCTTCGCCACAGGCCATTCCGGCCAGGCACTTTTCATGTTTGCGCACGGCCCGCGCCCAGGCCTCTGTCGGATCAGCGACGACGTTGAATCGGATCGGAAACGGAGTGGGGAGACTGTTTGGAAGGGATTTGTCCCACAATCGCGACCCGAGGATGGGGAGCAGGCCGTTAGTTCGTAAACATTGAATAATCCGTTTCGCTCAGGCATCCTAGCTCCGGATGTTGCGGGCCATGATGACGGTGTCCGGGTTCACCTTGGTGAGCCGGCTCCTGGGATTCCTGCGGGATATGCTGATGATGCAGCTCCTGGGGGTTTCGAAGGTGACCGACGCCTTCTTTGCGGCCTTCCGTTTCCCCAACATGTTCCGGAGGATCTTCGGGGAGGGCGCCTACAACGCGGCCTTTGTCCCGCTCTTCGGCAAGAAGTTGGAGGAAGAGGGGCATGAGGCGGCGGTGGGGTTCGCTCGCAATACCTTTTCCTCGCTCTTTGTGGTGCTGGGGGTGCTCACCATGGTGGCGATTCCGTGCATGCACTGGATCATGGCCCTGGTGGTGCCTGGGTTTCTTCCCAAGTTCGAAAGCAATCTGGGCTACGTGGGGGCGGGCATGTCGCATCCCACCCTGGAGGTGAACACCCGGGGCGCCCGCGAGGTTTACTTCCAGGTCAAGAGCAAGAGCGAGGAGGCCGTCGCCCACTGGTCGGAGCGTGTGGAGTTCTATAGCGCGCGCGTGGTCGCGGAGGGCGGAGAAGAGGAACCGCTCTTTCCCGGCAAGGAGGGCTTCGAGATCGAGGGCATGTCGCTGGGAGAGGAGGGGAGCTACCGGATCGATTCCGCCGGCTGGGTGCGCATCAAGTTTCCCGACGATCACCGCTACCAGAAACTCAAGGGGCAGTTCGAGATCGGTCCCAGTGCGGAAGGTGAGGAGGTGCGCAAGGCGAGCTTACTGGTCTATCGCAACCATCCGGGCACCTTCCAGCTCACCGTGCAACTGTCGCGGATCATGTTCTGCTACCTGCTTTTCATGGCGCTCGCGGCCCATCTGAGCGGGGTCCTGAACACTTTCAAGATTTTCGGAATGCCGGCCGCCGCGCCCATCATTCTCAACGTGACCCTGCTCGTGGCCCTCACTCTGATCTGGCAGCTTGGTTACCTGCCCGGCGCGACCTTGGCCTGGGCGGTGGCCGTCGCGGGGTTTCTGCAGTTCGGGGCCCTGTGGCTGTCGTGTGCCCGCAACAAGGCGCTCATGCTGGTGCGAAAGCCCGTCCTCGATTCCGATCTCAAACGGCTCCTCATTCTCATGGGACCGGGCGTGGCGGCTGCCGGGATTCAGCAGGTCAACCTGTTGGTCGGGGGCATCATCGCCTCCTTTCAGGAGGGCGCGATCTCGTTTGTCTACGTGGCGGACCGCATTTACCAGCTGCCACTGGGCATGATCGGGATCGCCCTCGGGGTGGTCCTGTTGCCCGAGGTCACACGCCGTCTGCGAAGCGGCCGGGAGCACGAGGCCTCCGAGAGTATTCTGAAGGGGGTGGAGCTTGGGATGCTGCTGACCGTGCCCGCCGCGGTGGCGATGTTGGTGATTCCGGTCGAGATCGTCTCGGCTCTCTTCGAGCGCGGGAAGTTCGATGCCGAGGACGCGCAAAAAACGGGATGGGCACTGGCGGGATTCGCGCTGGGGTTGCCGGGCTATGTTCTCATCAAGGTGCTGCAACCGGGGTACTTCGCCCGGGAGGACACCAAGTCTCCCATGGCGATGGGGGGAGTGGCGGTGGCGGTGAACATCGTCTGCAGTATCGTGCTCTT
>JANQJH010000242.1 GCA_028281705.1 Verrucomicrobiales bacterium
ATCCTTTCGCGGGAGGATCCGCTCGAAATCCATGATGGTGCCCTTGAATGTCCTCGTGGGCCTGGCTCCAGAGGAGCTGGCCTGAATCTCACGGTCACCCTCGCCCTCGACGTCGCCCCCGGGGTCCTCCGCCTTCTCATCGTCATCTTTCGAGCGGCTGCGGTTGAAGAGGCCCTGGAGGAATTTTCGTTTCTTCTTCGGCTTGGCGGAGGCCGCCTCATTCTCGGGCTCGAATTCGAGAAAACTGACCTTCAAGGCATCGGCCAATTGGGCCTCGGTCGCCTTGGGATCGAGAAACTCCAGGGCCTGAGGTGCGGCGAGCTTGGAGCAGTAGAGGACCCATTGGCGTTCGAGACGTTCGGCAGTGCCGATGATCGACGGGTAGTGCCGGGCGACGAGGTTGTGACCCTTGGCCTCATGGGCCCCTCCATGGGCGTGGATGAGTTTGGCCAGCTTGGCGGCCCCGTCTTGTTGATCGAGTAACATGAGCACGAACCCGCTCGCCGAGGCTTGGTAAACGGCACGTGAAACGGAGTCGACGTCGTCTTTCGTCGCCGAGAGAATTTCGCTGGCGGGAGTGATGAGGTTGAGCTCAAACATCGTCTTGAAGAAGCCGCTGGGACGTCCCTCCTGGCGTAGCCGCAGGGCGCCGACCAGGCCTTCGCGCAACCAGCGAGGGATGAGCTGATCCGTTACCGGAATCTCGACGTCTCGCAGAGCCATCTCGAACATGAGCATGTGGAGCAGGGTCTCCTGCAGGCTGTCCCGATTGAACTTTTGGTGCAGCCGGACGCGAATCTCGAGGGAAAAGGTCTTGCCGAATTGGTTGACCGTCCAGGTGAGAGGTTTCGGCGGTGGCGGGTCGGTCAGATTTCCCGAGAGCCGGAGCACGATCAGATGGTGCCATTCGTCCGTCCGCTGATTGAGGAGTTCGAGAAAGGTCTCCTTCTGGCGTTCAGCGAAGGAGGCAAAAGTCCCGCGGGAGTGGTTGTTGCCGCCAATGATGCGGAACTGCTCGCTGGAACTCTCGGTGATGTCCGTTCGGGCTGCGTCCCACTCCGCTTCCCGGACTTGGGCCGGGGCGGCGGAAACTGCGAGCCACCCCGCGATGAGGGGAAGGCAGAGCAGCAGTGGCAGCGGCGAGCGGGAAGGCATGTAGAAAGCTATAGAATTAACGCTCCGTTTTGTAAACCTCTGATTGGATTCCGGTGCTGAGCTGGTCGGGGTTCATCATCGTTCGAGCACGGGTTTGAACAATCTTAATTTTTTGGTGTCCTCTCAATCGAGCGAATTGACCGGTGTGATCGGTTGCTCTCCGCGAAAGACCCGAGCGACATTCTCTGCGGCGAGGGAACGCGCTTCCCGGCGCGCGTCCGTGGCGGCGCCGCCGAGGTGGGGAGTCATGACGACGTTAGGCAGGGTGAGGAGTTCGGGGCGCACGTTGGGTTCCCCTTCGAAGACATCGAGACCGGCGCCGGCGAGGTGGCCGCTCTGAAGGGCTTCGATGAGTGCGAGTTCGTCGACCACCGCTCCGCGGGCGAGATTGATCAGGTAGGCGCCAGGCCGCATGGAGTCTATCATTGGCTTGTCTATCAGATGCCTGGTGCGCTCCGTCAGCGGAGTGTGCAGGCTGATCACATCCGCTTCCCGGATGAGATCGGGGAGATTCCGGTAGCCCTCTCCGTCGTCCGGCTGGGAGCGGGTGTAGATCACTCGCATGCCGAAAGCGGTCGCCCGCCGGGCGACCGCCTTGCCGATCTTCCCGTAGCCGACGATGCCCAAGGTGAGGTTCGCTAACAATGGGCCCTCCCAAAGCACGGGGCGCATCCCGTCTTCGGCCCAACGCCCAGCTCGGAGGTAGCGGTCGCCTTCGGCGACGCGCCGGGTGACTGCTAGCATCAAGGCCAGGGCGACATCGGCCGTGGACTCGGTGAAGGCGTCCGGGGCGTTGGTGGCCCACACGCCCCGCTCGGTCATGGCGGCGCAATCGAAATTGTCGGTCCCGATGGCGACGTTGGCCACGATCCGGAGATCGGGAGCGGCGTCGAGCAGGGCGGCATCGACCCGGAGTTCGCCCTGGGTGATGATCGCCTGGGCGGGGGCGATGTGTTGGAAAACCTGACCTCGATCCATGAGGGCCGAGGGATCCTGGGCGAAGATCCATCGCACCTTATCCGGGGTGCGAGAGAGGGCGGGGAAGTGCTCTTTCGGTGCCTTGTTAGTGACGACGACCAGTGGCGACATGATCTTCTTCTAGGCGGCAAACAGTGCCCGAGCAAGGCCCCTAACGCAATCTGGGGGGCGAAATCGCTTAAAAATAGGGACTTTCTTAAAAAAGAGCTTGTTGAAAGCCTCAAGCTTAGGCATGAGAAGGCGATTTCCCTACACAACTAATCCCAACTAATCGTGGCAAAGAAACCTACTACTACCAAGGAAAAGTACACCAAGACGCAAATCTTGGACGCTATCGCTGAGTCCACCGAGCTCAGCCGCAAGGAAGTGTCAGCCGTTCTCGACGAGCTGACCAACGTGATCGAGTTGCACATCAAGAAGCGCTCCGTGGGCGAATTTGTGCTCCCAGGCCTTTTGAAAATTGCGACGGTGAAGAAGCCGGCGACCAAAGCTCGCAAGGGGATCAATCCCTTCACGGGCGAAGAGCAGATGTTCAAGGCGAAGCCTGCATCCGTTGCCGTCAAGGTGCGTCCGCTAAAGAAGCTCAAAGACATGGCTCTCTAGGCCACGTCTGACGGCTTCGACTCTGGACGGCATTTCTTTCCCCTCTGTGGGGGAGTTCGTTCGGAGGAAGCATTCTGACCCGCGTGACCTCTCGAGGCACGCGGGTTGTTTTTTTCAGGTAGGCCGGCTCCGTGAAAGAGAGAGAAGATAGATAGATATGGTTAGTGAATCTCGTGACGATGGTGAGGAGGAGGCGCCCGAGCGCATGCGCTATGCGATGCTGGGCGAGGACAACTCCTCTGCAGAGGAGAAGCTCGCCAAGTACTCTGGCAGGGCGGCGTGGAGCGATCTCAAGAGTCACCTCGGTCAGCGGACACTCATCTACGTGGATCCTTCACTCGATCTCACTGAAGTCGGGCGGGCCTTCGCCGCGGATGAGAAGAGCCGGGTGGAGGCGTGGATGAAGTGCGGTGATCTCGTGGTGCCTTCCGAACCGCACGGCGCCTACTGGGAATCCACCAACGCCGTCTTCGAATGTCAGGTGGTCTCTCCCTTTGTCCTCATTCAACCGGTGGGTGACAAGTAGTTAGTTAGCCCCCTAGCCCTACGGGTCTCGTCACGAAAATAACGAAAAAGGGACTAAAGTCCCTGCCACTTTCCAAGAATGTGGGAGGGACTTCAGTCCCTCGGTTATTCAAGAGCACTCCAAGAATGTGGGAGGGACTTCAGTCCCTCGGCTATTCAAGAGCACTCCAAGAATGTGGGAGGGACTTCAGTCCCTCGGTTATTCAAGAGCACTCCAACCTTGCAAGTGGGTTCATTCACGTCACCTCGACGTGTTCGAAGACGCCGGTGCCCGTGTCGAAGATCCCGTAGCTGACGGTGCCGAAGCGCCCCATGATCTCTCCCGGGTTGGCCCACAAGGTCTCGCCAATCTGGTGCTGGTAGCGCTGGTGGTCGTGGCCGGTGAAGACGGCGTCGTAGGCGCCGCTCTCGGCCAGGCGGCGCCCCAATTCGGGGTAGTGTTGCAGGGCCACCCTGACCCCGCCGAGTTCGAGTTCCGCCAAGGGGTGATGGAAGGTGACGTGGGGATATTTTCCGGCCACCCGCATGAGGAGAAAGACGTCGCCGTCATTGTTTCCCAGGACCGCGTGGATGGGATGGGGGAATCCCTCGGCGAGGGCGGCCAGGGTGAAAGGGGCGCAGAAGTCGCCGAGAAAGCAGAGGCACTCGGCGCCGCTCTGGCGCACGGAAGCCAAGACGCGCTCCAGGTGATCCAGGCGATCGTGACTATCGCTGAGAACGGCGATGCGCATGTTCCGCTTTGGTCGCCGGCGAATCGAGCCTGCCTACGCTCTTAGAGCGCGGTCGGGATGTGCTTGTTGTCCGCCGGCTTGAAGTTCTCCCCGATGCGCTCGGTGATCACGTCCTTGTAGCTCATGCCGCCGGGAATCATGGGCAACACGTGCTCCGTGTAGGGGACGATGATGTCGAGGACATAGGCTTCTTCGGCTGCCAAGAGGCGCTCGATGGCAGGCCGAACTTCGGCGCGCTCAAACACGCGTTCACAGGTGACCCCGAACGATTCGCACATCTTCACGTAGTCCGGGTAGATGTCCGACGGGGCGTCCGGTTTGCCGAGATAGGTGTGCGCCCGGTTCCCCTCGTATTTGAGATCTTCCCATTGCACCACCATGCCGAGGTGTTGGTTGTTGAGAATGATGGCTTTGGCGGCGATGCCCTCAGCTTTCGCCGTGGCCAGTTCCTGCACGTTCATGAGGAAGGAACCGTCGCCGTCGATATCGACCACTTCCATGTCGGGGTAGGCCAACTTGGCGCCCAGGGCCGCGGGATAGCCGTAGCCCATGGAACCCAGTCCAGCGGAGGTGATGAAGCGGCGGGAATGGTCGAAGTGGTAGTACTGGCCGGCCCACATCTGATGCTGCCCAACCCCAGTGGTCACGATGAGATCGCCCTTGGTCAGATCGTAGAGCTGTTCGATGGGGTACTGCGGCGGGATGAGAGCGGGATTGGGGTCCTCATATTTCAGCGGATTGTCTTTCTTCCACTGGGCGATCTTGCCGTACCACTCGGTGAACTGCTTGTGCTTCGAAACCGGCTGGGGTTTGGCGCCGCCTTTCTCTAACAGTTCGTTGAGCCGCTCCAGGGCCTCTTTCACATTGGCCAGGATGGGGAGACGGACGACCTTGTTCTTGTTGATCTCCGAATTGTCGATGTCGATGTGGACGATGGTCCCGTGCTTGGCGAACTCAGCCACCTTGCCGGTCACGCGGTCGTCAAAGCGCACCCCGAGGGCCAGGAGGAGGTCGGCCTCATTCACCGCATTGTTGGCGTAGACCGTTCCGTGCATCCCGAGCCATTTTAGAGAGAGATCGTGACTCTCGGGAAAGGCGCCGATGCCCATGATGGTCGTGGCCACGGGAATTCCGGTGCGCTCGACAAACTCGTGCAGCGCCTTGTCGGCGTCGCCCGTGATGATGCCCCCGCCGCAGTAGATCATGGGACGTTTGGATTCCTTGATCAGGCCGATGACCTCGTTGAGCGCCACGTCGTCGAGCGGGCGGCCGGGATCGTATCCCCGGAGTTTGATCTCGTTGGGGTAGACCGGCTGTGACTTGGCTTCCTGAACGTCCTTCGGCATGTCGATCACCACGGGGCCGGGACGGCCGGAGCTGGCGACGTGAAAGGCCTCTTTGACGATGCGAGGGATCTCGTTGATGTCCGTGACGAGATAACTGTGCTTCACCACGGGAAGCGTCATGCCGAAGAAATCGGTCTCCTGAAAGGCGCCGCGGCCGATCATGAATTGAGGCACCTGCCCCGAAATCGTCACCAGGGGCGTGCTGTCGAGATAGGCGTCGGCGATGGCGGTGACCATGTTGGTCGCACCAGGGCCGGAAGTCGCCATGCAGACGCCGACCTTGCCCGAAGCCCGCGCATACCCCTCGGCGGCGAAGGAGCCGCCCTGTTCGTGCCGCGGGAGCACGGTCCGGATCTGCTCCGATTTGGTCAACGCCTGGTGGATCGGCATGCTGGCGCCGCCGGGATAGGCAAACATGACCTCGACGCCTTCGCGCTCCAAGCAGCTGACGAGGATTTCCGCCCCGGTCATGAGTTCGCCGCGCTCGAGAGCGGGTGTCTCCGTGGTTGATTTCGAAGTAGTCGCTTTAGTGCTCATGGTGAATCTAGCCTGTTATCCGGTGATGGTAAGGTGTCGTTAGCTCTAAATCCAATCGCGGAAAGCGCAAGCTTTGGGCCTTGAAAGTCGGGAGTCCGTCCTCTGGAATGAGACGGTTCGAACTCCGCGTCGCTCATGAGGTGCTTCTTCTTTGTTTTTTTGGCCGTGGCAATCGGATCGGGGCTGCCTCTGCTGGGGGAGAAGCAGCGGGTTTTCGTTCTCACCGATATTTCCAATGAGCCGGATGATGAGGAGTCCATGGTACGGTTCCTCGTCTACGCCAACGCCTATGACGTCGAGGGGCTCGTGGCTACGACGTCGACGCATCTGCGCAACGGCACGCGCGAGGATTTGATTCGACGCCAGCTCGAGGCCTACGGCGAGGTTCGGCCCAATCTGGAGAAACACGCCCCGGGCTTTCCCTCGAAAGAGGCGCTTCTCGCGGTGACGGCGACGGGGCAGCCGAGTTACGGGATGGAGGCGGTGGGCCAAGGGAAGGCCAGTGCAGGTTCCGAGCTGCTCCTGGCGGCCGCGGACCGGGATGATCCCCGCCCGCTGTGGATCAGCGTTTGGGGCGGGGCCAACACGCTGGCCCAGGCGCTCTGGGACGCCCGGAAGCAGCGCTCGCCCGATGCCCTGGCCAAGCTCGTGGCCAAACTGCGCGTCTACACCATCTCGGATCAGGATGATGCCGGCCGTTGGCTGCGACTGCGTTTCCCGCGGCTCTTCTACATCGTCTCGCCCAGCAGCACCGATTGGCGAGAATACTACGGGGCCACGTGGACGGGCATCTCCGGTGACCGCCATTACAAGAACGGACCCATGGTCGATTTTGAACTGGTCGACAATCCCTGGCTCGAACGCCATGTGATGAAGGACCACGGCCCGCTCGGGGCTCTCTATCCCAAGGTGGAATACATCATGGAAGGTGATACCCCGTCCTTCCTCGGCCTCATAGACAATGGGCTGGGGTGGGCTGTGAGCCCGAGCTACGGAGGGTGGGGAGGCCGTTACGTCCACTACCGCTCGTACGGCGAGTCCCATCGGATCTGGACGAACAACCAGTTTAGTCGCGACACGGTGGAGGTCGACGGCAAGGCCCACACATCCAATCAAGCGACCATTTGGCGTTGGCGGAAACACTACCAACACGATTTCGCCGCCCGCATGGACTGGTGCGTGGCCCAAGATGTGGAAGAGGCGAACCACAACCCGATCGCGATCCTGAATGGCGTGGCGTCTACCGAGGTGGTACGTCTCAGCGCGAAGCATGGCGATCGTGTCGCGCTTTCATCCAAGGGGAGTCGTGATCCCGATGGAAACTCCTTGAGGCGTCACTGGATGATCTATCGCGAGGCGGGGACTTTCCAGGGGGCAGCGGCGCTCTCGAAATTTGAAGGCGAAGAGACCGAGGTGATCATTCCGGAAAAAGGGGAGAGCGGCGGCCCCATGGAAGCGACCATCCATGTCATCCTAACATTGGAAGATAACGGTTCTCCAAGCCTCGTGGCCTACCGCCGGGCCGTAATCACGGTTCGGGAGTAAGTTGCCTACTTCCCTGCGATCGCCTATGATATTGGATGAGTGCGCGTCCGTTGACGAGCGAGTTGGAGGAGTGTCTCCGGCTTCTCATTGAGCTGACGGGGGAAATCGAGGAGGTCCTGCCGCCCTACATCGCTGCGCACCCGGAGATGGGACTTCCCCGGCACGATGCTGCGGAGGCGCAACTCTTCTTCCAGACCTTGAATCATCGATTGAAGAGCTGGTTGGATGGAGATGGTGAAGAATCGGGCGACGAGCGTCTGGCGCAGCTCCTGGAGGCGGCGGAGCAATGCGATCTCCTGGCCTCGGCGCTGAACCGCCATCGCGGCGATTCGCGGCTCGATCACGCCATGGAGCGTTTTGCCGAGTGTCTGCGATTGGCGAGCCCTGCCTTCTTGCGCTGGACGCACGGAGCGCGGAGCGGGAAGGCGCCCGCCTTTTTGGCCTCCCGTGCCAAGCAAGTACATCTTGATCTCGCGCGCCTTCTCAAGAGTCTTTGTGTGGTATGAGTTTGCCCCCGGTCCTCTACGGCCTGGAAACAGAATATGGCATCAGCCGGGAGCGGCCTGGGCCGGAGTACGATGTCGTCGCCGAATCGATCGCCCTCGTGCGGGCGGCGACCCGGCGCGGTGTGCGCATGCGCTGGGACTACTCCTGTGAAGATCCTCACGTCGACGCCCGCGGTTTTCGCGTCGAGGAACTTCGGCAGGACTTTGACGAGGCCAACTATTTTGCTCAGGACGCGGCCCGGCCACTGAGCTTTTCCGAGATCAAGAGTGATCTCGCCCTGAGAAACGGCGCCCGTTTCTACAACGACCATGCGCATCCCGAGTACTGCACGCCGGAATGCCGTGAAATTGCCGAACTCCTGCGTCAGGATCAGTTAGGCGACCGCCTGGTCATGGACTGTGCCGCGGCGCTCTCCGAAAAAACGGCGGAGGCCAATGGTGAAGGCAGGGTTCGACTCTACAAGAACAACACGGATTTCTTGGGGCACAGTTATGGATGCCACGAGAACTATCTCCTTTCCCGGGACCTGCCGTGGGAGAGACTGAGTCACGGGATGATGGCCTTTCTCGTCACCCGCCAGATTTTCTGCGGTGCGGGCAAGTTCGGTTGGGAGGCGGAAGATAGTTATCTGGGGCCGGGATTTCAGCTCTCACAACGGAGCGACTTCTTCTCCGTCTTGGAGAGTGTCGACACCATGCAGCAGCGTCCTATTGTCAATACGCGAGACGAACCCCATGCCGATCCCGCGAAATGGAGGCGGTTTCACGTCATTTGCGGGGACGCCAACCTGTCACCTTACAGTAATTACCTCAAAGTGGGATCAACGGCGGCCGTGCTCTCGGCACTGGCGCACATCGATCCGGAACGTCTGCCGGAGATCGAGGACCCGGTGGCGGCCATGCGATCCATATCCCGTGACCCCGCTTGGAGATGGGAATGCGACCTGGCCAATGGGAGGGAATCGACCGCCGTGGACGTCCAGCGCCGCTACCTCGCTCTCGTCCGGGAGGTGAACCCGGCGCCCGAGGACGGCTTTCTCCTGGATGATTGGGAGCGTGTTCTCGATGATCTGGAAGGCGATCCTTCGACACTGGCGGATCAGTTAGACTGGGCGGCCAAGTACCGGTTGATTTCGCAATTTCGCGAGGCGGAAGACGTGGGGGAGGAGGATCCCTGGCTCATGAGTTTGGATTTGGCCTATCATTTGTTGGATGAATCCGAAGGTTTGTTTTTCGCCTTGCAAAACGAGGGGCGATTGAGGATGCCATTAGGCTTGGATGATGCTGTGGAGATGTCTTCCGGCTTCGCGGCGCCCAAGGGGACGCGCGCGGAAGTGCGAGGCCTCTGCGTGCAGCGGTTTGGCCGCGAGGTGGCGTCGGCGCAGTGGGATCATGTGACCTTGAAAGAGGGCGACGGCGCCATGGAACTCGATTTGCGTCAGCTGTTCTCGCCGCGGGAGGTGGACGAGGCGCTGGCCGTTATCCGGAACGCGAATCAGGTGAAGGATCTTTGGCGGCTACCTTTTGCAAAAGTGGCCAAAACCGTTTAGACTCTTTTCATGCCTGAACAAGCCAGAAGATCGCGTCCCCCGGCACCGGGTCCAGGCGGCGGGGGGGAAGATGGCGGCGAGGGCCCTTCAGCTCCGAAGGTTGAGAAGCCGAACACGGACGAATTGCTCAAGCGCATGCGCCGGGTGGACCCAGACCAGGCGAGACGGTATCGCCAGCGGACGGGAGAGTGAATGAAGACACCGGGGCCTGCTTCTCATCCGGCGATGGACGGCGATTTTCTCAAATTGCTCCCGGAGAACCCGCTCCTCCGGATTCAAACGCGCGATCCCAAGGCCCTTGAGGGTCACCGACTCGAAGCCACGACGGTCATGGCCTTCCACTACCGCCAAGGCGTGCTCATGGCGGGTGATCACCGGGCCACGGCGGAGAATCTCATCTATTCGGATCACGTGGAGAAGATCTTGCCTTTGGATGAGGAATCCATGATGGCCATTGCGGGTTCACCCGCCGTGGCACTGGAAATGGCGCGAACGTTAGAGACCAGTTTCGAGTTCTATCGCCGCAGCCAATTGCAGACGATGAGTTTGCAGGCGAAAGTGAGGTCGCTATCACATTTGCTAAAACAGAATTTGCCTGCGGTCTTGCAGGGCGTCGGTACCGTGGTGCCGATCTTCGCCGGGGTGGACCGTTCCAATGCCGTGGCCGCGCCGGCGATCTTTTTCTTTGATCCCCTGGGGGCGCAGTTTGAGACGGCGTCGTTCGCCGCATCGGGATCCGGTTCGCTCAATGTCAAGAGCATCCTGGGATTCCTGGAGAACTGGGGCTCGCCTGTCCCGCGAAAGATGGATCTCAAGCAGGCCACGGTGTTGGCGCTACGAATACTGACCACGGCGGCCCAGTTTGATTCGGCGACTGGCGGGGTGGATCCTTCAGCCGGAAGATTCGCCACCGTCTACAGTTTGAGCGCCGCCGGCGTGCGGCAAATCACGCAAGAGGAACAAGGGACTTGGTGGCCGGCCGCTTCGACCTAACCAAATCGATGAGAACTACTTTCTGAGATGCAGGGCGAACTCTTCCAGTGGCTTGAAGCCGTTCGGGATCGGGGTGAATATGTGCGAGATCAACTCTCGCACGCCACGCCGGTCTTTGCCGTGTCACGTCCTGAGGGCATCCTCCTGTTAGGTATCGGGCTGGGGCAGTCCAAGATCTTCGAGGTCTATGATCGCCATGCCGTGGCCGCCTTGGGGAATCCGGTCGATATCGAAAAGATCCGCCAGATGGCGATCGAGGCGGCCCACTTGGAGGGCTTCAACCGTTCGCCCGAGGATGTGACCCTGCGGCGGTTGATGAGTTTCAATCTCAGCCCGGCATTGAAGAATAGCTTCGAGAGCGTGTTTCAGCCTCCCCTGATTGTCGAAGGTGTCTTTGCCGAAGTGGGAGAGACACAGGAGGAGGACGTGCTGATGGAGTTTGGTTATGATGGTCAGTTTGGGTCGGTCAACGACGGCCTGGCCGTGGTCTCGGTGAACAAGGCGGCCGCGACCCAGGCGAAAACGTGGCTCAAGGAGCGGATCCGCCCCCATTCGAATCGCCACCGGACCTTGGGATTGCTTTTGGCGATGTGGCAGGCGATGAGCACGGGGCGACGCATCGGAAAAGATATCAAGGCGGCGACGCTCGAGGAACTGGACCTCGAGGGACGGGTGGTGGAGATGGCACTCCTGGATCGCCGCCTACCGGGCAAGGTAAAATACCAAGCGCTCAAGGTGGATGCCTGAGAAGCGGCGCCTCGTCGGACTGGAGACGGAGTATGGTTGCCTCGTCGGGGAGGGCTTGCATATGCACCAAGCCATCGGGCAGCTCCGGGACTGGTTTTTTGAGAATCAGCGCTACGGACTGATCGACCGGCACCACCGCGATTGGGATGAACCCCCGGGGAATGGCGGGTTTCTCTTCAACGGCGGGCGCGTCTACGAAGACATGGGACACTTGGAGATGTGTACCCCGGAGTGCACCAGTTATCTCGACGTCGTGCGCTATGACCGGGCCAATGACTGGATGCTGGGGCAGGCCTTGCGCGAACTCGAGTTGGAAGATTGTGTGAGTGTGATTCGGAACAATATCGATCACTACACGGGGGCCACCTTTGGTTGTCACGAGAACTATTCCATGAGGCGCGACATGGAGGTTTCGGATGGGGCCATCTTCTCGCTCCTGACTTTTCTCACTCTACGCAGCCTCTACACCGGCGCCGGCCGGGTGGGGGGCCTGGAAACCCAGCGCCGGCCCACGCCGGATCGAGCCGGCGTTTTGCTCAAGCATTATCACGGCTTTCAAATGACCCAGCGTGCGGACTACGTGGAGAACGATTTCTTCCGCTGGGTTCAGGGGAACCGCGCCATCATCAACACCCGTGACGAACCTCTGGCGGATCCGGATCGCTTCCGGCGCCTCCACCTGTTGCACGGGGATACCAATGTCCTCCCCTCCGCCACCTTTCTCAAGGTAGGCTCGACCGCGCTCATCCTGGATCTCTTGGAGTTGAAGGAACTGCCGGAGCAGCGTCTGCGCGATCCGGTGACGACGTTGAAACAGCTCTCCTACCAGCCGGGCGGGTCTTGGGAAGTGATCAATCACGAGGGGGAAGCGCTGCTTGCGGTGGAAGTGTTAGAAATGTATCGCCAGCGGGCCGTGCGCTGTTTTCAGGGGAGGGATGAGGAAACGGATATCGTGTTGAGTCTGTGGAAACGTGTGGACGAGGCTCTGCTGCGAAATGAATCGAATGATCTCGTTGGGTTGATCGATTGGAAGACGAAACTCTTTCTCTTTGAGCAATTCTGTGAGGTCGAAGGGATTACCTTGCGCGATCCCTGGCTCGAAGCCCAGGACCTGGAATACCATCACATTCTTCCCGAGCGCAGCCTCGGGCTTCCACTGTCCCAGGAAGGCCCCTGGTCACTGGAGCTCGGCAAGGCAATCTCCGAGGCGCCCAAGAGTACGCGGGCCCAGGTGCGATCACGCTTGATGCGGAGGATTGATCCCGTACACGACGATTACATCGTCGATTGGGATGGTGTGCGCTGGAATGATCAGATGGCCGTCCTGACGGATCCCTACGAGATGGATCCGCGGATTCAGGAGTGTCTCGAGAGCCTGACGGACCGGTTGAAAGAATGGGCACCGGAAGATCTCGATTGAGGGATACCCCAATGAAAAAGGGGGACGGCTTCACGATCTCTCTTCCATCTGTAGCTTGAGCTCATTGAGCAACTGCGCGGCGGGCTGAGCGTAGGCTTCGATCCATCGATTGTAGATGCGCTGGATCGGCACGACGTTTAGATAGTTCCAGCGATTCCGCCCTTTCTTTTGGGTGATGACAAGGTCCGCTTGTTCCAGGACGCGCAAGTGCAACATGACCGTGCATCGCGCCAGGCCATGGATGCTCTCGCAGATTTGCCCCGTGGTCTGGGGTCCTCGTCGAAGGAGATCGAGGATGGCGCGGCGATCGGCGTTGGCTAGGGCTTTGAAAACGAGATCGTCCTCATCCGGGTGCGAATCTTCTCGGTCCGCCGGCGTCTTTCCTCGCGTGATCTTGGCCATTTTTTTTTCGCTTGCCGACCTCCGGCAGATATGTTATAAATATATAACATATGATGAGCGAGAGGCAACTTCTTCTGTTCTCGATGCCAGACATTTCAAACCGGAGATTACCATGAGCGAACCAGCCAGCGGGCGAAACTACACGGTCCAGACCAAGATCAATCGGCCAGTAGCGGAGGTGTTTGCCGCGATCGTCGACTCTCAGCTGCTGAGCAAGTATTTCATCGATCGAGCCGATGGTCCGCTTGTCGAAGGCCGGCGCGTTATTTGGCACTGGAAACAGTATGGGGATTTTCCGGTCGTGGTCACCAAGTTGACAGCCAATCAACTGATCGAGCTGGAACTGGATACGCTCGAATGGGAGAAGACCGGCCCCGAGGAAGAGGTTTGCAAGATCGTCGTGTCCATGGAGATGGAGGCTCTAGACGATGCCTCGACCATGTTGAGTATCAGTGAGCGAGGGTGGAAGACGGACGCGTCGGGGCTGAAAGCCTCTCACGAGAACTGCTCCGGGTGGACGCACATGGCCATGTGCCTCAAAGCGTATCTCGAGCACGGTCTGGATCTGCGTTAGTTAGCTAGCCCTTTCCTGGGAACGGGTAGGTGCGAGACTAAGAGTCACTGTCCATGCAATCGTACGGTGGGGTTCTCACGCAAAGCCGCAAAGTCGCAGAGGATGGGCCTGTTTTCGCGATCTGGAAATAGTGCCCGGTTTTTTGGGCCCCAGTCAATGCTGGCGGACAACGGCCCAAGTGATCTTTGCGGCTTGGCGACTTTGCGTGAGACTACCAGATGCACAGCGTCAAATCCCTCGACGGCAACCACTCATTTAGGTTGTTACTTAAGAGTCTATCTCTTGGAGCCGAATTCGCGACTGGAGAATAGGGCAAAGGCGAGATCGCGAGCGCCTTTTTCATTTTCCATGGATGAGACAAAGGCCTGGCTCTCTTTTTCGTTCGGGCTTCGCGAAAGGATTAGCTGAAAGAGTGCCTCGAGACGGTCCGAAGCCTCTGGCTCGAAGAGCATGAGGCCTTCGAGGGCGTTGCCCGGATCCGATAGGGCGGCGTGAAGCCGGCCGTCGTTCATCTGCGCCAGCTGTTGGGCGAGCGGAGATTCCGCTGCCGAGGTCTCCAGTGGTATGGTCACGCCGAGAGCGTGCCTGATGGAGCGCTGTCTCTGGATGTCAGTGAGTGGAACGGATTCGCGCCGAGCGAGGTAGTGCAGGGTGGGATCGGAAGAGGAAACCTGGGTCGCGGAAGGCGGATCGCTCGTCACTTGATAGACTCGCGAGAGCACGACGAAGCGGATCAATTCCCGAAGTCCCTCCGGGTTACTGGCGATCAATGCCTCGATGAGTGGCTCATGCAGCGCGGGATTGGTCAGGCGATGATCATCGGCAGGGTCCACGAGCAATCTGCTGACGAGCCATCCGAAGACGCGATTGACGAGATTGCGCGTAAAGGCCTCGCGACCCGAGCCGAGGAGGAACTGCTCCAGTACCTGTTGGGGCGATGCGGAATCGTCACGGGTAGGCTCGAGAGCCCCGCCGATCGGAAGGAGGGCTGGGGCGACGGCTTGCTGATCGCCGGGAAGGAAGAACTTGCCCGCCATCATGGTGCCTGGCCGTTCGGGAGCGGGCCGGGGATTGGCAAACCAGGCGGAGAATCGCAAATGCTCATCCTGCCGCCAGCGATCCAGGGGGTGATTGTGGCAGCGTGCGCAACCGATGCTCAAGCCGAGCAAGGTTCTCCCGAAATACACCGCCCGATCGCGTGGATCTTCGAAGCGCTGGAGGAAGGAACTTCCCTTGGTGGCGAGGATGCGGCCGGCAAGTTCTTCGAAGGACTCGTCGAGCGCGAGCCATTGGCCTAACTGATTTCGCAGCGCCTCGTAGGTCGATTTTCTGGGGCCGTCGTCTCGTCCGGGCCCGGGAATCTCGAACCATTGCCAGAGATGGGGTGCCATGGCTTCGAGGAACTCGGGCCGCCTCAAAAGTTGATCCACCGTGGAGGCCACGCGCTGTGCCTCCGGAAGCTCGAGGAACGCCGCCACCTCGCCGGGCGAGGGCGTGCGGCCGGCGAGATCGAGGTAGAGGCGTCGGACCAGTATTCGGGCCGGTGCCGGCGGGGCTGGCGCGAGGCCCAACTCATGGAGTGAGGTCACCCAGGCCTGGTCCAGTGGATGGCCGGATGATGATGATGCCTGAGGGCGGGACTCGGAGGCGGTGGCGGGAGGAGGAAAGGGAACGTGCCATCGGTCCCGTTGAGAATGGCCGGCGTAGGTTGCCGTGATCCAGGCGATGCCGGGCTCCTTGCCGGTGACTCGACCGTCTTCGTCGACCGTTGCCGTGCGGGTATTGGTGCTGCCGAACCGTGCCAGCTTGGTCACGTCGCGCTGACTGCGCTTGCCGTCACAGTCGACGAAATGGGCCGTGACCTCGAGCTGACCCCGGGCGGCGCCGCCGACGGACAGCTTTTCCAATTGGTGCGCTTTGCCCCGGACAAAGGGCGCACCGTCTTCGATCCATTTGGTTAGGGTTTGATAGACCTCATCTCCGATGCTGAAGATCTTGCCTCCCTTGTGTTTCAGCTGGCGCGTCGGTTTCTTGAGCAGGAGACTCTGTGAGGGGTCGACGTAATCCACGCGCCTTCCATCCAGATCCTGCGTGAGGGCGCGATAGTCCGCCCGGGCGTCGGTGGCGAAAAGGGATAGCTTGAAATTGGCCCGGCCAGTGGCGCCGCCATGACAGTCGGCCGCGGCGCAGCCGTGACGGGCGAGTATGGGAGCAATATCGTATTCGAATCGGAAACTCCTCTCCTGAGACCCGTTGGTTGCCGCCGGTAACTCATCCCCGTGGGCGCGCGGCAAGGCAGCCGTCACGGTGATGACGGTGACGGTGACGGCGACCCAAGTGGGAACGATCCTATTCCTTGGACGCCTTGGCATGCTCCTTGAGGAACTTTTCCGCCAGACTCTGTGCATGGTCCGTGCCATAACGATCGCGGAAACTGAGCATCAACTTGAACATCTCCACGGCCTCCGCGGTTAGGGATTCGCTTTCTGCCGCCCGCGTCGTGATCTGTTGGAACACCTCATCGCATCGGGCATCATCATTGGTCTTCCGGATAAAGGCACGTAGCGCGCTATTGAGGGTCGCGTCTTCCGGAGGCTTGCCCTCGCGTTTCCGGGTTTCGCCCGGTGGGTCCTTGGGCTCCGTGGAACGCTCGCTACTGTTGTTGGCCTCCGTGCGCCGGTTCCGGTTCTGACGCTGGCGCATCATGTTGTTGTTCGGGTTCCCCCGGCCTCCGTACATTGTGCTCTGTGAAAGACGCTCTCGCAGGCGCCGGACCTCTAACATCTGATCGACAGCGAAGCGGCGCAGGGCCTCGCTTTCACTGGGGAGGCGGGCGGCGAGCAAAGCACGCAAGGCCTCCCGGTCTTCCGGGATGCTACCGGCAACGCTCTGGACCCAGGTCTTGAGCTTGGGAAAGTCGGCCGGACCGGTGTCTGTCAGGGCGATCGATTCGGTGACCTTGTTCCCCTTGGCCAAGACGAGGGAGAGGGTGCATCGGCGGTTCAAGGCATAATCGCCAGGGCCTTCCAGGCCATCGAGACTGAGGACCAAGGGGTGGTGCAGTTTCAGGGAACCGTTGACCCGCTTGAGCATGTTTTCGCCTTCGGTGCGGTCGGATTGAAGCATGATAGGGAACCACTGGTAGCCCAAGATTTCATGTTCCCGGCCCAGCCGATCGAACTCACGAATGACGGGGGCCGTGTTGCGTGAGAGATCGTGGATGAAGAGGAAAGCCGCCGGCGAGTCGCCGACCTTACTGGCGGCATCGAATTCCTGACCGGCGAATGGACCGCGCTCCGCGTAGCAGGTGATGGGGCCGAGAGGGGAACCGGGAGGCGGTCCGGAGACGAGGGCCTCCGATTCGGTTTGAGCGGACAAATTGGAGAGGGTGCAAGCCGCCCACGAGAGGATTAACGAAAGAGACGCACGCATCCCGCGAGTGTCCGCCAGTTTGGCAGCGGAGGCAAGCACGCAGGTCACCAGGCGCCGGCCACGTGGCGAGGGCACACCTCGGGTGTGATGTCGGTCGGCCGATCAGTGAAGCCCTCGGAAAAAAGACAGCGTGATTAACGCTGCTTCCAGGACTTGTAGGGAGCTCCACAGCGGCGGCGGCGCCAGTTCTGGCGGCGGGCGCTCACCTTATTCCTCGGGCTGCACTTTTGCTTCTGCTTCAGACGGGGATTCTTCTTGCAGATGACGTAGAGGACACCGCGACGCTTCACGATTTGACAGTCGGCGCTCAATCTCTTGACGGAAGCTCTTACTTGCATGACGAAATTCGATAAAAATACGGTATCCCAGGGAGGATCCCCCGGTTGGAGCGCGGACCATGGACGCAATCATTCCGGGTCGCAAGCACTTTTCGAATGCCATCTTTTCCCGCCATCGCTCCCCAATGTCTGGACGCCGTGGAACGTCGATTTCGGGCTAATTTCGAGGAATACGACGAGCTGGGCGCCGCGGTCTCGGTGTGGCAGGGCGAGCGCGAACTGATCCATTTGGCCCACGGCTGGGCGGATCGCACCCGGACGCGTCCGTGGACGGACGACACCCTGGTCCCAGTGTGGTCCTGCACCAAGGGACCGGCGGCCGCGGCCTGTCTCCTTGCCCTTGAACAGCAGCCGGGGCTTTCGCTGGACGCTCCCGTGGCAGAGATCTGGCCGGCCTTTGCCGGAGGTGGGAAGGGGAACATCCGATTTCACCAGCTCCTCAGTCATCAAGCCGGTCTTGCTGCGCTGGATGAGCCTCGACCCTCCCTTGAAGATCACGCCGCCGTCATTCGAGTCCTGGAGAAGCAGGAACCCCTGTGGCGGTCGGGACACGGCTACCATCCGCGAACCCACGGATTCCTCCTGGATGAATGCGTCCGCCGATTGACTGGGGCGGGCTCGCTGGGGCAGTTCTGGTTCGAAGAGCTGGCCCAACCCTTGGGGCTGGATGTGTGGGTGGGGCTTCCCGCCTCGGAGTATGACCGCGTGGCTCACGTCTATCCGGGGCGCGTGAGACGAGATCAGGGTCTGGATTTAGAACCGGAAGTTGAGGCGGCGTTTTATCAGGCATTTTCCGATCGGGAGAGTCTCTCGTCGCGGGCCTTTGCCTCGCCTCGTGGATTGAGCGGTGTGGCCGAGATGAACCGGCCTGGGGTGTGGGCCGCAGGGTATCCGGCTTTCGGCGGGGTGGCTTCGGCGCGTGGTCTGGCCGGGTTCTATGCCTTTCTCGCCGCGGGTGGGACGTGTGCCGGGACTTCGTTTTTTAGGAACGAGACCATGGCGGCGATGGAGCAGATCTTGATTCAAGGTGAGGATCGCGTCCTGCTCCGGGAAACGGCGTTTGCCGCGGGTTTCATGAAGGATCCGGTGGACGCCGACGGGAAACGCAAGCGGCGTTCCTTGATGGGGCCCAGCGTCCGAGCGTTTGGGCACCCCGGCGCCGGCGGAAGCCTGGCCTTTGCCGATCCCGATTCCGGCATCGGATTCGCCTACGTGATGAACCGGATGTCGCGCAGTGTCTTTCCCACGGAAAAGGCGCTCCAGTTGGTGCGTTGCCTTTACGGTTGTTAGTTGGCTGGGAATTAAAGTCCTGGCCACTCACTTGGAATGTGGGAGGGACTTCAGTCCCTCGGCCATCCATCTATTTTGGTGTTGCATTATCCCTTCGAGTAACCTTGCTAGGCCCGGAAGATCGGCAGATCATACTCTGGTATGATGGCGTCGCGGGTCATGAACACGAGGCCTTCGACCAGGGCTTGGGCGATGAGCAGGCGATCGAAGGGGTCGCGGTGAATCATCGGAAGCTGGGTCGTCAGCTGGGCGTGTTCCCAGGTGATGGGCAGTTCATCGAAACGCTCTTCGCGCAGGGTTTCGGCAAAGCCGTGGGGGAGGAGGAGCTTGCCCTTGCGGGCCTTGATCTCCAATTCCCAGATCGAGGCGGCGCTGACGAAGACCCCATTGTTTGGGTCGGTCAATTTGGCTCGGGCGGCGGGCGAGAGCTCCGCGGGGCGCGTCATGGCCCAGTAGGCCACGTGGGAATCGACGAGAAAGTTCACGGACTCAATCCTCCTCAGCCACGCGATCAGTTGGCTGCAGTGGAACGGTCTCGTAGAGAGGCGCCTCACTCATGGCGTGCTCCAGAGATTCATCGGGATCCCAGCAGTCCTCAGATTCGGGCGCCAGACCTTCAGTTCCGGCGAGCCGGCCCAGATTCCGGATGGGAAGAGCGGGCTTGTAGGGCACGAGCCGGGCCATCGGCTTGCCGGCCTTGGCGATGATGATTTCAGCCCCGGCGGCGACCGCCTCGACGTGCCGGGAGAGATGCGTCTTGGCCTCCTGGATATTAATGATGGCTGGACCCTCCATGATTAAACCAGACCAGACCAGACCAAGTTTGTCAAGAAGTTTTGCGCATCAGCACGATCCGATTGGTATTGGTGCCCTTGCTTTGGTTGGAGATGCCCCAGCAGTTGGAGGTTTTGGTGAAGTTTTGGTCGTTGATAACGACGAGATCGACCTTGAGGCCGGCGTCCAGGCCCGCGGGAATCACGAGTTCTTCCAACCGGGTCTTCCCTCGATCCAGCTCGCCGACTTCGAAAGCGACATATCCCCCGGGCTCGAGCAAGCGGTTCAGTTCTCGAAAGACATCCGTCATCTTGGCTTGCCACGCCTCCGGCTTTCGGATTTGCCAGAGGGCGACCTCTTTGGTGTCGATGCCGTTGAACCAGCATCGCAGCCAGTTGTCGGTTTCATAGGCCACGATCTGGAGAAAGGGCGGCGAGGTGACCACCAGTCTGACAGAGGCATCCGGAATCTCCGGCGTGACGTCGCACGATTGGGACAACAATAGGCTCTCTTCGGCAAGGCGGCCTAACTGTTCCCGCATCTCGTCATCCACTCCTTTGAGAAGGGCCCGTGATTTCTTCAAGATGATGGCGCGCACGTCACGATCCGGGGGCGTCTGATTTCGTTTCTCGTTGATCTTCTTCTGAGACTCCACCGAAACGGCTTGGTTCGGCGGCATGGTATAGACCGAGAAGAATCCCGGCGAATGACCCGTGAGCCGATTGGTGGCCACCATTTGGATCCAATCATCGACAGTGTCATTCGTCCCGCTTTGCCGGCGTTCGATGAAATACTGCCGCAGGTTGCAAAGCTTGGTTAGGACCTTGCTATGGTAAAAATGGCGCAGCTCCTCCGGCATGAGGGAGGGTTTGTCCAAATCGAGACTGGCAAGGCGGGACTCCAACTCGTCGAGATCCGGGATTCTCAGGCGCGGCGCCGTGAGCAGCGTGCTCAGCGGATTGATGTCGCAGCCGAGGGGGACGCGGCCTAACAAGGCCGCCTCGATCAAGGTCGTCCCGCGCCCCATGAAGGGGTCGTAGACCCGGTCGCCGGGTTTTGTTAGGCGATCGATAAAGAACTTCGGCAACTGGGGTTTGAAACAGGCCCTGTAGGAGACCTCGTGGAGCTTGTTAGCCTGCCGCTGGCCCGCGGTCCAGAATTCGTTCACGTAGGCGGGAACGACGGCGTCACCGGCTTGGATGTCAAAGGTGACCGTCTCTTTGCCAAACTCGTCAAAGTGCAATAGGTCGTCGGCGAGACCAAGGGAGGGGCTCTTTTCTGATTTTGAGCGTGAACGTTTCTTCTTCTTCGCTGCTTTCTTGGTCGGAACGACCATGTCGAAGAGCATTTGATCCGGCTTGTCCATGCGCAGTCTTGATCGTCTTTAATCCACGGGTTCGATCACGGCAGACATGCTGCCGCGGCTCCGCTCCATGCGGGCATCGGGTCCAAACGTCAGGATCCGCTTGCATTTGGCTTTTGCGAGTTTCTTTTCGTCCACATCCACAATCACTCGTTTTCGGGTGTCCACTTCGCAAGCCATGCGGTAGGCGAGATCCATGGAGTGCCCGAAGATGGCCATGAGCATTTCGATCACATAGTCATAGGTGTGATCATCGTCGTCTAGCAGAACCACCTGCCACATCTTTTCCGTATCGACGGTGGTATCGGATTTCAGGTCTGGCAGATCGACGGGCATGTGGCGAACGATTGAGAGGGTATCATTCCACCTTCTCGGGCCGCAAGCTCATGTCCGTGAAAATACGGGCCAAGGCTCGTTCAAGGAAGGGAGGGTACTGATCGGCCACGTCCTCGACGGTGAGCCGTCTTTCGGGCAATTCCCGCTCGAGTGAGGTCATGGAGACCCCGGTGATCCCGCAGGGAACAATGGCCTTGAAGCCCTCGAGATCGCCGCAAACATTCAAGGCGAAGCCATGCATTGTGATCCAGCGGCGAACGCCCACACCGATGGAGGCCAGTTTGCGATTCTCAATCCAAACCCCGGTGAGTCCTTCTCGGCGAGCCGATGGGAGGCCCAGGGAGGCGCAGAGGGCGATGAGACTCTCTTCGAGGGCGCGGAGATAGGTGTGGAGATCCTTTCCACGGGTGGTGAGATCGATGATGGGATACCCAACCAGTTGTCCGGGGCCGTGGTAAGTCGCTTTTCCTCCGCGATTGATTTCGATGACGCGATGGGGCAGGGGAATGGATCCATCCAGGCTCGAGCGATCCGAGGTACGGCCGATGGTATAGACGGGATCGTGCTCGAGGAGGAGCAGCGTGTCGTCGATGGCGCCCTTCAAACGCTCCTGCAAGAGGTCTTCTTGTTTGAGAAGGGCCTCTTCATAGCTGATACGGCCTAACCACTGGACATTCATAGATCGTTCGACGCCGGGCGCACGGTGCGCATGGGATCCTGAGCATAGAGATGCGCCATGCCGATGGCGAGGGCATCCGCGGCATCCGGGTCGGGCGTCTCGGTGAGG
>JANQJH010000267.1 GCA_028281705.1 Verrucomicrobiales bacterium
GGCGGGGGACACGCTCACGCGGGACTAACGATTTATCGTGGCGGCAGTTTCCCCTCGCGTTTCCGTGACGCGCTCTTGATGTTCAACCTTCATGGGCACCGGATCAACTGGGATCGGGTGGAGCGTCAGGGCTCGGGCTACCGTGGCGATCGGGCGCCGGATTTCCTGTTTACCAACGATCACTGGTTTGTCGGGACGCATCTCGATTACGGACCTGACGGCGCTCTCTATTTCACGGACTGGCATGATGACACGACGTGCCACCGCCAGAGTGACCTGGAGTGGGACCGGACGAATGGACGTCTCTTTCGGGTTCACTACGGCGAGCATCGGCCGGTGCGGGTGAACCTGGGGAAAGCTTCGGCGGCGCAGTTGGTCGCCTATCAGACCCATGCCAACGAGTGGTATGCGAGAACGGCGCGCCGCGTATTGCAAGAGCGGGCGGCGCGTGGTGAGATCGATGGAGAGGCGGTCGATCGTCTGTGGGGATTGGTGGCAGATCACGAGGAGGTTCCGATTCGGCTGCGCGCCCTCTGGACTTTGCACGGGATGGGAGTCGCCGGCGAGCGCTTGCCGGACTTGATCTTCGAGGCGGAATCGGAGTATGTCCGCGCCTGGGCCATCCGTTTGTTAGGAGAGGAACGTGGCCGGATTGAAACCGGGCTGGGGTCGCGATTGGCGGATCTGGCAGGGACGGATCCCTCGTCCTTTGTCCGCCGCCATCTGGCGTCGCTCTTGCAGCGTCTGCCTGCGGCCCTGGCATGGCCCATCGCCGAGAGACTGGCTTCGCGTGGTGAAGATGGGGGGGGCCCGGTCTTGCCGTTGCTTCTTTGGTATGGAGTGGAGCCCTTGGTGGCGGACGATCCGGCACGGGGATTCGCACTGGCGAAGACGACGCCTTTGGCCAAGATGCGAGAGTTTGTCTTTCGGCGAGTGTCCGCCCTGCCCGATGGTTACGAGACGGTGCTCTCACAGATCGACGATGTCGAGACGGCGGCGGTGGTGGTCGGCGCGCTGGCGGCGCAGTTGAAAGACGAGGCACGCGTGGCCATGCCGCCCTCCTGGCCTCGCGTTCATGATTTGGTGAGCGAGGGTGCCAAACCGGAGCTGCAACGCCATCTCCTCACCTTGGCGGGGAAATTCGGCGATCAACGCCTCTTGCCGCGCTTTCGTGAGTTGTTGGGCGATGCCGCCCAGCCGGAGGACCTCCGGCTGGCCGCGCTGAGAACGGTGATTGATGCGCGGGATGAGGAGGCGATTCCGGTGATCCACCAGCTGGTCGCCGGGCCGGATTCGCCATTGCGAGAACCTGCCATCGTCGCCCTAGGCCGGCTGAACAGCGACGAATCGGCGGCCCTGCTGCTGAAGGTCTATGACGGTCTCAGTGTGCCGGAGCGCGGAGCCGCCATCACGTCACTGACCAGCAAACCGGAGTCGGCAAGAGCTTTGTTAGAGGCGATTGGAGCCGGTGCGATTTCCCGCCGTGAGCTCGGTGTGGTGGCGGCGCGTCAGATTCAACAGTTCAATGACGCCTCACTCAGTGCCGCCCTGGAAGAACACTGGGGATCGTTCAATGTGAGAAGCGAGGATAAGGCGGTAGCCTTGCGGCAATGGCGCGAGAAACTGACGGCGAGACGGTTGTCGCGGGCGAATCTGAGCAATGGCCGGCGCGTCTACAACCAGACCTGCTTCGCCTGCCACACCTTGTTCGGCCAAGGTGTGGCCCTGGGTCCAGACATCACGGGCGCCAACCGGTCGGATGTGAACTATCTGTTAGAGAATATTCTCGATCCCAATAACGTGGTGCCGCTGGACTACCAATTGACCGTCTTCACGCTCAACGATGGGGCGGTGGTTTCGGGAATGATCCGCAAGGAAAGTGAAACCGCCTTCTCTCTGGCATTGCCCGGGGGCACGGAAACGACCGTGGCCAAGGCGGACATCCGGGATCGGCAATCATTGGAGCAATCGCTCATGCCCGAAGGCATCCTCGAAGCGTTGAGCGAAGCGGATGCCCGTGACCTCATCGCCTATCTTCGGAGCGAGAAGCAGGTCCGGCTGGCCGAAGCGGGGGAGCAGGTTTTCGAAGGGGAAGAGCTCAAGGTGGTGGAGAAGACGGGCCACACCAATGCCCAGGGGATGAGAGCTTTTGGTGAGGATCAATGGAGCGGCGAGACGCAACTCTGGTGGACCGGGGCCCGTCCGGGTGATCAGTTGGTGCTGGAGTTCGAAGTCCCGGAGCCTGGGAAGTACGCCATGGCGGCGGTATTCACCAAGGCGGTGGATTACGGAAAGGTGCGTTTATCGCTCAATACAGGGGCCAACGTACTCGCTCGCGAAGTGGACCTCTATGAACCGGGAAGAGTGGTGACGACGGGGGAGATCGCTCTCGGCGAGCACACCTTGGAGGCGGGGCCGCAGCGGTTGATCGTCGATATCCTGGGCAAGAATCCCAAGGCGGCGGCCGGCTTCATGTTTGGGATCGATTATCTCCGGCTCGTCCGTGCCCCTTGAGAAGGAGACGAGGGCGTCAGCGAGCTTTCTTGAGTCCAAGGATGCCGATGACGACCATGACCAATCCGATGAGGCCGAATGCCACGACCAGCAGATTGAGCGTGCTTGGAGCCAGTTCACGCCCCATCAAGAGCAGGGTAGTGTCACTTCCTTCGACGGGTTGTGCTTTTCGCGTGATGAGCCAAGCCCCAACCATGACGGCCAACCCGAGAACGATTCTGATAAGATTGCTCATGATCGTAATGGCGTTTTCTGCGGCGATGTTTGTTTTACGGATGGGTTTGGATTGGTCGAGGAAAATCAAGGGAGGTGCTCACGACTTCCCAGTGCTTTAAGCCGGGCCGCCGTTCAAGCCACATTTCCACTTCGCCCAGCGGGGTATCGATCTTGCAGGCGGCACTGTCCTGGTAAACGGAGACCTTGGTGAAGGGATAGGCCCGTCCTCCACCGAAAATGGACCTCATCTGTCTGTCGACGGCACTCCTCAGACGGTAATCATCGCCCAGTTGACGCTCGACGTGGACGGTTTCCCGAAGAACGAAGAGAACGCCGGTCAACAACGTGACTGCCAGGACGTAGACCGTTAGATGCGTCGTCTGGAGGAGTCGATGTGCATCCGTCATTGTCTGAAATAGGGATAATCAAGGGCCGAAACGCAGACAAGTGAATACCCACGTCATGGGTGGATGAAGATCGAGTCGTTGAGGTGGCGGACGGCCGCCGTGATCTCTGAATAATTATCGTTTAACGATAATTATTCGTTGACACTGGGCAGATATTATCGTTATTCGATAATCATGAAGTGTCCCGTAAAACGCCAGCCGCTGACGCGATTGGCCCATTTTTTTGATTTTCTTCTGACAATATCGCTCTTCGTCTCAGCGGTGTTCGCCATCGTTTTCGTGGGGTTTTCGATCTACCTTGGCTTCGGCGGTGAGGGTTTCGATGCATTGGACATGGGCGTCGACGTACCTGCGGGATTGGCTGATGGGACTATTTTCGATTCTGCGGGCCGACCGGTTCCTGTGACCTTTAAGAATGTTGAGATCCGAATACCGGTGGGCCCCGGACGAGGTGACCTGCTAGTCGCCGCCTTCATCGGGGCGGGCGGCTTTATCGCTCTGGTGTTGATTGGGTTGTTTCATCTCCGCCAGCTCGTTCACAGTCTACGAGTGAGTCATCCTTTCATTGAGCCGAACGCCGAGCGCTTGAGCAAGATCGCTTGGTTGGCCTTGGTTGTCGGGATTTGGGATCGGGTCGCGGCCTTTCTTGTGGAGTTGGAAGTTTCTCGGAGCTTTCGATCGGAGGAATTGGTGTTGGGAAACTACATGCTGTTTTCAGGCGATTATCTTCTCTTTGTTCTCTTCTTGTTCATGATCGCGGAAGTCTTCAAGGTGGGGGTCGAAATGAAGGCCGAGCAGGACTTGACGGTCTGACTTTTTGCACGCGCCATGCCCATCCGCATCCGACTCGACCGCCTGCTCGCTGAACGCGGGATGACGCAGAAAGAGCTCGCCGAGCGCGTGGGGATCACGCCGGCAAACCTTAACATCTTTGCCACGGGAAAAGCGCGTGCGGTGCGCTTCACGACTTTGGAAGCGCTCTGTCGCGAACTCGAATGCCGACCGGGTGACTTGCTCGACTTCGAACAACCGTCCTGAACGATGACAGGAAGCTAGACCAACGCATGAGGCCGACTGGAGTCGTTGCTTGAAACGGCGGGATGGAGTTGTGTAGATTGCTCTCATGCGGATGAAACATGCGGCAACGGGAGCGGTGTTTGCCGTGGTGCTCCTCCTGGCCCAACAGGGGTTCCTCTTGGGGGAGCGATTCGTTGACGAATTTGGAGACGATGAACGGGATACGCAACTGTGGGGTTCGGATACCACGAGCGGCGAGGGGAGATTGTCCGAGGAGGACGGCGCCCTTCAGTTTCTCGTGGATCAGGCATCGGATCTAGACTATGCGGAGCGGCCTTGGATTCTCCAGAATCTTCCAGCGAACCAGAACTGGAGTGTCCGCGCGAGCATGGAGGCCAGTCCGGAGCATACGACGAAGGAACAAGTGGCCTCCCTCGCGATCTGGATCCGGCCCAAAGGGCACGATGGCGAGCTTTGGGTCGAACTCTATTCGAGTTCGATCGACCGCTCCGGTTTTCCCGGGCCCTTGGCCCTGCGTCATGGTTTTGCGACGTCTTTGTCAGAATTGCCGGAGGCCTCGCTCGATAGCGGTGAGATTCCCTTTCCCAGTGGGGCCGTACGCATCACCTACATCGCCGAGGAGGGTTCGCTACGAGCCTGGCATAACATCGGAAACGTGGAAGAGGAAGCGGAGTGGGTGGAACTGGCCCATCATAATGTGAGTGGGCAGGGAGATGGCACCCATGCCAACGTGGATTGGCAACTGCAAGGCGGCGGCACTTTCGAGGTCGGGGTTTACGGTTACGCCGAGAACTTGGAGATCTCCAGGGGCGAGATGAAGTTCACTTCCTTCGAGGTCGACACCAATTACGTGCCCGTGGTCGTCGAGGGACTCACGGCCGTGGATGATCGCTTGGTGGTGCCAGGCGCTACGCCTTCGTCAATGCAAGAGTCTATCGAGGCCTTGGCCAACGATCATCCTGTCGCAGGTGAGGAACGGGATTCGCTCGTGATTGTTGGTCTGGGAACTCTGGACGGGGCTGCTTTCGAGGGCGAGACGCTGTCGGAGGCGGGGGCGGAGGTGACCACGGACGGCGCGGTTGTTTACTACCGGCCGCCCGAGGGCTTTGCGGGAGCCGATAGCTTCACCTATACGATTGAGGACGCGCATGGTGCAACGGATTGGGCCAGGGTGCATTTGAGAGTGGGGAGCCCGAGATTGAATGAAGTGGTGTATTCGGATCCGGTCGATGCGCTGCGCACGACCCTTGCGTTTTTGCTGGCCCAGTTGGCGGCGAATGATCGCTTGATGGAACTCTATGAAAAGCATCGCCTCGAGCTGCTCCTGATGTTCTTGAATGATCCCAATCTCAACGGAGGCGCGGTGACCCTGCCGGACGATGTGGGTGTCGAACTCGGTGAGGGCGGAGAGATCGTCATGGCACAGGAAGCCTCGGGTGGAGAGGAGTTGTCTGCCGTGTTGGCGAGTTTTCAGCCCGGCCTGGCGGCCCTGGTGACGGGAAACGGGGGTGATTTTGAGATCTCCCAATCCATGGTGGACGAGGTCAAAGTCTTCCGGGATCGCGTGGCAGCCAATGCGAGCCCGGAATTGAAGGGCGATATCGCGCAGGAGTCGGATCGCTGGAATGATCTGCAGGATTTCGTGGGCAGGGATTTCGATGCGCTGGCAACGATGCTAGAAATCAACCTTGAGGAGAAGGCCATCGGAACGGTGGGAGTCAGGCGGGAGGGTCAGACCTTTTCCCTCACCCTGCCGAAGTTCTCCGGTATCGTCTACTCGCTCTGGCAATCACTCGATCTGGGTTCCGGCGGCGATACTTGGGCATCGGTTGACGAGATCGAGCAGTCCTCATCGAGAGGGGAGATCACCCTAACGGATCCGAGTGCATCGGAGGCAGCCGGGTTTTATCGGGTCGAGGCCCGCATGGGCGATGGGGGCGGAGGCGAGGCTGTGCAGTAGCGGGGGGTGAGGCGGTGACTTCCTCCGAGGGACGCCTACTTCCAGTCGAGCCCTTCCGGGAGCCGATTGAGATTGATGCAGCCCTCGGCGGTGACCACTACCATGTCTTCCACGCGGACGCCGCCCAGGTCTTTGCGGTAGAGACCGGGTTCGATGGTGAGGGCATCTCCCTCGAGCAGGGCGATGCCGCTGGCATCGAGGAGGGGAGGCTCGTGTACATCGAGTCCGATGCCGTGCCCCGTGCCGTGATGCATGGTGCAAAAGGAAAGGGGGGCTCCCTCGGGGGGGAACCCGGAATGGAAACCGTGCTCGGCCATGGCTTCGGTGGTGGCGGTGTGCACGGCTTTGCCGGTGACACCAGGCCGGACCGCGGCGGTGGCGGCACGCTTGGCAGCTCGAACGGCGGTGTGCATGGATGTCAGAACATCCGATATGTCACCGTGGATGACGGTGCGCGTGCAATCCCCACAATAATGCGTTTCTTGATCCGTGGGGAAAATGTCAACGATCACGGGCTCGCCTGTGCGCAAGACACCGGTGCCCGGGTGATGGCAGTCCGCACCCTGGGGGCCGCCGGCGATGATGTAAGTGGGGCCGCTGAAACCTTTGCCCATCAGGAAGACATTGACTGCGGCGCGGACGCTCTCCGAGGTCAAGGGTTGGCCACGATGATAGAGTTCGCCCGAACTCTGGGCCTCCGCCCCGGCCACCATCTGGCACGCCATTTGGATGGCCTCTTCGGTCACCGTCTGGGCGCGCTGGAGCATGGCGACTTCCTCCTCCGTTTTCTGGCGCCGTTCGCGGACGCCCATCTCCAGATCGCAGGTGACCGAGATGCCGGCCTCCTGGAGCACATGGGCGAAACTCAGCGGCAAGGTACGATCGGCAGACACGGTGGCCACGCCCGAACGCCGCAGGCATTCGGCGGCTGCCTGTGCGGTGGCGACTTCGCGATCGGCAGAGAGGCCTCCGTCCGGGGTGAAGTCGGCCGGGCAGGCCACGCGGTCTGCGGAGACGTGCCCGCGGGCGCGCTCCATCTCGATATCGCGGACGATGAGGATGGACTTTCTCTCGTCTGACCCATTGGGGGCGATCTTGAGCAGAGCGACGGGATCGCCGACGGAGAATTGCATCGCATGGTAGAGCGCGCTGTTGGTTTGCGGGATGCCGGCTTGGATCGTGCTTGTCATTGCTTTGGTTAGGGAGTTCGGAGCGCCTGGATGCGGTGGTCCCACTTTAGGGGGATTTTGATGAGGTCAAGTTCGCCCTTCCGCAAAATGGTGAGGGCGAGGGTGTCGCCGGAAGACTTTTCTTGCACGAGGTAGGCGAGGAGTTCGCTATGAGAGGCGATGTTTGTCTTCCCATCGACTTTGACGACGACGTCGCCCTCCTTGAGGCCAGCCACGCGTGCGTCCTTGTTTATCCCGCCCCAGGAAGGAGCGAGTTTTTCCACACGGAGCGCCATTTCACCCTCGGCGATGCCCGCGGCGGCGCGTTTCTCGGCGGAGAGGGCCTGCATTTTGGCGATCCCGAGAAGTTTGACCTTGAAGAGATCCCAACTGGAGGTGCGCTCGACGAATTCGCCATTGCGTCGCCAACCCTTGGGAAGCCGCAAGGTCACCTTGGACGTGCCGGTGGCGTTTTGAATGCTCACATTGATCGTGGCTTCGTCATCGGTTCGATGGAGTGCCCACTGGACATCGGCAATGGAGAGAATCGGTTGTCCTTCGATCGATTGGATCTCATCGCCGACCTTGAAGCCGGCGTGCGCCGCGGGAGAATGACTGAAAACCTTCGAGACGGTAGCCATTTCCTTGGGATCGAGGCTGAGGCCGATGGATTCGGGGAGGGGATAGGCCCAAAGATGCCGGTCGGTGATCGGTTCCTTGAGGCTCATGAGCCCCATCATTTCGGCGGCAGGGACAAAGTGACAGTGGACGCAAGATGCGGTTTGCTGGGCCGTCATGCGGCCGAGTTTCTTGTCCCAGCGCACGGTTTTGGGAATGGCGGGAATGTCTTCCGTCTTTTTCCACCGCGGCGCGGGTCCTCGCTTGCCGGCGAACTCTTTCGCGACTTCTTCAGGGGCGGCTTGATATCGCTGATGCCACTTGAGAGATTTTGATAGTGCTTTCTTGAACCCCGGCACGGTGATGGCGCTATCGTCTCTTTGCGCCGCGCGCGTACCGTAGCGGCCGTAGATGACCCGATCGGAATTGAGAAAGAATGCGGCCCAGGACATGTTCATGTCATATTGAAAGAGCGATAGATCCAGTCCCCAGGCTTGGATGATACGAACACAGACGAACTGATTCATCAGTTCGCGCAGTTCCGGGTCCGTGGGGTTGACGACCTTGCTATCCATGCCGAGACAAGCCTTGCACGGCACGCAGCGGATGGTGATCAGGAGTGGCTTGCCCGTTTCCTTGGCCTTGGCCATGGCGGAATCGAGGCTGTCATAATGCCAGAAATCGTCCACCGCTTTGTCTTTGAGCACTTCTTGGAGCGTCGTTTCCTGTGCAAGCGCGGCGCCGGAACTCATGCCAAGGACGAGAAGCAGCCTGAGGAGGGCGACATGGAGGAGGGGGAGCGATTTCATCCTTCAATGATCTCCGAATGTTCCTGAGGCGCGAGAAAAAACGGATCAGCGGGAGAAGGGGCGGCGCTTCCCGAGATGGATACCCTCTCAAGATCTCACCTCAGGTCGTCGCCGGTTCCTTGCCGGGTTTGGGAAACGGGCAGAGGGGCACGGAACTGCCGCGCCGGTGCTTGATGATTTGCGTGATCGTGGCCGAGCCGAGGGATTTTTCGACGGCGGCCATGGTATCGTCGAGGCGCCGGTGAAGCGGGCAAAGGTTGACGCCGTGGGCGGCGATCTCGAGGGGGCAGCTGTGGATCCGGCGGATGGGTTCGACGGCGTTGAGAACGTCGAGCAAGGTGAGCTTGTCAGGATCCGCGGCCAGAGTGAACCCACCTCCAAGGCCGCGCTGGGCGTGGAGAAGCTGGGCTTTGCCAAGATGCTGCAAGACCTTGGACAGATAGTGATTGGGAACCTTGGTGGCCGCCGAGATCTGCCCATTAGTTTGGGGGGCGGGCGCTTGATCGGCCAAGTAGATCACGGCCCGCATGGCGTATTCGGCGGTTTGAGACAGCATGCTTTGTATTCTGATATTCGGAGCATGGATCGACAGATCCACTCCAGGATTGGCCAAAGTTTAAGTTTGGGTTAGATTCAAATATTCCGCATCACGCGCTCTTCTTGGGCCGATTGAGAACGGCGTCCTTGGTGCTTCCGACGACGGTCATGACTTCCTTGATGAGTTTCTCATCGACCTCGAGTTCTTCCAGGGTCTTCTGGAGGTGGCCCGCAATGACGCCGAAGTCGGTCTCGGTGAGTTCCAGGTTGGCGTGGGCTTTGCGCATGTCTTTACCGGTCCAGGGAACCGGACTGCCGAGGGCGGCGCTGATGAAGGCTTTCTGCTTGTTGTGCTGACGCCTCATGTTCACGTCTTCAAAAAAGTGATTCACCCGATCATCGGCCAGGACCTTCTTGTAGAAGGCGTCCACCGTCGCGTTGATCGCGACCTTGCCGCCGATCTTGTGGTAGAGGCTGCTCTTGCGCTCCTTGTTGAACTGCTTGCAACAATCAACGCTGCAGAAGGCGTAGGTATTGTCTTCGTATTTGAGCGTGCAGTCGGGAAGGACGGCTTTGCCGGTGATGGGACATTTCTCGTTCACCTTGGCGTCTGCGGCTTTCTCTTCGTCGGCGGCAAAGGCGCCGGCTGATAGGCTAACAAGGGCGATCGAAGTGGCGATGGGCCGGATGATTCGTTGCATGGGTCTGATCTGTATGTGGTTTGAGTGAAAAAGGTGGGGGGCGAGCAGCGTGGGCTGCTCTGATGATGGGGGCACATTATTGGGTTCGATGCGTCCGGTGTCGATCTTTCCGATCTCGTCTTGACATCGAGGCTAGGCAGTGAATTATGGATGTCAAGGTCTATATATCCACATGTCGTTTAAGGCAACATTGCTTACAACTGGCCTGGTTGGCGTCCTCGCCACGCCGGTCCATGAGTCCGCGGCGAAGGAAGGTGACGATCGAAGTATCTCGTTCAGCCGTGATATCCATCGAATCCTCTCGGAGAAATGTTTCAAGTGCCATGGCCACGATCCATCGAGCCGGAAGGCCAAGCTCCGTCTGGACAAGGCTGAGTACGCCCTGGCGGCGCATCCGGACGACGGTCCCCAGGCGATTGTCCCGGGCAAGCCGGGCGAGAGCGAGTTGATTTTTCGGGTGAAGACGGAGGACGAAGACGAACTCATGCCGCCTCCCGACTACAAAGAGGCCCTGACGGCGGAGGAGATCGGTTTGCTCGAGCGGTGGATTGAGGAAGGAGCGGACTACGAGGAGCATTGGTCATTCACGGCACCGGTGCGGCCTGAAGCGCCACCGGCGGATCTCGAGGAGTGGCGAGGGAATCCGATCGACCGGTTTGTATTGGCGAGGCTGCGGGAGAACGGGCTGGAGCCGAGCAAACCGGCGGACCGGCGGACGTTGATTCGCCGGGTGTCGTTTGACCTCACCGGATTGCCGCCTTCGGCGGAGGCTGTCGAGGCTTTTGTTAGTGATTCCGCGCCGACGGACCAGGCCTATGCGAGGGTGGTGGAGGAGTTTCTCCGTTCGCCGCACTATGGAGAACATCGCGCTCGATTTTGGTTAGACGCGGCTCGCTACGGCGATACCCACGGGCTTCATCTGGACAACTATCGAGAGATGTGGCCTTACCGCGATTGGGTGATCAAGGCATTCAACGCCAACATGCCGTTCGATCAGTTCACCGTGGAACAACTGGCGGGAGATCTCCTGGAGAATCCGACACTCGATCAGCGAATCGCCACGGGGTTTTCACGCTGCAACGTGACGACCTCGGAAGGCGGCGCCATCGATGCGGAGTACCAGGCGATCTATGCCAAGGATCGGGTGGCCACAGTGACCAAGGTGTGGATGGGGTTGGCGGCCGACTGTGCGTCCTGTCACGATCACAAATTTGATCCTCTGACAATGAAGGATTTCTATCGCTTTACGGCTTTCTTCCGCAACACAACGCAGAAGGCGATGGACGGCAACGCCAAGGACACGCCGCCGAACGTTTTTGTGCCGGCGGACGAGGATCGGGAACGCTGGTCTGCCGTGGATGATGATCTCGACTATTCGCGGCGGTTGCTGGAGGTGCGGAAACGGGAATCCCTGCCGGATTTTCAGCGCTGGTTGGAAGACGAGAAAGAAGAGAGAATAGCGGTGGTCGAAGGGGCGGTGTTGCACTTGCCGGTTGACGATGGCGAGGGCGCGCGGGTCAGGAGCGTGACGGGCGAGGGCTATCCGATCGTCGACCGGGCCACCTGGATCGATGGTCTCTTTGGGAAGGCCCTGCGTTTCTCCGGTAGTTCCTATGTGGAGTTGGGCGATGTCGGTGACTTCGAGCGGAGCGATGCCTTTTCATACGGCGCTTGGATCAAGACGCCGGGCAAGGCCACCGGAGCGGCGATTGCCCGGATGGATCGCGACGATGGCCACCGTGGGTGGGATCTGTGGATTCAGGGCGATCGCGTGGCGGTGCATTTGATTTACAATTGGCCGGAGGACTACCTCAAAGTCACGACCAAGGCGGCGTTGGAGAAAGACAAGTGGACCCATGTGTTCGCTACCTATGACGGTTCGAGCAGTCCGGCAGGGGTGACGATCTACTTTGATGGGGTGGCGCAGGATGTGGAGCGGGAGGGCAAGGTCTTGGATGATACGATCCGGACGACGACTTCGCTCAAGTTAGGACGCCGCAACACGGGCCAAGGATTCCGCGGTGGCGGACTGCACGATTTCCGGCTCTATGATCGTGAACTCGATTCCGAAGAGGTGCGGCGTCTGGCGAGGAACGAAGTCATTCGTGATCTCATGGCCACCGATCCCAAGACGCGGACGGAGGAACAGAACGAGGCCTTGTTGACCTTCTATCTCAACGAGACGGACGAGGCCTATCGTCAGTATCAGATCCAACATGCCGCCTTGGAGAAGGAGAAAGAGGCCATGCGCGGACGCGGCGCCACCACCCTCGTCATGCAGGAGAAAGCGGAGAAGCCCTTCGCCCACATGCTGCGGCGAGGCGAGTACGATCAGCTGGGTGAGAAGGTCTATCCCGACACGCCCGAGGCCATGCCGCCCCTGCCGAAGGGCGAACCGAAGAATCGGCTGGGGTTGGCCCGTTGGCTCATGGACCCCAGTCATCCACTGACGGCTCGAGTGACGGTGAACCGGCTTTGGCAGGAGGTGTTTGGGAGCGGAATCGTGGAGACCTCCGAGGATTTCGGCACCATGGGGCAGCCGCCGAGTCATCCAGACTTGTTAGACTGGCTCGCGGTGGAGTTTCGTGAATCGGGGTGGGACACGAAACACATGCTGCGTCTCATGGTCATGTCGACCGCTTACCGCCAGTGCTCGGATACGACCTCGGCCAAGACGGAGGTCGATCCGGGCAATCGCCTGCTCTCGCACGGTCCGCGTTATCGTATGGACGCGGAGATGATTCGGGATCAGGCGCTGGCGGCGAGCGGATTGCTGGTGCGTCAGTTAGGCGGTCCCAGCGTGAAGCCCTATCAGCCGGACGGGGTCTGGTTTGCCGTGGGCTACACGCGGTCGAACACGGCGCGATATGTTCAGGATCACGGAGAGAACCTTTATCGGCGGAGTGTCTACACGTTTTGGAAGCGGACGGCGGCGCCGCCCTCGATGGAGGTCTTCAACGCGCCGGCTCGGGAGTTTTGCAGCGTGCGGCGGGAGCGGACGAACACGCCATTGCAGGCACTGACATTGATGAACGACCCGCAGTACCTCGAAGCTGCCCGGGAACTGGCGGCCCGTGCCATCCGCGCCTGTGGGGAGAGCAGGTCGGGGCGGGCGGATCACATCGGCCTGCGCGTTCTCGCCCGGAGATTCGACGAGGAGGAGCAGGCCATCATCGGCCGGTCGCTGGAGCAGTTTGAGAAGGCCTACGAGGCGGATCCCGCCGCGGCGGGAGAGCTGATTTCCCTGGGGGAATCCGAACCCGATGGATCGATCCCGGTGTCGGAACTCGCGGCCTGGACCATGGTGGCAAGCCAGGTGCTCAATTTTGATGAGGCCATCAATAAGAACTGAACTGACATCATTCTACCATTCTGAGCCATGCAGCCGATACACGACGCGATCAATCTGGAGACTCGAAGACAGTTCTTTGGCAAGTCCGGTAAGGGGCTGGGCGGAGCGGCTCTCATGTCCTTGTTAGGGCGATCGGGCATGGGATCTCCATCGCCAGGGACTGACATGCCATTTGCCAAGGCGAAACGGGCGATTTATCTCTTCATGTCGGGCGCGCCCTCACAGATGGACATGTGGGACTACAAGCCGGCCATGACGGAGATGTTCGACAAGGATCTGCCGGACAGTGTGCGCATGGGGCAGCGGCTGACGACCATGACCTCGGGGCAGAGCCGATTTCCCATCGCACCGTCCATGTACCAGTTTGCCCGTCACGGCAAGAACGGCACCTGGGTGAGCGAGCTCTTGCCGCACACGGCCCAGGTGGTGGATGACATCGCGGTGATGAACACGGTGTGGACCGAGGCGATCAATCACGACCCGGCGATCACCTATATTCAGACGGGGAGGCAGATTCCCGGTCTGCCGTCATTGGGTGCCTGGCTCTCGTACGGGTTGGGCAGTAGCAATGAGAACTTGCCGACCTTTGTCGTTCTGAACGCGACCTGGACGGGGCGCAAAGAGGCGCAGGCGCTCTTTGCCCGGCTCTGGGGAAGCGGGCCCCTGGCGTCCAAGCACGCCGGGGTGGCGTTGCGTTCGGCGGGTGATCCCGTGCTCTATCTGAGTAATCCCCATGGGGTGAGTCGTGATTTGCGGCGGCAGATGATCGACGGAGTGAACGCCTTCAACGAACGGCAGTATGCCAGGGTGGGGGATCCGGAGATCCAGAACCGCATCACGCAGTACGAGATGGCCTTTCGCATGCAGGCATCGGTGCCGGAGTTGACGGACCTTTCGGGTGAGCCGGACTATATCTACGATTTGTATGGGCCGGATAGCCGGAAGCCCGGCACCTTTGCTTACAATTGCCTGATGGCGCGGCGCATGGCGGAGCGCGGCGTGCGCTTCACCCAGATCTTTCATCGGGGCTGGGATCAGCACAACGTCTTGCCCAAGGATTTGCCCAATCAATGCCGCGATATCGACCAGCCGACGCGCGCCCTGCTGACCGATCTCAAGCAGCGTGGTCTTCTCGACGATACCCTGGTGGTATGGGGGGGCGAGTTTGGTAGGACGATCTATTGTCAGGGCAAGCTCACGCGTACCAACTATGGCCGGGATCATCATCCGAAATGTTTCACCATGTGGATGGCCGGCGGCGGCGTCAAAGGAGGCGTGACCCACGGGATCACGGATGATTTCTGTTACAACATCCTGCAGGATCCGGTGCATATTCGCGACATCAACGCCACGATTCTTCATCAATTGGGGCTGGATCACGAAAGGCTCAGTATCAAGTTTCAGGGACTCGATCTCCGACTCACGGGCGTGGAAGAGGCGCGGCCCGTGAAGGAGATCTTGGCCTAGGGTACACTTCGGTGTCGATTCTGCTGTTCCAAGGGGCGCGGGATGGTAGAGGTTGCCCCATGGCTTCTTTTCGGCTGTCAGTCTTACTCGGTTTCTTCGTGCTCAACCTACTCGGTTGTCAGCGGCGGGAAGACGGGGCGGCTGATTTGGGGGCGAGCCCTTCGCCGCCGCCGGCCACGTTTGTTGGCGCTCAGCAGTGCGCGGAATGTCATCAGAGTGAGATCGACAAATGGCACGGCAGCGACCACCACCTGGCGATGCAGAAGGCCGATGCCAAGACCGTGCTGGGGGATTTCAACGATGTGCGCTTCGTCCATTTTGGCGTCGAGACGGCTTTCTTCAAGAAGGGCGATCGCTACTTTGTCAGGACTCCCAATGCGGAGGGCAAGGTCACGGAATACCCCATCGACTACACCTTCGGCCACTACCCCTTACAGCAGTACCTCATCGAGTTTCCCGGCGGCCGGTATCAGGCCTTGAGTATCTGTTGGGATTCCCGTCCGGCGGAGGAAGGTGGTCAGCGCTGGTTTCATCTTTATCCCGAAGAGAAGATTCCCTCGGACGATGTCCTCCATTGGACGCGGCAGCATTTCAACTGGAACTACATGTGCGCCGATTGTCATTCGACCAATCTGAAGAAGAACTACGATCTCGCGAGTGACTCCTACAGGACGACTTGGTCGGAAATGAATGTGAGTTGCGAGGCCTGTCACGGGCCTGGATCGGATCATGTGGCCTGGGCGCGGGAGCCTGAGGAGAGCAGGTCGGATGCGGGTGGTCGCGGGCTTGCGGTCGTTTTGAAAGAAAAGCAGCTCGGCGTTTGGGTCCAGGATCCGCAGACAGGCAAGCCGAAACGCAGTCATCCACTGGAGTCCACGGCTCAGGTTGAAGCCTGCGCCCGCTGTCATTCTCACCGGCGGATCCTGCAAAAGGAGTTCACCCATGGGCAACGATTTGCTGACACGCATCACGCCTCGGTGCTCGACGAGATCCTCTATCATGCGGATGGGCAGATCAAAGAGGAGGTCTATGTTTACGGGTCGTTCGTTCAGAGCAAGATGTTCCATGAAGGCGTGCGTTGTACGGACTGTCACGACCCGCACACGACCAAGCTTCGTTATGAAGGCAATCTGCTTTGCGCCCAGTGTCATCAAGCCGGGCTCTACGACACGCCCAAGCACCATCATCACCAATCGGGATCGACGGGAGCACAATGTGTCGAGTGTCACATGCCGGTGAAGCATTACATGGTGGTGGATCCACGGCGGGATCATAGTTTGCGTGTCCCGCGCCCCGATCTTTCGGTGAAGCTCGGCGTGCCCAACGCCTGCACCCAGTGCCACCAGGATGAATCCAACGAATGGGCCGCTGAGGCCTTGCGCAACTGGCTCGAGGAATCCAAGAAACCTGCTCTGCCGGAACACTTCGGCGAGATTGTGGTCGCGGCACGGGCGGGCGAGGCTGGTTCGGAACGGCGCCTCATTGATGCCGTGGCCGATCCGGAGAGGCCGGCGATCTACCGTGCCACGGCCTTGGCGGAGTTGGCCGCGCGCCCTTCGCAGGCGGGAGCTCAGGCGGCGCTTGATGCTCTGTCAGATCCTGATGCGGCGGTGCGGGAGAGCGCGCTCACGACCTTGGAATCGATTGCGGTGCCGCAACGGGTGCAGGTGGCGGCTCATTTGCTGAAGGACCCCGTTCGCGGGGTGCGCATCGAGGCAGCCCGAGTCTTGGCGCCCGCGGTTCCGTTGGGCCTGTTCACCCAGAAGGAGCGGGCGACGTTTGATCGGGCGCGCCTCGAGTATGAAGAGGCCCAGCACGCCCTGGCTGATCGCCCGGGCTCGCACATGGGGCTGGGGATTCTCTACAGCAATCTGGGAGATCTCGAACGCGCTGAGGATGCCTATCGTCATGCCATCAAGGTGGATCCTGTGCACGCGCAATCCCGGGTCAATCTGGCAGAAGTCTTGTTTCAGTTAGGGCGTCAACGGGAAGCTCAGAAGTTGTTGCAGGAGGCGGTCGCGTTGCAGCCGAACGACGGCGTTTACCACGAGGCCCTGGGGCGCCACTGGATACGTGTGAGAGACTATCAGAGAGGCCTCGCCTCGATCGGGCGCGCCGCGCAGCTGCTGCCCAACGAGGCCCACATCCAGTTTTTCTATGGTGTCGCTCTCAATGACCTGGGGCATATCGAACAAGCTATTCCCGTACTCCAGAGAGCCCACGAGTTGCAGCCGGACAACGCCGAGTACCTCTCAGGGCTCGTGACCATCTGCCGCGATCGCCAGCATTGGAGTCTCGCTCAAGCCTACGCGCGTGAACTCGTGAGGCGGCACCCGCAGAACCCTGGATTTGCGCAACTCTTGCAGGATGTGGAACTGCGGAGAAACTCAAACGAACATCGATAGGTCAAATGAAAGATCTCGGTCATCATCGGCGCGAATATCTCAAGGAAGGTCTGAACCGTGAGAATTTGAAGGCGAATCCCTTCGACCAGTTCACGCATTGGTTTGAGCAGGCCTGCGAGGCGGGCGTGCTCGAACCGAACGCCATGAGCCTGGCGACGGCTGGGGCCGACGCGCGTCCCTCGTTGCGGACGGTGCTCTTGAAGAAATTCGACGAGCGCGGTTTTGTCTTCTTCACCAACTTCGGGAGTCGCAAGGCCAAGGAGATCGCGGATAATGCCAGTGTCTCTCTGCTCTTTCCCTGGCTTGCCCTGGAGCGGCAGGTGATCATCTCCGGCACGGCAGCCAAAATATCTACGGCGGAGACCTTGAAGTATTTTGTCACCCGTCCATTGGAGAGTCAATTGGGGGCCTGGGCCTCGACGCAGAGCAGTGTGATTTCATCGCGCAAGGCGCTGCAGATGAAGTTCGCCGAGGTGAAGAAAAAGTTTCAGGGCGGGGAAGTGCCGGTGCCCAGCTTTTGGGGTGGCTATCGCGTGGAACCCCGGTCGATCGAGTTCTGGCAGGGCGGCAGCGGCCGTCTGCACGATCGTTTTCTCTACACACGAAGGGAAGATGGCGAGTGGGGGATTGAACGTTTGGCGCCGTGATGGGATGGGTGGAAGCAATTGGGCGGACAAGACAGGATTGTCCGCACGACGCGGGAAAGCGCTAGATGGTGACAGTTATCGGTGGTTCGCTCTGGCGGCGAATGCCGGTTTGGTTTCCATGAGGATCGTTAGGATGCGGCTCCGTTCCTTCTCTTTGAGGTAACGGTAGGTCTCCGTGCCATCGCTGCCCTTGAGGGTGTCGTGAAGCTTGTCATAGAAGCGATCGAGGAAGGGCGAGGGGAGCTGGTCAAAGGATTTGGAGTAGATCATGTAGCTCAAGCGATGGCGGAAGAGACGGGAGAGGAGGTCGAAGTCTTTGAGAGAACGACCGTCTTGCGAGCGCGGTGCATCGGCGAGAAAGGCTTCCTGGAAGGCGTCGTCACCTTCCACGCCCCAGCCCTCAAGGGGGAACTCATCCTTGAAAAGCATGGCTTCTAGCAATTTGTCGGACTGGTGGTCGATGAATCTCGCAGCGTTGCCGCTCGTGGGCTCATCGAGTTCGGCGGACAATGCCTTGTCGTAGTGCATCCAGCGTCGCGTATTGACGTTGGCCTGGGTGATGGCGTTGTGCACCGTGATCTGATGTTCCATGACCATGAGGGCCACGATGTCGCTCTTGTTCGTTAGATAGGCACTGGTATCAATGACATCGTCCAGTGTTTTGAGGACGCCGTGGTCGGTCACGATTTGGGCGCCAGTGGCACGGTCGTCTTGGCGGTAGAGGCGATTCCCCATGTGGCGTGCCCCGGCGTGGTCTCCCGTGACGTACCAGCCTCCCCAGCGTTTGGCCAAGGGGCTCGCGTGGTCCGTCTGTGAGGTGCCGGCGCTGAGGATGGGGAATCCGGCCACATCCGGGCGCACGGATCGCACCAGCATGCCGGGAACGCCCCCAGTGCGCGTGCCGCCGTGGCAATTGAGGCACTCGGGATCGCGAGTCAGTAGCGGTTTTTCTTCTGGGGCCTGGGGGATGGAGAGGACGTAAAACACTGGGCCTAGCTTCGGATCCATGGAGATGACCTCGATGTCTCCTCCACGCACCCAGCCGATGTAATACTCCTCGGAGAAGTAGAGCGCCCGAGGGCGAGCCGGAAGGATGCGGGTATTTTGAAAGCTGGTCTTGGAATAGACGAGCATCTGAGTGGCGATAGGGATCTCCAGTTTCGTTAGGAGATCCCGGAGGAAATCACGATCGCTCGAGGTATCCATGACAAGGTCACCCTTCTCGATCTGCTCGACCAGGAGGGCCAAGGGATCCCTGGCTTCGGTGTCGGAGTAGTGGATGGGCGCCTCCTCGTAGAACAACCCGGTGCCGGCAATGATGGGGAGCGCGAGGAGCAACTCCAGCGTGGAAAGGAGAGCGGTCAATCGAAGCTGGTGCTTGATGTTTCTCATCGGGTGGAGGCCTTGTCGACGGTAGGAGGGGCCGGCATGAATGGTGCGCAGATCCTGTTCTCTCCCAAGCCGATCTTGGTTCCAGGCGCCACCAATCGATGTCGGGCTGGTCTCACGGATTGGAAAGTTGTCTCAGGGTCTGTCCTCTCCTTCCAAATAGCCGAGGGTCTGAAGTCCCTCCCACATTCTAGGAAAGTGGCAGGGACTTTAGTCCCTGTTCTGACTTGCCCCGCGTTTGGCGATGACAAAAGCCTCGTGCCGGCCATCGGGTGACCACTTCTCTTCGGCGAGGACAATGTCCAAGCCGCTCTGAATGACGAGTTCGGACAGCTCACCTTCTTCGAGAAGAAAGCGTGCGCTGGGGCGGGGATGCCGTTCCAGGTTGCGCCGGGTGGGCTGCGCAAAGATGAGGACCCCTCTTGGTGAAAGGGTCTCGGCGAAGCTGGCGAACAGTGGACGGTGGAGGTAATTGGTGCAGACGATGACGTCCCAGGGACCCGTGGGGAAAGGGTCCTCTTCCAGATCGGTGTGGATCGTGGTGAGGGTGACGTTCCTCTCGCGCGCTTCCGCGGAGGCGATTTGCAGGGCAACTTGGGAGATATCGGTGAGGGTCACGTCGAATCCACATCTTGCCAACCACAGCGAGTGGCGACCGGTCCCGCCGGCCACGTCGAGGGCGGATCCTTGGGGGCGGGGAAGGAGGGCTTCGCAGGCCACCACACGATCCGACAGCGACGAGGCGGAGTAGCCTCGTTCACGGTGAATGGCGTCCCATTTGTCACGATCTCGATCAAGCATGGTGGCGAGGCATCATGTTAGAATTCGCCGGTTTCTTCCCGGCCCGGGCCTAACTTCGCTGGCTGGGCAAGAAAGGAAAGGGGAAGCGCAAGAAATGCACCATTCGCGAGGCGCCTGCCATCGCCAGCGGGCCTTTTCTACCGTGGGAGGCACTACCATTTTGGGGTGGAGGGTTTTATAGAATCACTCGATACTGCCGCATGAAAATGGTTTCGCTTGTTCGGCTGGCGCCGATCTTCATTGGATTTGCCTACTCTGCTGCCTCGGCAGCCGAAACCACCGTGGATTTCCGGCGAGATATCAGGCCGATTCTGAACAAAAACTGTGCTGGCTGTCATGGTGGGGTGAAGCAGGCCAGCGGCGTCTCTTTCATCTATCGGGAGGCGGTGCTGGGCCGGGGCAAGAGCGGTGCCTTTGTCGTCGTGCCTGGCCAGCCGGAAGCATCGGGATTGATCAAGCGGATCACCTCGAGCGATCCCGACGAGCGCATGCCGCCGCCGGATGATCATCCCGAGGGGTTGTCGGAAGAGGCGATCGCGAAATTGACGGCCTGGGTTGAGCAGGGAGCGGTATGGGAAGATCATTGGGCCTACGAAGCTCCTCGTGTCGCCGAATTGCCGGAGGTGGCGCGCGCGGGGTGGGCCCGGTTTGGCGTCGATCGATTCATTCAGGCGCGGCTGGAGTCGGAGAGCCTGGCGCCGGGGCCCGAGGCCTCGCCCGAACAGTGGCTTCGACGCGTCCACTTCGATTTGACGGGCGTTCCGCCGACCCTGGAACAGTTAGACGAATTTTTGAGCCAGCCCAGTGAGGAGGCTTATGAACGTGTGGTCGATGGACTCCTGGAGTCTAAAGCCTATGGCGAACGCTGGGCCGCCCTTTGGTTAGACCTGGCTCGCTACGCGGATACTCAGGGCTATGAAAAGGATCTCCATCGAGACATCTGGCTCTACCGCGACTGGGTCATTCGCGCCTTCAACGAAGACATGCCCTTCGACGAGTTCACGGTGAAGCAATTGGCGGGCGACCTCTTGCCGAATGCAAGTCTCGATGACCTCGTGGCCACGGCCTTTCATCGCAATACTCAAACGAACACCGAGGGCGGCACCGATGATGAAGAGTTTCGCATGGCAGCAGTGATCGACCGGGTGAACACCACGTGGACTGTTTGGCAGGCCACCACTTTTGGCTGTGTGCAGTGCCACAGTCATCCCTACGAGCCCTTCAAGCAGGAGGAGTTTTATCGTTTCTTGGCGTTCTTCAACAACTCCGAAGATGCGGATTTGGACAACGACTTTCCCAGGTTGCAGGTACCCAAGGAGCGCTCGCAGCATGCCAGAGCTCGGGACCTTCAATCGAAGATTGAAGCGCTTCGCTCTGGTCTGAATGCGCCCGGAAAGTTTTTGGAAGCGGAAGTGGCGTGGCAGCCGGTGTCGATTCACGGAGTCTCTGGAGTGCCGGAAGCCGTCTTTGACGTCGATGCCGAGGGCGCTGAGGTGCTGGTGGGCGGCACGGTGCCCCAGGGAGCCACCTATGTCGTGGAGGCGACGGCGAAACCGTTCACCGCCATCCGGATCGAACTCTTGCCGGAGTCGGATGATCCCAGCCAAATGCCGGAGCATGGTCAGGTGCTCTCACATTTCCGGGTCGAAGCGGAGGGGGAGGAGATCGAATTGGAGACGGTTTATAGCGAACGGCTGGCCGGGCCCTTCGATCCGCAGGAATCGCTGCGCAAGGGTGCGGCGGGTGGCGGGGCGCATCCCAAGATCTGGGAACCGGTTTGGTTAGTCGCGGTGGCGGGCAAACGTGAGAACCCATCGGGCGGCCGCCTGCATTTTCATCTCAATCAGGATGTGCGTAGTTCCACGACCAAGGGCAGTATCATCCGTCGCTTCCGTTTGGCGACCACCGATGATCCTCGATGGACAAGGCTCTCCGCGGAACGGGATGACCAGCCTCTCGAGCGCTTGCGGAAGGAACTCAAAGAGATCGAGAGCAGTCGCCTCCCGGTGATGCGCGAGCGTTCGCCCGAGGCCACGCGAGAGACGCGTATCTTTCGCCGCGGCAATTTCATGGACAAGGATCGCGTGGTCGCGCGGGGATTTCCGGCTTCACTGCACCAGTCCGATGAGACCACGCTCGATCGCCTGAGCATGGCGCGGTGGATCGTGGCCCCTGACAATCCGCTAACGGCTCGCGTGCTGGTCAATCGGCTCTGGGCGTCGCTTTTTGGCCGGGGGCTGGTGGAGACCTTGGAAGATTTCGGGTCGACCGGGACGAGACCCTCACACCCTGCTTTGTTAGACTGGCTTGCCCTGCGCTTGCAAAATGAACATGGTTGGCATCTGAAACCTTTCCTCAGAGAACTCACACTCTCGGCAACCTATCGCCAGGACCATGCGATCGCCCCGGAGGTATTGGCCCGGGACCCGGAGAACCGGCTGCTCTCCCGCGGGCCGCGCACTCGCTTGACAGCCGAGATGTTTCGCGATCAGGCATTGGGCGTGGCCGGTTTGCTCTCGCCCAAGATGTACGGGCGCTCCGTCATGCCGCCGCAACCGGATGGCGTTTGGAGCGTGGTCTACAGCAACTCGAAATGGGTCACGCCGGAGGGCGAGGATCGTTATCGGAGGGGGCTCTATACCTATTGGCGGAGAACGAGCCCCTACCCGAGTTTTCTCTCCTTTGACGCGCCCAGCCGCGAGGTCTGTACCGCCCGCAGAATTGCGACGAACACGCCCTTGCAGGCCTTGGTGGCCCTGAACGATCCCGTATACATCGAGGCGGCGCAGTCCTTGGCCCGCCGGATGTTGCAGCATGGCGGCGAGACTCTCAGCTCGCAGCTGCAGTTAGGCTACCGGCTGGTGACGCAGCGTGAACCGGGTGCGAAGATCCTTGATCGTCTCCTGGCTCTCGTGCAGGACGCCGAGCGCAGCTATCGCGCCGATCCCGAGAGTTCAAAGGCCATGGCGGGGACTCCGCGCGAGGCGGCCCTCACCTTGGCGGCCAACACCATCCTCAATCTTGACGCTGCCCTGACCAAGTAACTCATCGATTCATGAAACCGACCGTGCCATCCCACTATTCTGAGTTATTGGGTCAAACGAGGCGTCATTTTCTCCGTGATTGCACCACGGGATTGGGTGCTCTTTGGTTTGCCTCCGCCACCGGCGCCCTGGGGAGTATCACACGCGATCCCGCGAAGGCGCTCGCCCCCCTCGATCCGCACGCTGCGGGGAAGGTGAAGCGGGTCATTTACCTGCACATGGCGGGCGGCCCGAGCCAGCTCGAACTCTTCGATCACAAACCCGAACTCGAGCGGCTGGATGGCGAGGATTGCCCTGCGTCCTTCCTCGAAGGCAAGCGGTTTGCCTTTATTCAGGGCGTTCCAAAGATGTTAGGACCGCAGTATGCCTTCCGTCAGTCAGGGCAGAGCGGCCAGTGGATCTCCGACCGGCTTCCCCATTTCTCCAAGGTGGCGGACGACGTCTGTTTCATCAAATCGATGCATACCGACCAGTTCAATCACGCGCCGGCACAGTTGCTCTTGCACACTGGAAACGCCAATCTGGGTTCCCCGGCGATTGGCTCGTGGGCCACTTATGGATTGGGAACGGAGAATCAGAATCTACCGGGATTTTTGGTGCTTGTCAGTGGCGGGAAGGTTCCCTCGGCGGGGAAATCGGTCTGGGGCTCCGGGTTTCTTCCTAGCGTCTACCAGGGCGTGCAATGCCGGTCCAAGGGCGATCCCGTGCTCTACCTTTCGAATCCCGAAGGGATCTCGACTTCGCTGCGTCGACGTATGTTAGATACGCTGAAGGAAATCAATGAGGACACCTACAGCGAGTTGGGTGATCCCGAGACCTTGACCCGCATCGCCCAGTACGAAATGGCCTTCCGGATGCAGGTCCATGCCAATGAAGCCTTCGATCTCTCCAAGGAACCGGCCAGCATGCATCGCCTCTACGGCACGGAACCGGGGAGGGAATCCTTTGCCAATAACTGTTTGCTGGCCCGGCGTCTGGCCGAACGAGGCGTGCGGTATCTTCAACTGTTTCACTGGGGCTGGGATTCCCATGGTGCCAGTGAGGCGGAGGCTCTGAATGGCGGCTTTGTCAAACGTTGCCGGGAAGTGGACCAGCCGATGGCTGCCTTGCTCACGGACTTGAAACAGAGAGGCCTGTTGGAAGATACCTTGGTCGTGTGGAGTGGGGAGTTTGGCCGGACGCCGATGAGAGAGAATCGCAACGGTGTGGAGATGCGATTCGTCGGACGCGATCACAATCCCGGCGCTTTCACCATGTGGATGGCGGGCGGCGGGGTGAAGCCTGGCTTTTCCTTTGGCGAAACGGATCCCTTCGGCTATCACGCGGTCATCGACAAGGTGAGTACCCAGGATTTTCAGGCCACCTTGCTCCATCTATTGGGATTCGATCACAACCGCTTCACTTACCCGATTCAGGGATTGGAGCAAAAGCTGCCCGGTGTGGCTAAACCGTCCAAGGTCGTGCAGGGGATTCTCAGTTGAGTTGAGAAACGGCTCCGTTTTTCAGGTGGATGCGATGAAGCGCCCGCTCTGCTCGAGGAAGGCTGCGGGATTGCGGTAGATGATTTGGTCAATGAAATCATCGGCCATGCCGCGACGCTTCATTTCCAGGGCGGTCTTGGGCACGGCGAGAGGATCGCTCACGCCCCAGTCGCAGGCGCTGTTCATCCACATGCGCTCGGCGCCGTAGATTTCCAACATATCAATGGCGCGGTTCGGTGTCGCCTTGGATTCCGGGTAAAGTGTCATCCCGGCCCAGAAACCCGCATTCAGGACCAGGGGCGCCGTGTGTTCTTCCACATGATCGATGATGACGCGTCCGGGGTCAATGTGAGACTGATTCTTCAGGGCATCGATGATGAGTTTGGTCCCTTTGAGCTTGTCCTCCAAATGCGGGGTATGGATGAGAATCAACTGATCGTATTTGACGGCGAGATCGATGTGCTTCTCCAAAATTTGGAGTTCGTTTTTGGTGTTTTTGTTGAGGCCGATCTCACCGATGCCCAAGACCGTGGGGCAGTCGAGGAACTGGGGGATGAGATCGATAACCGTGTCCGCCAGCCCGGTGTCTTCGGCTTCCTTGGGATTGATGCAGAGCCAGGTGTAGTGCCGGAGACAGAACTTGGCCGCGCGCTTGGGTTCAAAGTCGGTGATTTGGCGAAAATAGTCGTAGAAGCCTTGGGCCGAGGAGCGATCAAATCCTGCCCAAAAGGCCGGTTCGCATACCGCGACGCAGCCGGCGGTGGCCATGGCCATGTAGTCATCCGTCGTCCGGCTGACCATGTGCGCATGGGGCTCGATGTATCTCATTGGGGGCTCCTTTTCGGTGAGGTGGTGGTGTCATAGGCCCCGGAGGCACCTTGAGTTTCGGCCACCTGCGCGGGATCCCCGGTGGGATCGCTCAGTAGTTCCAGGATGCGTCTTGTTCGCCCAGCGGCCTCCGAGGACAGCTCGGCAATGGCCGTTCGCAGAGCTCGGACGCGGAAGTCGTCACCCTGTTCATGTCGCTGAATCCGATCGAGGAAAGCCGCGACGTCGAGCAGCTTGATGCGGGCGTCCATGAAGCCGTGGTCCACGAGGTTCGGTGAGGTCTTGGGAATGGGTGGCATGCGTTCTTCCCGTACCGCTTGACGCATACGGATACCGCTCATCGTTTGCCCTGGGATGCGCAGCATTTGTCGACGCGGAAGTCTTGGCGGATTCAGTGTTGGCGGGCCAGAGTCAGCGGTTGCTGGCAGCTCTCGATAGGCAATCAACTAATCTCTGGAACTCAAATATTGTGTCGCCAGGAAAGGGGCTCACGTTTCTGATGGAATACGGAGACGATCAGTATCTCGTGACGGTTTTGGATGGTGTAAACAATGGTGTAGGGAAACCTTCGGAAGTTACAGTGCCGGTAATCTTCAGAGAGCCGCGACCAAGCCTCGGGAAACTCCAAGATTCGTTGGATGGTGGCCTCCGCTTCGTCCACGAAGTTGGCGCCGAGACCAGGCACTTTTTCTTCGTAATACTCGGCTGCCTTCGTGAGTTCAATCAGCGCAGGCGAGAGAAACCGATAGGTCATTTGGCAAATCGGGCCTTGAGATCCGTGATGGCAGCCGCTCCGTCGATTGCCTGGATTCTGCCTTCGCGAAAAGCAGCCATTCGATCCTCTGCCTCGTCAATCCAAGACTGCTTTAATTCGCCAGAGGTCTCTGAAAGGCTGGAAAGAAGCGTGTCCGCCAAGAGGGCGCGTTCCGTTTCAGGAAGCCGTAGTGCTTCTTTGGTGATGATTGCCGAGTCCATCGTTCGAAGATTCTAGACCTCGGAAGGGGCGACGGCAATCCCTGGATTGCAATTGAATTCGCAAGGTTAGCTGGGCGCCCTTGCTTCCTCGAATCACGGGCTCAGCCATTTCCCTCCGTGCGCCTACTCGCCTGAGCCTCCTTCCGTTCGAGCTCCGCGAGTCGCTTCTGAAGAGCGGCTTTTTCTTCTGCAAGCAAAGGTTTGGGGGCTTCTTCGACAATCCGATCATTGGTGAGGTAAACGCCGCTCATCATGGACGTCTTGACGTGCGCTCGGTGAACGCTGCCTTCGCGATCCTTGTAAACGATCTCGTAGATCCTGGAATCCTGTTCTCCGAACCAACCGGGTCCAAAGGGATCCCAGCTCTTGTCGATCAATTCCCAGCCCTTCTCGCGAACATACTGTTCCACGCGATCACCGTCGAAGGCTCCGGCTGCGAGGCGAATCACGATCGCGAGGATGATGAACAAAATGATGAAAGCTGTTGGTTCCATGGTGGGTGAGATTATTTCGAGGGGAACATCAACGTGCGGCCGAAGGCTGCCCGGGAGTGCCGTCGAACGGTCGAAAGAAGACACCATTGGTCGTGCCTTGCAACAACACGGGCCGAATTAGGTGCTACGGGTGGTCCCAACCCGATCCGACCTTGCGAAGGGGTGGATCGATGTGGGCCGGACCGATTCGTCCGCTGGCATCGAATTGCATGGAGTATCGAGGCCAGAGTTGGTAACCCTGGAGGATGAAACGAGTTCTTTTCGCGTCGGCTCTGGTCTTCTTTGGGGGAATGTTACCACTCCAGGCGGACTCTTGGGTGGCTTACAATGATCTGGCGGATACGGATCCTGACAGTTCGCCAGCGAACATCACCTCATTCGGTCATGGCCGAGGATACACGGGTGACGGAACGGAGGGTGAATTGCTCGATTTTGATACGGGTGTGGGGACAGGGGTTCGGGTGGCTTTCTTTGAAGAGGTTTCCCAGGGAAATACGATCAACTGGGCGGGGGATGGGGCAGAGTTCGTCGAGGGTACGGACGCGGGAGACAGCTTTGGGGATGTCCTCAATCTCACGGGGAACCTGAGCTACAACGACGCTCCCGGTTGGTATTTTGATGTCGTCCTCACGGGACTCGATCCTAACCGAACCTATGCCTTTGCCGCCACGGCCAACCGGAACGGCGGGGATTCCTATGGCGAACGGGTGACCAATTGGAGCATTCGTGAGGCGGATGCCTATGAGGCGGCCAGTTCGGCGGGTGCGCACAAGATTGACGAGAGCACGGTGGAGTTCAGCACAGGGAACAACACGGCGGGGAACGTGGCCCGTTGGGTGGGGATCAATCCGGGTGCGGATGGCCGCATCGTGATCCGGACGACGCATGGCGTGGGAGAAGAAAATGGCGGTTTGCCAGGCGCGCATGCGTACAAGGGCTACGCTGGTGGGGTCTTCTCCCTGGCTCTGGAGGAGATTGAGGCGGCCTACCATTGGATCGCCTACAACGACACGGTGAGATTGGATGCGGAAGCGGGAGCCGAGGAGGTGACGGATTTCGGGCTCGGGCGCGGGTATGCAGGGCTGGGGAGCGAGGGGCGGCTGAAGAACTTCGATACGGGTGAAGAGTTGGGCGTCACGGTGACGATGATTGAAACGGTTTCAGAGGGGAACACGATCAATTGGGCCGGGGATCCGGCGGCGTTTGTCGAGGGAACGGACGCGGCGGCCTTCTTTGACGGTGTCCTCGATCCCTCGGGAAACCTGAGTTACAACGACGCGCCCGGCTGGCACCTCGATACCACGTTTTCGGGTCTGGATCCGAACCAATGGTACACCTATGTGGGCACGGTGAACCGCAATGGCGGCGATTCCTATGGAGAACGGGTGACGAATTGGAAGATCCTCAATGCGGAGTCTTTTGTCTTTGCGAGTTCGGAGGGGACACACAAGATTGCGGACGATTCTGTGGAGTTCAGCACGGGAAACAATGTGGCCGGTCATGTGGCGAGGTGGACGGATATCCAGCCGAGCGCCAAGGGGACGTTCACCATCCGCACCAGTCATGGGATCGGAGAGGAGAACGGCGGCATGCCAGGCGCGCATGCTTACAAGGGATACGCGGCCGGTCTCTTTCTCTTGCTGGAACAGAGTTCCTCCTCCAATCAACCGTCGACGCCGGCGGTCGAGGTGTTTCGGGTCACACCGACGAATGGGCAGGATCAGGCCCATCCCAACACGCCTGTTCAGGCGATTCTCAAGCACACTCGGGCGACCGTCGATGCGGAATCGATCCTACTGGAAGTGGACGGCGAGGTCGTCGTGCCTAACGTCACGGCGACTCTAGAAGAGACACGAATCTCCTTTCCCGCGGAGGAATTGTTTGCTTCCGGTAGCCGGCACGAGGCGATCCTGCGATTCAGTGATTTGGCGGAAGTGCCAGGCGACTATGAGCACGCCTGGTCGTTCACGGTTGCGAGCTACACGGATGCGGAACTCTACCCGGTCATTCCCGCGGGCTTGCGGTATCCTCTGGAGAACCTGGGCAACAACCGGATGCGAGGATTCGCCGTTCGCATCGGAGCGCCGGAGTTTGGCAGCGAACTCACGGTGGGCGCGGCCGAGGATGTGGAGACGCTTTGGGATGAGGACTTCGAGAATGTGGCTGACACGCAAGATTACAATCCGGCGGGCTACTTCCTTGAGAGTGGTCCTTTGAACTATCAAACGGATGGGGAAGCGCGAGGCAACAAGACGGGTGAGCAACGCTTTCCCGGCATCGAGAGCAGCGAGGCGCCGGGGGTCGCCTTCGGCTTGGAGGCGCGGGCCTTGTGGTACCTGCGCCCCGGCTTCTACACGCTCAATGTCACGGTAGGCACCGAGTTCGAGATCGATCTAGGCCCGCCGGGACAGGAGGTGAGGCTGCCGCGCACGTTTCCCGAGTGCAACAACTGTGGGGGCGAGGACGCTGCCTGGGTCGTCAACTTCATCATTGAGGAGGCCGGCTTCTACCCGGCGAGAATTCTCTATGTCAATGCGGAGGGCGGCGGGAGTTTTGAGCTGCTCGAGGTCGCTCCGGATGGGGCGCGGCATCTCATCAATAGCGGGCATCCCAATGCGATTGAGAGTTATGTGCCGCCGGAATTGCTCACTGATCCGCTGCAGATCCTGTCGATCGCGCGCATGGATGACCGGTGGGAACTCGAATTTCTCTCGCCCGAACCGGACGGCCTTCACGAAGTGCAGTCGAGTGGTGCGATGTTGGCAGGATCATGGGTGGTGGAGACGGATCTCACTCAGGAGAAACTGGATGACGGTCTCCTCAGAGCGCTGGTGGCTTCCAACGATGCTGCGCCTAACCGATTCTTCCGCGTGGTGTTGCTTCCACCGCCGCCTATCTTTTTCGACGACATGGAATCGGGCGCCGGTGGCTGGACCGCGGGGCTTCGCGAGGGAGCGGCCGCGACGGCGACTCTGTGGGAGATCGGAACACCGTCCACTGCTAGCGGTTTGATCGAGGGTGCTCATAGCGGCGATCACTGTTGGGGCACGGACTTGGACGGCGCTTACGCCACGGGCGCGCTGATTTCACTTCGAACCCCCGTCATTGATCTCACTGGTGGCGTCGAGCGCCCGCGATTGCGCTTTCACTACGCGGTGGACAGTACGGAGGAAGTCGAGGGCGGCCGCATCAATTTTCTCGATGAAAGCGGAGCGCTTCTTGTCGAGTCGGAGTTTTTCTTTTGGGGGACCTCCGATGGATGGCAGGATTTTGATAGGCTAATCCCCGTGGAAGCGCGCGATCGGAGGATCCTAGTGGAGTTCGAGTTTCTCAGCGACGAACTCGGTCCCAATGGAGAGGGCTGGTTTATCGATGATGTTTCCATTGGCAGATAGATTTGTTCAGCTATTCTGTGCGTCATCACTCTTTCTATCTCGGACATTGCCGCATCGCTTTCCGTGTCGTCCCGAAGGGATGAGAGATGGTAGCCGGCAGTGGAGCGAAGCGGAACTGCCGGAATAAAATAACTAGCATGATACCGCCCTGGCGGGGCGGGAGAAATGTCTGCCTTGAGGGACACGCGTCGCTTCACGACACCGCGCAGCCCATTCGTCACGACAAGAATGGCCTATCCAGTGATCACCCCTCCTCGAATGGTAAATCTCTTACACCCTTTCAGGGTACTATGGGGTCCGACCAGATATCCGGTGGTTCCGCGTTGCTGCACTACCGGCTAACATTTTTCGTCCCTTCGGGACTGGAAGCTGGACAGCACGCTCATTCTAGTGCGATCACAGGTAAACCTCACATCCTTCGAGATCGACGGAGAATTGATGATGGCGCTGAGTATAGCAAAGGAATGCTCACGCATTTCTCTACGAGAAAAGATGCCGATGTCTGGAGAGCCTTCATGGCAGCCCGTCGGAACCTGACGATGCTCGGTTGGATTGGGTGGAGCGCAGTTGCTTTCCGATAAACCGTGCCATGGACTCACCGGCACGCTCATCGTAGAGGCCGAGGTTGTGATCGGTATCTTTCAGGATCACGACCTCGTGCGGGAATCCGGCCAGGCCTCGCGCCTTGAGGTCGCGGATTGTGGGATAGGCCTCATCGATCCGGGGAATCTGCTCCCCGGTGATCATTTTTTTCCACCTCCCGCTCAAGCGCCTTGCTCTGGAACCGGAAATGGGTGAGGCCGGTGCCAACCTCCGTTGGCTCGGGGTTGACCCAGGAAACCGCATTCTCGGATTCCGCCTCGGACTCCGACTGCTGGGCCAGGGCGGGGAGGGTGAGAAGGCACGGGACGAGGGCGGCCGCCACGGCAAGGCGGAGGGCTTGATTCGACTGGATCGGCACGGTCTTGGCTGGCTTCCCCGTTTTTTCCCGCAAATGTCTCAAATTAGCGAAAATCGGCATCCGCTGCTCGGGCGATTTTTATTGTGAGAATCGGCCCCGATCTCTGGGATATATCGTGTGATGAAATTCCTCAATCTCTTCTCGAGCGCGGTGATGTTGGTGTTGCTCTTCAGCGCTTCGGCAGGGGCGCAGCACGCGCCCATCTCGGCGGAGCACGGTCTCAAGGTGGGGGACAAGGCGCCCGAGTTCAAACTGCCCTCCCACGAAGGCAAGGATGTTTCCCTCGAGGACCTGCGGAAGAACGGCTCGGTGGCGCTCGTCTTCCATCGATCGGCCGATTGGTGACCATTTTGCCAGAAGCAGCTGGTCGAGCTGCAAAAATCTCTTGGGGACCTGGAGAAAGCCGGGATTCAGGTGGTCGCCATCAGCTACGATTCCACCGAGATTCTCAAGGCATTTGCCGGCAAACGCGAGATCACCTTCCCGTTGCTCTCCGACGAGGAGAGCCGGGTGATCGATGCCTACATGATCCGCAACAAAGAGGCCGGTTCGCGGATTGAGGGCGTCCCGCATCCGGGGACGATTCTCATCGATCAGAAGGGGATCATCCGGGCGAAATTGGGGCACGAAGGCTACCGGAAGCGCCACGAACCGGAGGAGCTGATCAAGGCTGCCAAGGCCCTGGAGTAGCGCAGATGGGGTGAGAAAAGGTTGTCTCCTCGGAAGTGAGATGTATATGACGACTCTCAGCAATCATTGGAATTCCTACGTTACAAACACGCACGTTTCCGTGCCCGCTTTCCCGCGAGCTACCGTTACTCCCGATCCCACTACTGGATGGCTGAAGCTGAGGGCCAGCCGGGGCTGTGGCGCGTTGGGTTCACCAAATTCGCCACCCGGATGCTGGGCGAGCTGGTCGAGGCCGAGTTCCCCCTGGCTCTGGGAACTCCCGTCGAGCCGGGGCAGGAGATCGGGACCGTGGAGGGATTCAAGGCGGCGAGCGACGTCTACTCGGTGATGAGGGGTACTTTTCAGGGTGGCAACCAGATCCTGGACGAGGATGCCTGTATCGTGCGCTCGGATCCCTACATCGATGGGTGGCTTTACGCGGTGAAGGGTGAGCCGGAAGAGGAAAGTGTCGATGTGCAGGGTTACATCGATCATCTGGAGAAGACGATCAATCGTATGCAGGAAGAAGAACACGCGGAACAGACATGAGCACGATCCCGGATTCCAAGTCGCGCTACATCATGATCGGAGGCTTCCTCGGTGCGGGGAAGACGACCTCGATCCAGGCCTTTGCCCGTTACTTGGATGGAAAGGGGCTCAAAGTGGGGCTGATCACCAACGATCAGGGTATGGGTCTGGTGGACACCGCCCTGGGCCGGGCCAACCGGTTTCCCGTGGAAGAGATCGCCGGCGGCTGTTTCTGCTGCCGCTTCGATTCCCTGGTGGATGCAGCGGCGAATCTCTCGGAATCGACCCGCCCGGATGTCTTCCTCGCCGAGCCGGTGGGGAGTTGCACCGATCTGATGGCCACGGTGAACCTGCCATTGCAACAGATCTACGGGGATGACTTCGCCGTGTCGCCACTCAGCGTCTTGATCGACCCCATCCGGGCCCTGCGCGTCCTGGGGCTCGAAGAGGGCAAGCGGCTCTCGCCCAACGTCTGCTACATTTACGAAAAGCAGCTGGAGGAGGCGGAGATCATTGTGATCAACAAGGTGGACCTGTTAGAAAAAGACCGGTTCGAGATCTTGCGCCGCGCGTTGTTGGAGCGATTCCCCTCCGCCAGTGTGATCGGAATGTCGGCGCGGGATGAGGAAAACACGGAAACGTGGTTTGAAACGGTCCTGGCGACGGAGTCCAATCCGCTACGCCTTATGGAGGTGGACTACGCCAAGTATGGCGAGGGTGAGGCCCTGTTGGGCTGGTTGAATGCCGGTTTACGGGTCACCTCCACGGACGATGAGGAGTTTGACGGCAATGAACTGATTCGAATGCTGGCCAGCCGATTGCGGGAATTGCTGGCGGCCGAGGACATCGAGGTGGCCCATCTCAAAATGACGCTCACGCCGGAGTCGGATCCCTACGAGATCGCCGCGGTCAACCTGGTGCGCTCGGATGACCGGCCGCACCAATCGCACCGACTGACGGAGCCCCTGGAGGAGGGCGATTTGAGCCTCAACATGCGCGCCGAAGCCTCTCCGGAGGTGTTGGAGGCTGCGACACGGGCGGCGCTGAGTGATTCTTTCGGGGAGCAATCGGGGCTGGCTTTTCAGACGGTCCATATGGAATGTTTCCGCCCGGGAAAACCCGTGCCGGTGCACCGTTTGACCCGACTTTGATAATTCCCTCATGATCTTTTCTCTCGCATCCCGTATCCTGACGACGACGGACAAGCGGCTTCTGATGAAGATGGCGTGGAACTTTGGCTACAAAGGGGCGCGATCGGTGCAGAAGTTCAAGAGCCGGCTCAAGCGGGGAGAGTATTTCCCACCGTTTCTCTACCTCTCGATTCTCAATAGCTGCAACCTCCGCTGCCAGGGGTGTTGGGTCGACGTGGACAAACCTCAGGTGAAGATCGAGCTTGATGAGCTCAATCGATTGGTCAACGACGCCAAGGCCCACGGCAACAGCTTCTTCGGCATCCTCGGAGGTGAGCCCTTCATGCACCCGGAGCTGATCGATTTTCTCGCGGAGCACCCCGATTGCTTTTTTCAGGTCTTCACCAATGGCCAGCTGATCACGGAGAAGGTGGCGAAGCAACTGCGTCAGTTGGGCAACGTGACGCCTCTCATCAGCATCGAGGGTACTGAAGTGGTGAGTGACGAACGCCGGGGCAAGCCCAACGTTTTATCCCGGACCTTGCGGGGGTTGGACAACTGCTTGAATGAAAAATTGCTCACCGGCGTCGCCACCAGTCTGTGCCAGACCAACATCGACGAACTCCTGACCGAGAAATGGCTGCGCACTCTCATTGATCGAGGCGTGCACTACGCCTGGTACCACACCTACCGCCCGGTGGGTCCCAAGATTCATCCGGAACTCGCTCTGCGACCGGACCAGGCGCGCCGGGTCCGGCAATTTGTTGTCGAGATGCGGGCTAAGCTGCCCATTGCCCTGATCGATGCCTACTACGATCATCGCGGCGAAGCCCTCTGTCCCATGGCGACGGGTATCAGTCATCACATTTCTCCGGGCGGGCATGTCGAGCCCTGCCCGATTATCCAGTTCGCCACTGACAAAATCACGGACGAGCGCGGTATCTTTGAGACCCTGACCAAGTCCGCCTTTTTACAGGACTTTCGCCAGACGGCGGCGAAACACACGCGCGGCTGTATTGTCCTGGAGCGGCCGGACCTGGTGAAGGAACTCGCGGAACGGCATGGGGCGGACGACACCACCATCCGGAAGACGGCGATGGCTGAACTGGAGTCCATGGTCCCTCGCGGAAGCCAGTTTCTCCCCGGGGAAGAGATCCCTGAGAAACACTGGATGTATCGCCTGGCAAAGAAATATTTCTTCAACGACTTCGGCGCCTATGCCGATTTGGAGGCCGAGACAAATGGGGGTGGCAAGGGTGACGACAAGCCGCCGACCCCGGTGGCCGAGAAGGAGGAGGCACCTCTAGCGTCCTGAAATTCACTTTTTGATGATGCCGAACGAACCAAGCGACAACCATCCTCGAACCCTTTACTGCCGCTGTGCCTATGCGCAGACGGTGCCGCAGGGCGTGAAAGACGACGTCCTCCGGCGCCTGAGCGATTCCGGCCGGAACTTCGAGGCCGTCTCGGATTTGTGTGAGATGTCGGCCCGGCGCGATCCCCGTCTCAAGGAGATCGCGGGTTGCGGCGGCCAGGTCAATATCGTCGCCTGCTACCCGCGTGCGGTGCAATGGCTCTTTCATGCCGCGGAGTCGCCCTTGCCGGAAGAGGGCGTGGAGGTCTTGAACATGCGTGAACGTTCAGCAGAAGACATCGCCTCTCAACTCAACCTGGAATCGGCCTAACCGGATGACGAACGAAGAAGAGACGCCGATGCAGGTGGTGGTCTACGAGGGCGAAGGCGCGGCGGTACTCCCATCCTCCACGCGTTACGACGTGTTGACGCGTCTGCTAGATCGTGGGTATGCCGTGTCACGGGCGGCGGGGAATGGCCAGGGAGCGGTGGAGCCGCGTGCGGGAGAAACGGAGCGGCTCCTGGTCCTGGGCGATTTTCCCGACGGGGCCCCCGATCTCGAGGACAGTTCGGGTGAGGTGGAGATCGATACCCTCACGATCACCGATCTCGGTGGTGAAGAAGTCCTCGAGTTAGTCGAAGCCCGCCGCGAAGGGCGTCCGATGAATCAGCCGGGAGCCTGGAAGCCGTGGTTTCCCGTGATCGATTACGATCGTTGTACGAACTGCATGCAATGTCTCAGCTTCTGCCTCTTTGATGTCTATGGCGTGGATGCGGAGCAGAAGATCCAGGTGCAGAACAACGACAACTGCAAGACGAACTGCCCGGCGTGCTCTCGCGTGTGCCCCGAGGTGGCGATCATGTTTCCCAAGTATTCCGGGGGGCCGATCAATGGGGACAAGGTCGACCCCAAGGACCTCGAGCGGGAGAAGATGAAGGTCGATATTTCCTCACTGTTAGGCGGCGACATTTATTCCAGTCTGCGCAATCGCAGTGAGGAGGCCAAATCCCGCTTTTCCAAGGAGCGCAGTCCTGACAAAGCGCTGACAGAGCGCAAGAAATGTCTCATCAAACTCCAGGGCGACGGGCTCATTCCCGCTGAAGTCCTGGAAAACCTACCCTCGCCCGAGGAGATTCAACGCCGTGCTGATGAAGCCGCCGCCAAGGCCAAGGCGGCGCTCGATGCTCAAGCCCACTAACCCAACCCCCGCCCCGCTTCTTTTCTCATGAACATGCAGTCAGAGAAGATCGATTCCGTATCCCTGCCTCAGTCCGTGCCGATGACGACGACACGGGTACGGCCGCCGAAGAAGAACATTCCCCAGACCAAGCCGGAGCGCGACGCCGTCCTCCGCGCGGTCCGTGCCTATGTGGAGGAGTTCGAGCCCGTGCCGCCGATGCCGCAGGATGAACTCGATGTCCATTGCCAGAAGATCATTGCCGCGGAAGGGATTGATGAGCGCTACCTGCACTACGTCGCGGTCTTGCTCAACAATGAGATGTGGCGTGAGACTCTGGCCTCCATTCCCTACGAGCGCCGGCTGCTTCTCATGCCCAAGTGCCTGCGGGTGGAGGACAAGTGCCCCGCTCCCTTCGATGAGTTTGGACTCCTGTGCAAGCAATGCGGTCTTTGCACCATTCAAGATTTCCAGAACGAGGCGGAACGTCTCGGATATGCCGTGCTCGTGGCGGAGGGATCGGCCATCGTCATGTCGCTCATTCAGACGGGCAAGATCGAGGCCATTGTGGGCATCAGTTGCCTGCCGGTGCTCGAGCGGACCTTTCCCTATGTCGAGGCCGCGGCCATTCCCTCGGTGGCCGTGCCGTTGCTCCAGGACGATTGCATCAATACCACCGTGGACAACGATTGGGTGTGGGACTACATCCATTTGAGCAGCGAAGACAAGACGCGCAGGCTCAATCTCAACGCCTTGCATGACGATGTCCGCCAGTGGTTCACTGCGGAATCGCTCGAGACCATCATGGGCGAGGGCAACGGGCGCACGGAGGCGATTGCCCGTGAATGGTTAGGCCGCGCCGGCAAGCGCTGGCGTCCCTTTCTCACCGTGGCGGCCTACCAGGCCTTGCGCGATGATCGCGGCGAGCCCATTCCGGATGACATCCAGAAGATTGCGGTCGCGGTGGAGTGTTTCCACAAGGCCTCACTCATTCACGATGATATCGAGGACGAAGATCACGATCGTTACGGTGAGAAGACGCTCCACGAAGAGCACGGCGTGGCTGTGGCCTTGAATGCGGGCGACTTTCTCATCGGTGAGGGCTATCGCCTCATTGGAGAATGTCAGGCGAGCGATGCGAGGAAGACAGAGATGCTCTTGGCGGCCTCGCGCGGTCAAGGGGAGCTTTGTCGCGGTCAAGGGGCGGAGCTTCTGTGGTCGAAGTCGCCCGACGTGCTCAAGACGACCCAGGTGTTGGAGATCTTTCGGCAAAAGACCGCGCCCGCTTTTGAGGTGGCCTTGCAATTGGGGGCCAGTTACGCGGGTCACCTCGACGATGTCGCCAAGGTGCTGCACGAATACAGTGAGGCCCTGGGGATCGCCTATCAGATTCGCGACGACATGGATGATCTCTCCGAGGACACGGGCGACAACAAGCTGGGCACCATCCGTCCCAGTGTCTTGCTCGCCACGACGCAGGAGCGGGCCAAGGGCGAGGACAAGGAGATCAAAGTTCTCCTG
>JANQJH010000277.1 GCA_028281705.1 Verrucomicrobiales bacterium
GGGGCTCGGAGCGCGGGTGGACCACCTGGACGACGGGCGCGGTGGACAAACGGGTCAAGGCGATGGTGCCCATCGTCATCGACATGCTCAATGTCAGGCCGTCCTTCAAGCACCACTATCAAGCGTACGGGTTCTTTGCTCCCGCGGTGGGTGATTATGTCGAGGCGGGGATCATGGATTGGCAGGACACGCCGAGATATGAAGAACTGATCAAGGTGGTGGAACCGTATGAATACCGTTCGCGCTACACGATGCCCAAGCTCTTGATCAATGCGACGGGGGATCAGTTTTTTCTTCCGGATTCCTCCCAGTTCTATTTTGACGATCTCCCGGGCGAGAAGTTTCTCCGTTATGTGCCTAACGCCGACCACAGCTTGAAGGGGAGCGATGCCTATGAAACCCTTCTCGCTTATTACGCCCTCGTCCTGGCGGACGCACCGCGTCCCAAGTTTTCCTGGAAATCCGAAGGGGAGGGCAAGCTTTCGGTGAAAGTGGGTGATGAGCCGGCGAAGGTGCATCTTTGGCAGGCGACCAATCCGAAGACTCGAGATTTTCGCGTCGATACCATTGGGAAAGTCTGGACGAGTACGGTTTTGCAGCCGAGTGGAAGCGGCGCCTATGTGGTCGAAGTGGACAAGCCGGCCAACGGATGGACGGCCTTTTTGGTTGAGCTGACTTACGAGACGCCGATGGGCGTTCCGCTCAAATTGACGACTAATGTCGAGATCACACCGCGATCACTCCCGCACCCGCCCTACAAGCCGAAGCGTTAGAGACCCAATCGAAGACGGACTCCATGGACTGATGAAGAACACTCCTCGCCGAAGGCTGCACGGGGGCCGATTGGGCCTCATGGCGTTGGCCATGATGGCGGTCTGGGGAGTCGCATGGGGTCAACTAACTCTTCCTCAGTGGAGTGAGGAAGAGTGGGAGCTGTGGGAAACGGAGTCGCCTCTGTTGGGGGGAACTCTCTTCCCGGGCTCTGATCCCGCTTCCGAGGAAGTCCTGCCGGAACCCTTGGAGGTCCCGGAATTGGAGGTTCCCGAGGAGGTGCCCCGCACGACCGAAATCGTCAGTCTCGGAGTCGTCGAGGATTTGCCCGCTAAACTTGTGCCAGACTATTTCCCGGAACGACTGGAACAACGCCTTCTCGATCCGCAATCCCTTCTCACGCAATCACGGCTGGATGAGATTCACCATTTCTTGGACTATCACTTTAGTGAAGCGCGGTCAGCCATCCATATCATGGTGCTGAAGCCGCTGCAGCGATTGCCCAGCGAGATCGATCTGCAGCAGTTTCATCGGAGGTGGTTCGCCGAGGAGGAACTTGCCGTCCTTGTGATTTACAACTTTGGGAATCCGGAGATGAGCCGGCTCATTTTTGGAGCTGAGGCCAAGAAACGGGTGTCTGAAGCGCGGCGGATCGAGGCCTGTGTGGAAGCCATCAATCAAGCGATTGTGGTGGGCAATGCGGAGGATCAGTTAGAGAGATTCCTCACGGATCTCTCGAGAAGCCTCTATTGGATCGAGGATGATTTCCATGGAGCCAGACCCGGCGTGGTCTCGCGCCCGATACAAGAGAGATTTCGTGAAGCCCTGCTGGCGCCGTCGAAACCGCCGGAGGTGGAGCAGGGGAGCTTTTGGTTCACCGTGCTCCTGGCGGCGAGCATGGTGGTCCTGATTGGAGCGGGTATCGCGTTTCTTCAGCGTCGTGCGGCCAACAGGACGTATTATTTTCCGGAACGCCCGCGTGCCTCCCGCCTTGGCTGTCCGCGGGGTGGAGGCAATCGCCTGGTGGTGTCCTTCGGTGGAGGAGCCAACCCAAGGGTGGCGGATCCGGTGAACGCAGCGGCGGGAAGGGACGGTCGAGAGAACTGACTTCATTCTAGGCTTCCCCGAGTGGAGCTGGTAGCTTTCGTCACGTCATTGATCATTCCACTACACGCGCGATTACCCTATGAAAATTTGCCTCATCCTCATTGCCGGTCTCTCTACCTTTCTCATGGACTCTGGGCACGCCCAGGACGAGAAGCTTCGGATCATGGTCTTTGGAGCGCACCCTGACGATTGTGAATTGAAGGCCGGTGGCGTGGCGGCGATGTGGGCCAAGCAGGGACACGCGGTGAAATTTGTCTCGGCGACGAACGGTGATATCGGGCACGCCATCATGTCGGGTGGCGAGTTGGCCAAGCGGCGGACGCGTGAAGTGCAAGCGGCGGCCAAGGTGCTCGGGATCGAGACCCATGTGATGGACAATCACGATGGTGAGCTCATGCCGACGTTGGAGAACCGGAAGGCTTTCGTGCGCTTGATTCGTGAGTGGAAGGCTGACATTGTCATGGCGCATCGGCCGAATGACTATCACCCTGACCACCGTTACACGGGTGTGCTGATGCAGGATGCCGCATTCATGGTGACGGTGAGCAATTACTGCCCGGACACGCCCCATCTGACCAAGAACCCGGTGTTTCTCTATCTCTCGGACGGATTTCAGAAACCCAATCCCTTCGAGCCGAATCTGGTGGTGAGCATCGATGGCGTGATCGAACAGAAGATCGAGGCTCTATGGACCTTGGAATCCCAGATCGAGAGTTTTTGGGCCACGAGGAACTTTGAAGGCGTCGTGCCCGTGCCCAAGGAAGGCGAGGCCCGCAAGGCTCGCAAGCGCGAGTTCAGCCAGCGATTTCAAGCGAGATCCATGCTGGTGGCTGATGAATATCGGGCCAAGCTGATTGAACTTTATGGCGAGGAACGTGGCAACCGAATCCGGCACGCCGAAGCCTTTGAGTTGTGCGAGTATGGCCGGCGCGCCAGTGCGTCTGAGCTGAAGAAGCTCTTCCCGTTTTTTGAGTAACTCTTCGAGTCTCATCCCGGAGATGACCAAGGGACTAAAGTCCCTCCCACTTTCTCGCAATGTGGGAGTGTCCGCACCACTTGACTCGTGCGATGGGCTAGGGGCTTTTTGTTAGCAAATTGAGCTTTCGCATCCAGTCTTCCATGCGATCGGGCCAGCTGGTTACCGGGAGTTCGGTGCGGCGGAGTCCGTAGCCGTGACCGCCGCTTTCGTAGATATGGAGTTCGGCGGAAATGTCTGCTTTCTTGAGGGCGATGTAAGTCTCCGCCATGGCGATGGAACGGTCCTTGTCGTCATGGGTGATGACCATGAAAAAGGGCGGGCTGTCTTGGGGAAAGTCCTTGATGCCCTCGGGGAACCCGGCGGTATAGATGGGAGCGGCAAAGTTGGGACGGAATGACACCTCGTCGTGTTTGTCCACGGCTTCGTAGAGGCGTTTGTCTCCCAGAGCGGTGTAGTAGGTGGGCGAACCGCCGGCGGAGAAACCCATGATCCCGATCTTGTCTGAGGCGATGCCGATCTCCTTGGCGCGGCTGCGCACCAGACTCATGGCGCGTTGGCCGTCCTGGACGGAGGCCAACCAACGCTTGTCTTCGTAGTGGGCCTGGCCGGGCACGCGGTATTTGAGCAAGATGGCCGTCACGCCAATATCATTGAGCCACGCTGCCACCTCGGTGCCTTCAAGATCGTAGGCCAAGATCCAGTGACCGCCTCCGGGCGCAATGATGATGGCGGTGCCGGTGTCCTTCGCCGGCGAGGGCTTGAAGATCGTGAGTTGAGGATCGGAAACATGCTGGATGCGGCTGACTCGCTTGCCCGCCACGAGCTGGCTTTCCTCGGTCGTGGTGTCGATCTCCGGAGGAAAGTCTTTGCCCCGACTCGGCGCCGGTCCGGGCCAGAGTTTCCAGGTGACGGGCTCCTCCGCGGATAGGAGGCCGAGTGTGCCGGTGAAAAAGAGAATCGATACGAGTCGAGTTGCCTGATGGATGTTCATGGGATTGGAGACTTACAGATTATCGAGAAAAAGGGCGACAAGGACAAGTGAGAGGATCGCGTTCGCGTTCATGGGGACTCGCGGATGTTCGCCATTCACTCGCGGCCGTAGCCGAACTGATCGCCGCATTTCACGGGTTGGCCGTCTTTCCAATGGATCTCCACCATTTTTTCGCTCCCCACTTCGCGACGCTTCTCATCCGTTAGGGTGGCGACGATCTTGCGCGAGGCGATGTCGATGACCTCACCGCTGGATGACCAGGCGTGGGCACCGTCGAGGCGCATGGTGAT
>JANQJH010000280.1 GCA_028281705.1 Verrucomicrobiales bacterium
AAGCGCTTCTGGAGATCACGCCCAAGGTGGAGTGGGGTGGCACGAAGGACGGCAAGACCAAGGGGGTGAAGCGTCTGGAGTATGACAAGGACCGGCTCTATGCCTCGGTGGACGACATCGTGTTCAACATCAAGCGCGAGGACAACAGGTTCATCGACCTTTTGCCGGATGGCCTAGAGCGATTTGAGCGAGCCAAGGGATTCATGACGGTGCGGAGTCAGGGGCCGGAACTCAACATCCACGGCCGTCCGCGAATCAGTCTCTGGGCCTTCCATGTCAACGACAGCCCGCGCAACCGGACGACGCTGGATGATACGATCGAGTTTTGTACCAGTTTGGGAAATAGGGGTAAGTACAAGTTTTTCTTTCAGCGTGAGAGTGCTACCTCACGTCACCAGGAGTTTTATCTTCGAGCAGGCCGCTCCAACGTGGACCTCTACATGTATCTCATGGCCCAGGTCTACAAGAAGGTGCCGAGCTATGGGAAATCACTGGCGCAGAAGTACGGAGCGAAGAAAAAGGCGCCGTTCAAGTCTTCCTATTACAAGGACGACACGGAGTATAAGCTCGATCACTTCTGCATCGCGCTACAGATGTTCGACTACATGCGCCAGGTCAACATCCACGACGGCAACCTGGCCGAGCCCTATGCGGATTTCGAGCCGGGAGCTGATAATGGCTTTGGTCAGATCTCGGGGATCAATCTGATTGGCCGCGATCTGACGTCGGACAACGGTTCGAACTCACAGAGAGCCAATTGGGACAACAAGACGCTCGAACCTCGTGGGGCTGGACGGATGTTCACCATCTCAGAGGTCGCGTTGGTCTCCTATGTCACGGCTTACACGACGTTGGACAGATGGCCTCAGAATGGGAGTTTTGCGGATGTTCCCGACCACAGGCTGGGAGAATACTTCAGGGCATCGGGAGGACCTGGCAGCGACGTCCGTGTGGTGCAGCGAGTGGTGGCCAACAGGCACCCCGAGTACGAGAAGTGGCGTGGAGAGAAATTCACGGCGGCCGACGTGGGCACGACCTTTTACTACGTGGAGACAGGCATCATCCCCGAGGCCTTCTCGGTGGCTCAAGGGTTTCACCAAATCCATCCCAAGCAGACGATACGATTGCTCACGGGCGGGAAAGGGTACGAGAATGGCCTTGATGACGGTGTGGGTTTGCGGATCAATGGGATTCCTCTTCAGCTTTGGGGGAATAGTGTGGAGTCTCGTGATCAGAAGGGGCCTGCAATTTACACCGTGAACCCAGGCGAGCGTGACGCCCGGCAGGATCTTCCGGCTGGTTGGTTTGGCTGGGGAGGGACCGGTGGCTATCGCCTCTTCCGATTCGGCAAGTTTGAGTTTGACGATAACGACCCCGGGTATTACGGAGACGACTTTCTCGCGAACGGAGGCGGCCCTCTAGCGCATTTCTATTGTCAGACGCCGGTGATCGTGTCCAACAAAGAAGATCTCCGTGTTCAGCAGGACAATCCTGTTCAGTTGGTCCTGTATGATCAAGGGGCGCAGGGTGCCAACGTCAACAATCTGGTACAGGTTTTCAACCTGCGCTGGGCGAAGCCAGGCCAGACCTTGAGGCTACCACGTCCCTTGCCAAACTCGCCCGGCTATGCGGGGTGGACCCGCCGATTCAATCGCGCTGCCGATGACAATGCCCGGAGAAAGCCGGTGTTTGTTCTCGAGCCGAGTAAGGATCGGGAGAATGTCACGTCCTTGGTGGTAGCCCACGGCGATGTCCGCCATGTGGCGACCAAGCGCAACGTGCCCAGTGAACTCTTCCGTCTTCATCCACGGGCGGGGCGCGCGCGCTCTGCCCACTCCTTGAGCTGGGCCATCTATCCCGGGTCAACGACACTCGGCCGGCATGGCACTTTTGCCATGGAGCTGCACAGGCGTAGCTTGGCCGATGTCAAGTACGACCCCGAAATGGAGCCGGATTTCTGTTGGGATCCCACGGTGAAGCGGAATCGGAACGACTATGCGCCCCTCTTGGCGCCTGGCTACGATTTCCCCATCGATCCTTCGATCACCCGTGACTTCGACAACGGGATCGGCGGCTGCACGGATGGGGCCTATATCAACAAGCCGGATGATGGGGCTGATGACGTGCCTGGTTCGAGTGTCTTCAACCAGAAGTACCCCTACTTTGAAGCGGGGGAGTGGGAGCCGGGACAGAGCTACGAGGACCGGAATCTGGAGAACTTCAACCCCAACCGCATGGTGCCGTCAGGTGTGATGTTTGGTTCCCTTCCGAGTGCTTCCCAAGCGGGGGCGCCGTGGACGACCCTGCTCTTTCGGCCCAACGTGGCGCGCAATGGTCACTCGAAGCGTAACGCTCACCTGGGAGAGGCCGGAAACGGTATGAACTACAACGGTGACTTCTTCACCATCGATGGGTTTAAGACGCCTCGGATGCGCTCGGTGTATGGTGATGAGAAATTGCCGCCGGACCACATCTGGCTGGATTTCTTCTGGATGCCGATCGTGGAGCCCTATCCGATCAGTGAGCCCTTTGCTACGAGCGGGAAGATCAATCTGAACTATCAGATGCTCCCTTTCAGTTACATCAAGCGTGCTACGGGTCTTGCGGCGGTCTTCAAGTCGGAGCGCGTGCTCGGGATTCCCAACTCTGCAGGTCGCCGCTACAAGGATGACACGAGGAACGGTCATGAAGGTTGGCACCACCCAGTAGACATGGACTTCAAGAAGGGCACTTTGGCTCAGTGGGAGCACAAGTTCGGACAGGGCAAGGTTTTCCGCACGGCGACCGAGGTTTGTGAGATGTTTCTCTATCCAAAGGACGAAGATGTCTCCTGGGATGAGGACAGCAAGGGAATCCGCCGCTGGTGGGACAAGCACCGCCTCAGCGGTGATAATACCATCGAGCAACCCTACGCGAACATCTATCCGCGGGTCACGACCAAGTCGAATACGTTCAAGGTTTACATGACCGTGCAGACGCTGCAAAAGGTTCGGGGCACGCCGGTGAATGAGTTTGTCGTCGGTCAGGACAAGGTGAGCGGTGAGTACCGGGGTTCCGCCGTGATCGAGCGTTTCCTCGACCCGACCGACCGCGACATTCCCGACTACAAGAATGAGAAGATCGAGAACACGGCGGAGAGTCTGGAGCAGTTCTATCGCTATCGCGTGGTGAACGTGCGTCAGTTCGCTCATTGACAGATCGATGATGGCAGTCTGTCTGGATCTGAACTGAAAGCTCCGTGCGAAGGGATGGGCTTCGGTTTCTCTTTTTGATGTTTGTGATAGTTTGGAGCGCTGAATTCTGTAAGTAGAATGCGTCTAGGTAGGTAGGAATACGGTGTTCCATCAGTATGAATACCTAATGGAATCTAGGTAGGAACACATTCAGATTTGTGGATATGATAGAAATGTGATTGATTTGTTGCCTGGCCTTGCAGGGGCGGGAACGCCATGCATATCTCATTTCGATATGAAAAGCACTGGATTATTCTTGTTAGTATTATTTCCTGTCTTGGTGGTTTTGTTTGGGTGTCGACCCCGTGAACAAGGTCCGACGGAGGAAGAGATTGCCGCCATGGTGGCGGAGGATCGACGACTGGCGAAGGAGGCCAGGTTGCGTGAGCGGGAGCAGAACCGGCAGCGGATCATGGAAGAGTTGCGTCTGCAAGATTTGGAGAAGCAAAAGGTACGGAAGGCTCAGAGGGAAGCGGAGAAGGCCGCCGGCCGGGAAGAGGAGGTGTCGCCGATCGAATGGGAAGAGATCGAACGAAAGATGGTCGCCCGACTGGGGGCGATCGGGACTAAATGGGATGTACTCTGGACTCGGAGCGGGACCATGTATAAGGACGTGGTGGTGAGAGACGCCTATGCCACGGGGCTCAGCCTCTTTCATGAGGGAGGCAAGGTCGAAATCGGTTACGAAGAGCTTCCCAATACGCTGCAGGCCAAATTTCTCTTCGATGCGGACGAGGCAAAAAATCCTCTTCCCAAGATTACGAGTGCGCAAATGAATGCCATTCGCGAACGCCTGTCGCGAGAGCGGCGCAACTCAGCGCAGAAGAGGTCTAGTAGCGCAGCATTTCCTAAACAGCCTGGTAAGCACGATGACAGAGAAGCGATGGGATTGACTGGAGAGCGTAGTAGTACCTTGATGGCACAGCGGCGCCGCCTGGCCAATCGGTTGAACGCCGAAGTGCACAAGCTAACCAAAATGCAAGATGCGGGGATGAGTGACGGTCATGCCGTCGTTCAGAAACAGAAGCAACTCATTGCCAACGCGGAACGAGCCCTGAAGAAGGCGGAGGCGGCGGTGATGGCGGAGCGTCGCCGCCGCATCGGTGGCTGAAGGCAGGTGCCCAAAGGGTTTGGCCTAGCCCTTACCACTACCATAACCCCCAGTTTTTCGACTGGAGGATGTAAATTCCGAGTGTGAGGTTGGCCAGGGCGTGCATCCAGATGCAGGCGGCGAGGCTCTTGGTGTGGATGGCGACCCAGCAGGCGAGCGTTCCGTAGATGAGGGCGACCATCCAGTCAGCGGGCGAATGGATCAGCATGAAGAGGATCACGGTGATGCCGAAGGAGCGCCAGGTGAAGGTGCCGAATTCGACCTTCCAGAAATCTCCGTCGAGATCGACGAGATAGCGCATGAGAAATCCGCGCCAAAAGATCTCCTCCACGAGGGCGACGATGACGACCATGCGAAAGAACCGTGCCCCCACGGTTGCACCGAACCACAGTGGGTCCTCAATGAACGAAGGATCGAATCCGCCGTCCTCGCGTTCTTGAAAGCCTAACCACTGGAGCCACTGCGGCGTGGTCTCTTCGTCCCATTGCCAGAGATCGAAGAGGTAGGTGGGGAGAATCCAGGCGAGGATACCCACGAGGGCCGCGGCGGTGGCGACACCGAAACCGCGAAAGGGGCGAAACTCGTAGTGGCGGCGCCAGAAGAGGAGGAGGGTGCCGCAGACGAGGCATTGGAGAGGGTAGATCCAGTGCTCGGGTGAGT
>JANQJH010000260.1 GCA_028281705.1 Verrucomicrobiales bacterium
ACTGATCGTGGCGAATTTTTCTAAGACTGCCCGAGGCGTCAGCCCTTGGCCAATTTTGCGCAGCAACTGCCGTAGGGCCACATGATGGCAGTAACCTAGTGTCCAAAGCCCTTCGTTTGGACGGCTACTCCCGAAATCATCTTCAAAAAAGATCGACGATGTCATTTCTTAAACGAATTAGGGCACTAGACAGTTTTAGTATCTGAGCATGATAGAGAATGGTTAGTTGCCAAATTTGCAATTGTTGAGGTGCCCTTTCATCCTGGCAAGCACGCGAAAATGCGTGAATGAGAAATGAAGCGATTCCTTGCCCGCCTGACCGTTGTCTCCCTCGTTTTCGGGGCCCTGGCGTCCCTAATGCAAACTCAAGCCCAGGAGCCTCTGCCTTATGAGGCCGCTTTTGAGATCGATGATGGTTTCCGGATGGGCGATGTCGATGGCCAACGCGGTTTCTCCGTCGTCCGCGGCCAAGCCCAAGTCGTTCCTGACGAAGGCGTTGAGGGCTCTGACAGTCTCAAGCTGCTGCCCTCGCGCCCCTTTGGCATCGTCCAGTTGAGCATTGATGCCGGCTTGGATGACGCCGGCAGCCCGGATAGGGTGGTGCACACCGATTTCATGGTCCGTCCCGGCGCCGTGGAGGCCGCCGAGGGCGATCAGTTCGCCGATGTCGAGGGCAGCCTCACCGGCTTCTTCAAGATTGACGACCTGGGCGAACTCCACATCTACGACGGCGGTGACGCTGATGCCGCGGGACAATGGCTGCCGTCCGGCGTCCGTTTCGAGCTCGACGAGGCCGGGCAGGCCGTCAACTGGATCCGGCTTTCCTTTCGCCAGGACTTCGAGCGTGGACTCTGGGATGTTGCCATCAACGGCGAGATCTTCCGTGCCAATCTGGCCATGGCCGAGCAGGCCCAGACCCTGGAAAAGATCGAGTTCATCGGCCAGAGCCGTCAACCGCTCTACGTGGACAACGTGCGCGTCAGCCGCGAGGCCACAGCATTCGCCGACGCCGACCGCGACGGCATGCCGGATTTCTGGGAGGTCGAGCAGGGTTTGACTGAGGAAGATGGCCGCGATGGCGACAAGGACGGGGACGGTCTGACCAATATCGAGGAACTCGTTCTTCAGACCAAAGCCCACGAGGCCGATACCGATGGCGACGGTTCCAACGACGGCGATGAGTACGCCTCGGGCACCGATCCCAGGGTGGGTGTGGATGCGCCCGAGGAGGCGGCGCTGTCCTGGCCCGGAGCGGGCGGGCTCTCGCTCAATGTCTCACCCTATGGGAGCGGCTATCACATGCTCACCGTTTCCTGGAGTAGCTACACGGAATGGAAGATCTGGGTCTACAACAGCTGGGATTATCCTTACGTGTACCGATACATGACCGGGGAGTCCATCGGGCAGGGGAGCTCCAATTGGACTGGCGGCACGGACTATGTCATTTCCGCTACGGGAAACGTTGCCTTCATTTATCTCTGGGCCAAGAACCACATGAGCGGCGGCACAGAGAACTCGGTCCTTTTTAAAGTGAACTCCGGAAGTGGCGGTTCGGTTCTTAGCTCGGGAAGCAGTCTGGGCGGAGGAAACCTGGGTTCCGAGGAAGCTGCCGAAGAAGCCCTGGACGATTACTGTGACTTTTGCGCCGACTATATGAGTGATAGCGATTGCGATCAGATCAATGTCGGCAGCATCAAGTTCAGCGTGGGTGTAGGGAAGACGCAGTTCGGGCGCCGTTCGCATGCCCTCGTGGTCCACGAGCAAGGGATCACAGAGCGCTCCTTCTCGCGGGAATCCATCCACCTAACCAATCCAGAGGATCTCGACGTCGGGCGAAGCATTCCCCGCCCGAAATCCGATCGCGGATTTGTCCCGATTTCCAAAAAAACGGAGCCCCTGCTCGACTGGGTCAGGACGGACACCCGTTTTGTCAAACTCAACGACATTGTTGGAGGCTATGAGATTCGCAAGTATGCCCTGGATCAGGTCAGCGCAGACAACGAACCCACGGGCGATCCCTATGTCGCCATGCGGGTCTATAACCCTGATTATCCGCTTCTGCACGCCGACCACCGGCGTTTGATCATGGAGAAAGCGGAGGCCGGCCGGACCTCGGTGCACGAATACCGTTATTCGGTGGATGCCGCCTCGGGCCGGGAAACCTGGGAACTGTTTGAGGGCGCCCCCGGCACGCACGTGACCCAACCGCTGCGTCTGCGCCGCCTGGTGATCGAAGACCCCGATGCGGCAAATCGCGGCGATTACACCGAGACGCGCACGGTGCATCACTGGAACGCGCAATTGGGTGAGCTTGCCCTCGATAGCAAGACGCGGGAGACCTTTCGGCGTTTCCCGTATGGCGCGCGCAAGATCAGCCGGGTGGCCGATCCCGATGGCGAGGCCCTCACGGTTTCACTGCAATACTACGATGCCGAGGAAAGCGAGTTTCCGGTCACTGGCCGCGTCAAGACCATTCAGTGGGCCGATGGCGATTGGGAATACTACGTCTACGACGAGCAGGGGCGCGAAACGGAAATCTATCGGCCGGCGGGCAACACCCCGCTTCCTCAAGGAAAACCCGAGGGAGGCGTGGGCTACGAATCGGCCGTCATCGACTATGACGGGCCAGGCTATCAGTTGAAACGGACGCGTTACCTGGATGGCCACCCGGTGAAGGTCACCTATCAGCGGTGGGACAAGAACGACATGCAACAGGACCGCCAATTGGTGGAGATCGAAGCCGCCACGGTCACTTCAGGACCGGACGATCCGGCGAACCACGTCACCGTCAGTCGCGAAGAGGCCGTGACGCGCCGTCCCGTGCATCGTTCCCATCCGGATGGCAGCACGGTCGACTATCGCTATGAACTGATGGGAGCTGATGAACGCAGCACTGTTGAGCGGCGTGATCGACGTGGCGTGGTCGATAGTATCGAGACCACCTTGCGTCATCCTTCCGGTGCCCTCTTGGAGCGAAAGCGAGTCGATGGCGCCACCGACATCGTCACCGCGCATGAAGTCGTGGGAATGGAGGGGCTCGATACCCGCTTCCGCGCCGTGACCACCGTGGACCATGTTTCGAACCAGATCACCCGCCGCTCGTACAACTGTTGCGGTCTCGAATGGGTCACCCAGGGAGACGGATCGACGACGAAAAACGAATACGACGTCCTTGGCCGTGTCGTTGCCGTGCAAAGCGGCTACAAGTCGCCCTTGGAGCCCGGCAATCAGCTGACCGCGGTGCTGTCTGCCGAGCGCTATCATCTCGATGGTCTCGACCGGGCCTTGCTCACCGAGAACACCCTCGACCCCGGGGATGCCCCGCCGCTGGCGCCCGCTACCGAGCGCTACGACCTTGCCGGGCGAGTCGTGGAATCCGTCTCTACTTCCGGTGTGGCCACACGCTCCAAGACCGTCATGCTTCCCGAGGGAGGGCGCGTGGAACTCACCAGTCTACCCCGGAGCGGTCACGACAACCGCCATCGCATCACGGCGCGCCAGTTCCGTGCCGACGGCCGTTTATATTGCGAGCGGACCTATGCTTCCAGTGAGCCCTTTGGCCTGGAACCGGATCCCCGCACCACGGTCAGCCATCGCGTGCATCAGGAGGGCATTGATGCCAAAGGCCGCTACAGCGAGGTCATCGATATCGCCAATCTGTTCGATCGTCGCGTGACCCGCACCTATCTCAACGAGCGGGGACAGACCCGCGAGATCGTCCACGCCTATGGCACGAGCCTGGCGGCGAGCGAACACTTCGAATACAGCCAAGACGGCCAGTTGATCCGAACGGTCGATCCCGACGGCGTCACCACGCGCTATGGTTACAACGAAAAGGGCCGGCGTTACGTCACGGCGATCGACATGAAGGTCGAGCCCAACGAGCCCGCCGGCCACATCGACTACGACGTCGATCGCATCACGCGCACCTCCACCGAGCTGGCCACCGATGCCGGAGGACAGCCCATTCGCCGAACCACCACTGAGCGCTTCACCGAAAGCGGGCCCGTAATCGTTTCCGTGCAGGAACAAGCATTGGATGGCCGTTCGAGCGCCACCATCGAGAACGGCCGCCGTGCTACCCGCCAACGCGTGGAAGGTGATGGTCCCGGCCGGTGGTCCACGGTGGTCACCCAAGCGGACGGCAGCCACACCATCCAGACGTACGAGAACGGTCGCCTCACGCGCAACGCACGCCACGGCTCCGATGGCGCTCTCATCTCGTGGAAAGGGCAGACTTACGATGGGTATGGCCGCGTTTCCGGGATGACGGACGGCCGCACGGGCACGACGACCTTTCACTACGACGAGCGTGGCCGCCGATGGAAGATCAGCGCACCGAATCCCGCCACGGGATCGAGTGTCGAGGGCACATTGGACACCATTATTCACTACGATGCTCTGGGGCGAGCCACTCGCACCACCAAACCTGGTGGAGGGGAAGTGCACCAGGTTTTCAACGCCAACGGGACCCTGCACGGCACGCATGGCCATCACACGACCGATGTGAACTACCGCTACAACGGCCGCGGGCAGCGGACACACCTGATCACTTACTACGGAGCGGACAACCAGCCGGCAGAAACCCGGTGGTCCTACAACCCACGCGGCCAATTGGCCTTCAAACAAGACGCCCATGGCAAGCGCGCCCACTACACCTACACCCCCGCTGGCAAGTTGAAGACCCGCACCTGGGCACGAGGTGTGACGACCACCTATCACTACGATGAAGACAATCGCCACGACCTACGAGCGGTCGACTACAGCGACGGCACACCGGACGTCCACTTCACCTACAATCGATTGGGCCAAAAATGGTCGGTTCAAGACGCCGGAGGTATCACGACCTACTCCTATCGCCCAGAAGCACCCACCGAATTGCGCTCCGAGACCAGTGGCGAGAATCTTTACGCCGAGGCCAAAACCCTGACGTATCTCCAAGACGGCTTCGGCCGCCCGGGCGGCTTCCAAATCGGAACGGAAGAGGATCCGGATCAGGACTACGCCCTAGGGTTAGGTTTCGACAATGCGAGTCGACTTGAAAGTGTCCACGCTCACGGTTATTGGTTCTACTACGCCTACGAGCCTAACTCCACCACCGACCGTGTGAAAACCGTGACCGCGCCCTTCGTCAAGCAAACCGAGTTCACTTATGAACACGGGCGCGATACGATTGTCCGTGTGACCAATCGCGTGGGTTTCAACCCGGACCGGGAGATCGCGCGCTTCGATTACACCAACAACGCCGAGGCCCAGCGCACCGCCCGCACGACCAGTGATGGTGATGCTGGTAACAAGTTCGAGGATAGGTTCACCTACGATCCGGACACTGGCGGCGTCATTGCTTCCGAACGGGATAACGGCGGGGCTAGTTACGCCTATGCCTACGACAAGATCGGGAATCGACTGAGCGCCACTGAGAATGGAATGGAGACCCGCTACGAGGCCAACGCGCTTAACCAGTATACCGTAACAGGAGACGAGCATCCGCGTCACGATGCCGATGGCAACCTCATCGCCAAGGGAGATCGCACCTACGTCTGGGACGGCGAGAATCGCTTGGTCGCCATACGCGAACGCGGCACCTTGGTTGCCGAATACACCTACGACCATCAGTCGCGTCGTATCGCCCGCAAGACCCGTGACGGAGTAGATGAGCGTTACCTCTACCAGGGGTGGAATCTGATCGCGGTCTATCGGCCCGACGAGTCTGAGCCGACGGAGACCTTCACCTGGGGCAAGGACCTCAGTGGGAGCCTGCACGGTGCTGGCGGCGTAGGCGGACTTTTGTTCGCCAACATGCGGGATCACCAGAGTGATGCCTGGATCTACCACTACGACGCCAATGGAAACGTCACGGTGGTAACCGATCCGAAAGGTGGCGGTTTAGACCGCTACGACTACGATCCTTTCGGTAACCTGCTTGGCGCGCCGCAGCTTCCCAAGAATCGGTGGCGGTTTAGTACCAAGCCAGCGGATCTAGAGAGCGGCTGGTATTATTATGGCAACCGATGCTATGAGCCTATTGGCGGCCGTTGGCCGTGTCGAGATCCCAAAGCTGAGTCCGGGGGAACTAACCTATATGCTTTTGTCTCCAACGATTCTACCAACCGCATTGATGTGCTTGGACTTGAGCCATGGCCAATTACTCGAGATGGATACGTAAATGCGATCGATAGCGCGATCAATACGCTATCCGGCCTTGGGAACAATTCAATAGCATCAGGTAAGCAGCAAGAGGAAAACAATCAAGCGCCGACAGATTATGGGGCGTACAATACAACGGATAACGGGACTATAAAGATCTATGGTCGAGAATTCGGAGTCACGGTGTATTATTCTTGCCGGCTAGGAGAAACAAGCATATTAGGCGAAACTGGCATCATTAAAGGGTACTTTGTAGGTCCAGTCATTGTTAGTTCCATGCCGTCTCTAGATCTAGTGAATCAAGGCACATACGGCGTTACTAATATACCTACCGGGTATTGGAGTCAGAAGAAATATGCCAAGCCGGACCATCGAAACTTCAGCTCGACGAGACCTGTCAGCTTTCTGCATACACATTTACTAGAAGTTTGGAGACTTAATACAAGTAGTGGACAGTATGAGCAAGAGACATTGCCCGTAGGATTAAGTCATGCTGACGCTCTGGCGGTAGCAGGAACACCAGCCGCGGGGACGCCGATTTTTGCGGTTGAGGTTGACGGAAATACATACTTCAACGACCCCTCAGATATCGAGAACGACCACAAATACAAGCCGAAGCTTCCGCCTTCGTCAGGCTACCCGGATCTGTAAAACTGAGCTAGTAAAGTGAAACTAATAATTGCTGTTAACGCATGTTGCGCGATTTCAATGCTTGCGACTCAAAGCGCTGAAGTTGAGATCGATCACCTCATTCCTTCCGAGAGTCTTGTTTGGACGAACAGCCGCCTTCTGAAAATCGCCGAGAAGGCTGGGGAGTTGATATTGCCTAAGGATTGCCTGTTGTCTTACATCGTAATTGGCCCAAAGCAATCTCATGGAGTGGCATTGATCGAGGAGGAGGGGCGTTACGTACTTGTAGCGCGTGAAGTGGGTGGGCCGATTCGCTTGCGGGATGCGGTGGAGAGTGATGTGTTGGGGGATTATCGAATGGTGATTCCGGAAGGATTGGCCGTCGAGCTTCGGGCGTATTGGAGGGATCTTCTTCTAGGGGTGCGCTATCCCGAGTCAGGAGAACTCGCCATGGAAGTTGGAGGGGCAATGATCTATTTTGCCTGCCGGATCCGGGAGGGAGGTCGCTTGCAAGCTAAATTGCCTCCGATGCATGGATTGAGAGAAAATGGAGAGGTGCTGCGGTTCTCCAGAACGGCGGCACGTCTACTGTCGATGGTCAGAAAAGACGGCGGGGAACGTGATCGGGTTTGTCGTAAGCTCGAGGGGGAGTTGAGGTCTAGAGCGAGATCCTGAGCTGAGAATCGTCAATGCGCGGAGATGTGTATCTATCATGATCACGACGAGAGAGAATAGGAAGATGGAGGTTTTGAAGTGGATCCTTTGTGTTGGGGCCATTTGTCTGCCGATTGCCTACGGAGGAGATAAGGGGATTGATCACCTCATCCCTGCCGAGGGAGTTTTTTCAGCGCGGGAGGCGGCGCTGGATACGGTCTTGGAGGCTCGCCAACGGTTGCTGCCTTGGAACCCGAGGAGCGGTGAACTTTTGTCCTACTTGGTTATTCCTGAGGACGCTGGGCCGTATAGTCTGTCATTAATCGTGAAGCGAGGTTCTTATACTCTGGTGGCGCGAAGGATCGTCGATCCCGTGGGGGAGATTGGAGAGCCGGGGGAAACCGGCGACGACGTCAGCGATAAGGTAAATGAAAGGAGAGGAAGAACTGAGCTGATCGAGCGGCAGATGGCGATCCCGGAAGAATTGGCGTTGAGATTGCACGAACTATGGAAGGTGATGCTTCTCAAGGCGCGATATTCGCCTGAGGAGATGCTCATAGGGGAACATGACCTCTATCCGATCATTTACTTCAAGTGTATCACGGGGAGCCCGCCGATCTTGCACGCCAGGTTGCCTCGGAAAACGGCCCGGCGAGCGGACGGCGAGGTATCACGTTTTGCCAGGATTGCAGCACATACCGAAGCCATGGTTTCACGAGAAGGTAAGGCACGTCGCCAGATGCTGAAAGAACTGGAGAATTTGCTCGATGCCCATCGTAACGAAATTGCTTCAGGGGAGCACAGAGCATCGAGTGTAGAACGACAATTGGAAATCCTCGGTAGCGACAACTAAAATTCCCCGCTTTTTTAAGGGGGCGGCGTTGGGGTGCTTGGGCGAGGTGCTGGGCAATGATCAACGCCGTTCGTTTGTGACAGACCGCTCTACAACGGAAGTAGATGAAAGAGATGTTCTGTTTTGGTTGGGGGAAGAAGATGTTCGATAGGTGCGACGCTACTGGCCGTTTTTTCGTAGGCGTTCACGCAACGCCCGTAACTGCAGGATGGCGGCTTGCTAGGCGGCGTCATCCCATTCTGAGAGGTGTGGCAACAGCTCCTGCCTGTTGGCCTGTTTGTGGGGAGTTGATGGGGATGGCTTGAGGCTGACGGTTGTCTGGGCTTGGAGATCGAGCACTTGGTAGTTCGGTTTGTGATAGGCGACGAGCTGAGCCTCGACGAGTTCACTGCGAGCCTAGCGTAGCTGGAAGGTGTCTATTTTCAGCATGCCGCAGAGGCTGCGGTCGTTGTAGTAGCTGATGCCGTGCCGGTTGCCTACAGTAACGAGAACGAGGTAGAGGGCGAGGGATCTGGCATGGCAATGGCGAAAGTGGCCGTTTCTGATGAGACGTGGATCGAGCCAGCTGAAGGGCTGAGAGGGGCGGCCGGTGTAAGCCCAATTCGCTGAGCTTAACCTTGAGGCCATCGATGCCTCGGCTTTCCAATCCTTCGGGAGGCTGGCAATCTTGGGGAAAGAGAGCGACTTGCCGAGGAATGTCGGAGCCATGCTCGTAAGCTTCGAGCATTTTGCACCGGGAGGCCTTTTGGGAATCGTTGATTTCTCCGAGATAGAGGACCTGGCGCTGAGCCATCTTGCCACCGCGCAGACGATGGTTCACGACGACGCTCCAATAACGATGAACGGACCCGTCCTTCCTTCGTTTGTAGTAGCAGCGCAGAAACATGAAACATGATCAGCGCCAAGAATTTGACACTGAATAGGAAAGACGAAAGGGGGAGGGTCTTCACTACAAGCCGAAATGGAAGCCCCTACCTAGGGAATCGCGACTTAGAATAAGAAATCTTACGGGAAAAAAAATTCGGGCTCTCGTGAAGCGTGAAAGTCGGGCTAGCAGGCAGGTTTTTCATTGAAATTATGTTATTTATGGCCAACAGTGGCAAACAATGTGGTGCTCGGTTCACCAGAGAGGATTCAGTCTCATTGAGATACTGGTCGTGATTTCGATCATCGGCCTCATCGCGGGTATCGCCATCCCTCAAATCTCCAGCTTCCGCCAAGCCGCCACCGAGGCCAAGGCCATGCGCAACGCCCAGAACCTGGCAGCCGTCTCCTCCCAAGCCAAGGCCGTTGGCATCGATTTCGTCGGTTCCAACTCGAGAGCCCAAGCGATTTCCAACGTCATCAGCGGGGCCACCCCCGTCGACGGAAGTTTTGCCGGGGACTATTTCGGTGTCCCCAACATGACCCCCAGCGAGGCCGTGATCGCCTCCGTCTATCTCAAGATCCAGGATAGCGCCCTGCAGTATTTGCCCGAGGGCGGACAGAGCCCCATCTCCTCTCTCCCCCCAGCAAACCAATGATCTCAAAAAACTTAAACATAAACTTACACTTCAACTTAAACTCCTCCAAACAATTGTTAGTAGCACAACAATCTTGGAGATGATCTCCGGCAAACAGAGACGCAGACGGGGCGGGCAAGAGTGTCCGCATCACTGGGCCCAGCCTATTCGGAAGTTCCCCTACAAATCCGAAACACCGGGAGATCCCCCTTTCCGCTTACTTCGGCTCCAACTGGCGGCCTCCCCCGGACTCTTCCCCGGTGCCGAGAACACGAGGGAATAGCCGTCTCCATCTGCCTCCTCCGGCCAGGGGGCCTTGTCATTGTAGACAAGTTCCGTGATGGACGTTAAATCGGCCGCCCGAATGCCAAGCGGCTCGCCATCGTTGCTCAAGCTCCCGGAGTATTCACCGGCGATCGGACGCTCCTTGCCATAACGGAATTCGAAGGCAGCACGATTCTTCACCAAGAGCAGGTGTTCCCCAGGGCCCAGCGTCTGCTGGGTGCCGGCGTTGAAATCAAAGTAGATTCCGTTGGTAAACGACACATCCGTTAGATTGATCGCGTGTGACCCAATGTTGCTCAGTTCGACAAACTCGAAATCGCCTCGATCATCATGCCCGGCTCTTTCCTCAGCATCGGTCGCCTGCGCGGGACGGTACATGATTTCCGTAATCCGAAGATTGTCCCCGCGGGCCGCGACCTCGTCCACAAGGAATCTAGCAGATACCAGCGCTGACCAATCACCACGAGGCGTTCGCATCCGCGCTTGCACGGTGACACTCTGATCCAACGTCAGTGCAGCCTCATGCGATCCGCTCTGGATACCCTTCGAATTCACCTTTCCGCCGAGGAGGCGCGGGTCGCTGCCATCGGTCGTATAGATCAGTTGATCACCTTGATTGCCGCTGATCGTGAGCGTTGCTTCGGATCGTACTTCACCGCCGTGTGGGGAGAAGGACGGGGCTATCACATTGGGATAGAGCTGATCTTCCTTGAGCTGATTGAGAACAATCGACGCTCGCGTCGGAAGAAAACTCCGCACCACATTGTCGATGGCCGCCTCCCAATCGCTCTTTGTGAAACGCCGTCTGCCTTGGGCATCACCCCAGCGTGCGGAATGCGCGATCATGGCAGGCCCGACTTGCCGAGCGCGCCGCTGAAAACGCTCGATCGTCGTTTCCGGCGTCAGCGCGCCGCCATTGAAGAAATGCCGATGAATTCGATCGGCGAAGAGCAAACGGTACTCGGCCGAACTCACCAGGTTCTCGTGAATCCACTCCGGATTGCTGTAAGGCTGACTCTGTGGACCCGCCGTGAGAGGACCGGTGCGATCATAGACGGCCGTGGGCACATCCATGGTGTGTTCCCCGTCGTGACAAAAAAACTGAAACCCCTGATCGCCCTCGCGATGGTAGAGGCTGTGCCAATTGTTCGCCTTCCGATACCGTAGAAACCGGGACATGGGAGCATCTCCATCGCCCATGAAGAATATGATGAGCATGTAATCGATCAGATTCTCGGGATCCAGCAATACTGGCAAGCTGAGGTCGCGCCGGCCCGTGGCATCTCGCCCCATCATTTTGAAATAAGTCGCCTCCGCCGGCTGATTCCTCATGGCAACGGCAAGCTCCCAGAGCTCGTTCCAAGCTTCCATGTTCCCGTCCGTCGCCTCAGTGTGGTAACCCGCCACACGATTGGCGCATTTCACGGCGTCGAACTCCTCTTTCTCCCCGCCGAAATAAGTCTCTCCGTACGCCGCCTTGGGACGCTCTTGGGATTGATAGACCCCCCAATAGATACCGTTGATATAAAGATGATAGTATCGACTGCGCGTGTAGGGTTGACCAATGATGGCCTGGGTATCACGGGCGAAGACGTCACGGACAAACGTGTGCTTGGTCGGATCGCTATCGGAAGCCGCGTTTCGCGCCCAGGAGTGATTGGCCGTGGTGCGAAAATCGAGGTTATCGAATCGATCCGCTCCTTCAGCGCCAAAAACCGGGTACTTCAATTTGGCCTCACCATAGGCTTTGCGGAAGAAGGTGCGGAACCCGTGCTTGTAGAACCAAGGAGAGCGCGTGTAGCCGCCGCGCACTCGAAGGCCGGCATTGATCTGGAAGCCCTTGGTCCCATCGGGAAAGATCATCTCCAGGGAAATCGGACGCTCCCAGGCACGACCGTGCTGGAGGGCGTTGACGTAGATGCCCTTGGAGGCGCCCGCGAAATCGTCCATGGAGACGGCAATCGAGACCGTGGGGATCGCCTTGAGAGAGGCGATGACCTCCGCACGCGGGTGAAGCTGGCCGACAATCTGCGGGTCCATCCCATAGTTAAAGACCTGGCGATTCACCGGGGCGCTGGGCCAGCCTGGGGGCGCCGACCCATCCGCCGACTGGTCAATGACGTCATTGAGAAAGAAATACGAGTAGGTGGAAACGGTCGGTTTGTAACCGTCGTTGATCGCCGCAGTACGGAGGATGGTCGTGCCACTGATGGTTAGAGGCGACGTGTAGGCGGGACTGTCGATCGTCGGCTCGCTCCCATCGAGCGTGTAGCGGATGCCGTCATCCTCGCTCTCGAGCGTCAATTCAAACGGATCCTCATAAAAGCCGTGGGGCTGACTGGCGGTCACTTCGTCGGCAAACCCCTTGTAGGATTGTCCGTTCGACTCTCCGGGCGTCGGTTGAGGAAGGTAACCCGCCGCCCCCAGCGTGGCCCCCGCGGGACGAACGAATTGAAGCTCCGGCAGGATGAGCAGGTCTGAGCTGGCAGTTCCGCCATTCAATCCGTGAATCGCCAGCACGTTCTTCCCTCGACGAAGACGGTTGACATGCTCGGTGATATCAAAATCCTCAAACACCACAGCCGCAGTGTCAGGATTGTCCGCCACCGCTCCGGAGTTGTAACGCACCCGGTTGGGAGCGTTCACCTGGGCGACCTTGGCCCCATTCACATAAGCCACAAAGCCGTCGTCGTATTTCATGCGCAGCACCAAGCGGACACCCGGCGGGACCGTGGTGAGGTCAAATGGGATACGAACATAGACCGAGGCGTTGATCCCATACATACGGCGGGTGAGATCGCCATTCTTGCCGAAAAGATTCTCATAACCCCGGCCGCGCTCGATCCCTAGACCCGTATTGGCACTGAGCCAACCCGCATCATCAAATCCGGTCGCCACCCAAGCTCGTCCGATCTCGGAATCGGGCACCAGCACTTTGCTCGAAGCTCCGGACTCGATCAAAGTCGTGCGCGAGACGGTGCTCTTCATCTCTCTTCCATAGGCAACGTCCGGCTCCTGCTCGGGAATGTCCTTGTACTCATCGACCGGCACGCCGTCAGGCCCGACCAAGGCGAGGTAATCGTCCTCCTCCGAAAGCGTGAAATTGGCGTGCCAAGGGGAGCCACCCGCGCGCCCCTGCCCCGAGGCGATGACAATGGCAAAGGCGTTCACCTGCAATGTCGCCGCGGGGAGCGCCCATTTCTTGAGGTCGTTCCGGTCGTTGGTCAGAAAATACCCGTCCAGCGAAAGAGCATTTCCGGGACCCGGATGGCAAATTTCAATCCAGGGGTAAGACTGGCCCGCTCCCTCGCCAGGCGTCTCTGACTCGTTGATGGTCAAGAACTCGGAAATGAAAGGATGCTCCGCAGCCAAGGTCGCGTTCACGAAAAAGAATGGCACAAGGAAACCCGGCCGTAAAAATGATTTTGTTAGAATTTTCATCACCCAAAAACGCGTACAAACAAGGTAGAAGTCTATCGATGGTGTGTCACCATGCAACTCGGGCAGGGGATGCTCCCGCCACGCGCCCATCCAGGGCAACGGCTTCGTCACCAACGCTCTAGCTTTCCAGTCCAAGAAAGATCGACAGCCACGGTCAATTGGGAGAAACTGAGGCGCATCGCCGAGTCGAGTTCACCATTCGTTCTTCCGAGCACTATGAGCCTGATCGCGTTCTTCTTGGGATTCTTCGCCTGGATGATCATTCTCGGCGTCGTCACGGCGGAGGAGGCCGCCATCCCGGTGCGGCCCACCGTCCGTCTCTCGCCCCAACCGGTTTGGGTCATCCCCTACGGAGGCGAATTCTGGCGGGCGGATTCGAACGGCTCCGACATCGATCTCTCCGGATTCATCGAACGAACGACCCACGTCTGGAAGCACGGGGCTGTGGCCGGCTCCCACTACCACGCCGCACTGCATGGTGATACCCTCACATTCATCACGAAAGGAGCAACCGAGGCCCGGGTCGATCTGCAAACGCTCTCCACTTCCAATCCAGCACCTTGGAATTTCCACGGGAATGTGGCCCAGCGCCTCCTCCAGCACCCTCTTGGTCTGGTGGAACACCTCGAAGCCCGCCGGGACGGCCTCGCCCTCACCTGGATTCTCCGGCGACGGCCGCCCTCTGACACCTTCGCCATCGAAATCGGTGTCAGCGCCAGCGGCTACGCCGGCAAATCCAAACATGGCCATCATTTTACCGACGCCTATGGTACGGCACGAATCCGTTTTGGGAGCGTCGTCCTCGTCGATCGCCTGGGGAATCGCTCGCCCGCCGCCGTCCAGTGGGACAGCGAAGGCGATCGCCTTCGCATCGAAGTCCCCGCAGCCGTTCTCGCCACGGCCGCCTACCCGCTCGCCATCGATCCCGTGATCGGCCCGGAATTCGAGATCGATGTACCGGCGGAGAAGATCCGGCCAGCCAAGCTCCCGGATGTGGCCACGAATGGTCAGAACTACCTCGTGGTCAGCCAGCAGGACATCATTATGGGGTTCCGGATCACCCAGCAGATCTGGGGCACGCTCCTCTCCTTGGACGGCGATGTGTTGGACAATTTCCCCATTGGCCAATCCGATGACGGCGGCAGTTCGCGCGCCATCATTCCCTCGGTGGCGAGCAATGGCCGTGACTATCTCGTGGTGTGGTCTGACAATCGATCACAACGGGAAGGCGGCTTTCCTCCTCCAGCTGATCTCATGGGGATGCGTATTGCGGGCGACGGTGCCCTGCTCGATGGCGAGGGATTTGTCATCGCCGACGACGCCGTGGGACACAATTTCGTCGACGTCGCCTCCGACGGCACAAACTACCTCATTGCGTGGGAACACTTCCCCGTCGGCGAAACCTTCAAGGTGCGCTCAGCCATTATTGCAGGAAGCGGAGAAATCTCGAAGCCACCCATCACCGTGCTTGGTGAAGCAGGCACCCAGGGACCTCCTCAAATCGCGTTTGGCGGCGAGCACTATCTCGTTGTCTGGGGATCGGGCCAGGTTCGCGGTGCCCGCGTACATCCAGACGGATCGGTCATCGCATCCGGCGCCTTCCCCATTGGACCGCAGGGCCAGCAGGTCAAATTTCCTAACGTCGGCTTCAACGGAACCGATTTCCTGGTCACGTGGGGAAACCTCGTCCCGCCGAAGTTTCGGCTCCAGGGCTCGCTCGTCACGGCCTCTGGCGAGGTCGTACACCCGGAGGGGATTCTCATCGGTGACGAGGCCCAGGTCTTCGGCAACGTCTCTCACCCCTCGGCCATCGTGGGGGCAGGAACGGATTTCCTCGTCAACTGGATCAACGGCAATGAGCTGAAGGGAACCGTGGTTTCCGGAACCAACGGGGCCTCATCGAGTCCGGAGGGAACGCCCCTGAGCGAGGCCGGAGTGGTGACCAAGGTTGTCGCGGTGCCCAACCCTTCGGGCGGCGCCTTCGTCGTGTGGAACGATCTGCGATTTGCCAGCAACGGGGTCGATTCCACCTTTCTCGCCGTCAATCTCGATGCCGCGGGAGCGATTGCCGAACCGCCCGGCGAGTTCCCTGTCATTCTCACCCGCAACAGCCAAACCCAGCCGGAGATCGCTTCGAACGGCCAAGGCTTCCTCGTGGTTTGGGACGACGACCGCAACCAGGCGGTGGCCGGCTCCGATGTGCTCGGATTCAGGCTCGATGCCGAGGGGAAACTCCTCGACGCAGAAGCCCTCCCCATCGGTGTGGGCCCCGGCCCGCAATCGTTCGCCGGCGTGGCGAGCAATGGCACGGACTACTTGGTGGTCTGGAACGACAATCGCAAACGCGTGGAGCGGTTTCCCGGCCAGCCGGCCTTCGGATTCGATGACGATCACGAGATCTATGGTGCCCGCGTCCGAGCCTCCGATGGCGTCGTCCTCGAACCGGAAGGGTTTCCCATCGCTGAGGCGCCTAACCAACAAGTGGTTCCCGTCGTCGCCGGCACACCCAATGGCTACCTGGTGGTTTGGGAGGACCGGCGAAATTCCCCGCAGTTTGGCTTCGAGTCGGACGTCTACGGTGCCCGTGTCAGTTCCGAGGGAGTCGTTCTCGATCCCAGTGGCATCCCCATCGACGCGCAAGAGAACGAACAAGCTAACCAGGTTTTCGCGGCTGGCAACGGCAGTGATTTTCTCGTTTCCTGGATCGTGAGCAAGAGCGAGACCGTGGATAACACAACGTCCAACTGGAGCGAACTCTTGGCCAGGAGGATCTCGCCGGAGGGCGCCATCCTCGATCCCGCACTGCTGCCAATCAGCGTGGCGCGCAGTTTCAAATCCTTTCCGGAAATCGCCTCCAGTGGTGGGGACTTCTTGGTCGTCTGGTCAGACAACCAAGACAATACCGAGAACCGCGACATCTGGGGGGCTCGTATCTCCGCCGCCGGTGAATTGCTCGACCCCGGTGGGTTCGTTCTCAATGCCGGTAATGATTTCGAAACCGATCCCGTGGTTGCCGGGTACGATGACGGATACATGGTGATCTGGGCCGATGAACCCAATCCCTCCTCGGACATCAACGGCGCCCGTGTCGGGCTCGATGGCACGGTCATGGATCCCTCCGGTTTTGATGTCGCCGTGGGCGAGAGTGACGAATTCGAACCCGCCATCACTCATCTGGCCGACGGGCGATTTCTCGTCGCCTTCGAGCAGATCGATGCCTTCGCTTTCCCGCGGATTCGCGGAATCATCCTAACTGAAAACGGCGTCACCGCCCCATCCAACCCGGTGCGAATCACTGCCATTGTGCACGACGAACGCGGGATCACGCTGACATGGACGTCCAACAGCGGCAGAAGCTATCGCGTGCGTCACAGCGCCAGCATGATGCCCGATGGCTGGACCGACCTGACCGGAGATGTCACGGCGACATCAGCTTCCACTTCAAAGACCGACAGCACCGTCGGCGGGGTCTTGGAGCGCTATTATCAGGTGGTCGAGCTACCCTGAGTCATGACGCGGGATCCCAAGGTTCTCCACGTTGTGAGTTGTCACGCCGAAGGCGAGGTCGGCGATGTGATCATTGACGGCGTGGCGCCACCACCAGGCGAAACCCTTTGGGAACAGCGAACCTTCCTCGCAGAGGACGAATCGCTGCGCAACTTCGTCCTCAATGAACCGCGCGGCGGCGTCTTCCGGCATGTGAATCTCCTCGTTCCGCCCATCGCTCCCAGAGCGCAGATGGGCTTCCTCATCATGGAGCCGGCCGACACGCCACCGATGTCCGGATCCAATTCCATCTGTGTCGCCACGGTGCTCCTGGACCATGGCATCCTCCCCATGACTGAGCCGGAAACGCGCCTCGTTCTCGAGGCGCCGGGAGGGTTGGTAGAAGTGCGCGCCCAGTGCCGGAACGGCAAAGCCGAACGCATCACCATCACCAATGTTCCCTCCTTCGCCGCCCAGTTAGACGTGCCCCTTGAAGTGGAAGGCCACGGCACACTCACGGTCGATACCGCCTACGGAGGCGACAGCTTTGTCATCGTCGACGCCGCCGAACTCGGCGTCGAGATTGCACCTCAGGAAGCGCGGACGCTCTCCGTGCTCGGCATGAAGATCGTTGCCGCAGCTAACGAACAGCTCGGCTTCGTCCACCCCGAGAACCCCGATTGGAATCACCTCTCCTTCTGCCAATTCGCAGGACCTTTGGTGCGTGAGAACCACATCCTCACGGGCCCGAACGCCGTCGCCATCCGCCCGGGCAAGATCGATCGCAGCCCCACCGGGACCGGATGCTCGGCGCGGATGGCCGTCCTCCATCGCAAAGGACTCATGGCGCCGGGCGAGACCTACCGCGCCCGTTCCATCATCGGATCCGAGTTTCTCTGCGGGATTGAGAAAGTAACCAGAGTGGGCGAATTTCCCGCCATCCACCCGAGCATCTCCGGCCGCGCCTGGATCACCGGCACCCACCGGCACACCCTCCACCCGGAAGACCCCTGGCCCGAGGGTTATCGACTTTCGGATACGTGGCCCGCGTAGTCAGCTACGGTAAGAAAAGAGGAAGCGGAAATTGGCAAGCCCCTCACCATGATGCCGGCGCCACGGAATGACGCCGGCACCATGGACGGATGGGTTCCGCAGCCAGCAATCTAACTAACTAACTTTTTCTCAGAAAGCATTCCCAATCCGGGATGTCGTGGGTATTCTTCAAGAGAAACGTCACCGGAACCTGCCGCGGAGACGAGGGCTCGGCGATCAAGCGCAGTCCCGCCTCGGCCGGAGTCCGGTCAGCTTTTCGAGTGTTCACCCTTCGGTCGGCCAGGACGCAGTTATCCCACGTCGTCAGACCGCCTCGCGACCGGGGAATGACGTGGTCGATGTTGCCTTCGCCCGGTTCCAGCGCACGGCCTGTGTACTGACACCGGTTTCCATCGCGTTGCCGCACGGCGCGGAGACTGAACTTCGGCCGCTTCAGAGGCACGCGATTGTAATTGGCCAGGACCACCACCGTCGGCACGCGCACGGGACCGTGCACCGTGCCGATCGATTCATCCCCGGCTCTCACCGGCAAGGTCTTCCATTTCTCCCACGTCGTCGGCACCATGCGGTCTGTCCCATGGATATCGAGCGCCGTGACCACATCCGTCGCCATTTGGGCAAAGGCCATCGCCGGCGGCGTCGTATTGATGGCCTGCCAGTTCCGATTGAGAACAAGGACAATGTTTTTATGTAAAGCACTCATTTCACTATCATTTCATCAAAATTTAAACATAGACTTAAACTCACACTAATCCCGAAGCCTAAGTTCACGGGTGTTCGTTCTATGACGCTGCCTTCCACCGCAGGGCAACCCGTCCCCCGCTCTCTTCAACGAGGAACGGGCTGCCCCGGTCGCCAGTCGACCGCTTTTTCTCCATCGCTCACCAATCCGTCAGTCCTTGGATACGGCTGTGGCCAACCGCACCACATCCTCCGGCAAGCCGATATAGAGAGCGTTGTTGTATCCGGATCCCAACTCTTTCAGGGTGTCGAGATAACGCATACGCAAGAGTTCCGGATTGTTCTCGAACACGCGTGCGGCGTTCGCCATGGTGCGCAGGACGGCGGCATCTCCTCGCGCCTTCTCCTGCTTGGCTTGGGCCTCTTTGCGCGACGTCAAGACACTGGAGAGCGCGCTCTTGAGTTCGCCACCCAGCATGAGATCCCGCAGAACCACTCGCTTGATCTCGATTCCGAGCGCCTCCGTCACCAGATTGGCCCGCACGGATTCAAGCAAGGCCACGGCGAATCCCGCCTTTTCCGCCAAGATGACATCCAGCTCCAGGGCGCCCAAAACTTCGCGCAGGGCGAGCTGGACCTGGGTGTAAAGCGCCTGCCGCCCGTCTTCCACCGCCTCGTGGAACTTCCGGGCATCGTCGACCCAATAGTGGACCACGGCAGACAACTTGAGCGTGGCCGAATCGGCCGTGATCAGTTCCTGGCCCTGGACCACGAGTTCGATCACCCGCTTGTCGAAGGCGACCACCGAATGGCCCGTTCCCCAGAGGCGGTGCATCCCGGGCTCGAGGGTCCCGGCATACTTGCCGTTCTTGTAATGCAGGACTGTCTGAAAATCCCAAACCAACACCCGCTGGGTGAATCGGTTCCATAGCATGGTGGCGATCACGCAGATCAAGAAGATCGCCAGGCTAAGCGAAATGATTAGGTTCATGGTGTTCATTGTTTCGATTGATTGATTGTGTTAAAATAGGTCTCACCGACTCACGATCGCCCTGCCACGGACCCACGGTTCCGGAAGCGGAAAGAACGCGTCATCCGGCCGGCACTGCACCCAGCAAAAGGGCACAACGGAAGCCGGTGAGAGGCCTTCTTTAACAAGGCGCGAAACCGCTGTCCCATCACTCGAAGAGAGGAGAGGAGACCGGCGCCGTCACAGGGCGACGTCAAGTTTGGCTGGAATCGAACCAGCTACCTCTGAGTTCAAGTCAGATGCTCTACCATTGAGCTACACGGGTTCATCACCCGGTTTCCGAACCGATAGGCGGGACCCATCCGGGATACCTTCCGGGCCGCGCGGTTTCGAAAGTGTCCTTCTTGCAAGAGAAAAGTGAATTGGCATCCAGGGATGGACTTGCACCACCATCTTCGGTTTCAGAGACCGATGTCCTCACTCTTGAACGACCTGGACGATGAAAGAAAAGAAGCATCCCCGGCGGGAATCGAACCCGCGACTACAGATCGAAAGTCTGTCGTGCTTGCCACTACACTACGGGGACACATCAAGGAAAGGGAATGGCGCCCCTGGAAGGATTCGCACCTTCATTCTCCGGCTTCAAAGGCCGGCGCATCGACTGTTCTGCCACAGGGGTGAAAATTGGTGGGCCCGGAGAGACTTGCACTCTCACCCGGCGGATTAAAAGTCCGCTGCTCCCCTATTTGAGCTACGGGCCCGATGGATCGGATTCGATCACGGAGAAAATGGCGAAGCCCTGAGGGCTTGCACCCCATCCAGCACTCGGCTTGGCTGGACCCTTCGATTAGCAATCGATGCCGGCGCGCTTGTCCGGTTAAAGCTCCGCAAAATACGGAAAGATTGGTAGCCACGGTGGGATTCGCACCCACAACCTCCGGTTTCTAAGACCGGCGCCTCTGCTAGTTGGGCTACGTGGCCGTTCTGCTTGGTGGCCAGGGCCACCGAGCTAAAAATAGGGAGGGATGGTGCTCACGGCGGGATTTGCACCCGCACTGAACCGGTTTTAAGCCGGCTGCCTCTGCTCTTGGGCTACGTGAGCAATCCAAAAAATGGTTCCTCCGGCCGGCGTCGCACCGGCATGGTCTCCTTTACGAGAGGAGTGCCTTTCTTTCTCGGCCACAGAGGATCAGATCATCATTCATTTGACTTCCGGCAGGATTCGAACCTGTAACCTCCTGGTTCGAAGCCAGGCGCCCTTCCATTGAGCTGCGGAAGCATTCAAGTCGTCAAGTTAGCTGCCGCCGCCGTCTCTGGAACACAACCCGCCCCAACCTAGACGACGGCAAGATGCCCCATTGAACTCCCTCCCCCGGGAGCTCCGCATCATTGACCGCGGCGGCTAACTATTCTTCAACATTCGCTCGTCCATGAGCGAAACTTCAGAATCAAAAGGATTGGTGCGTCATGCCGGTGCCGCCCCGGCGTCGCCTGGGTGGAAGCCAGGAGTCATGCTGTTAGACCAATGACGCAAAAGAATGGTGGAGCCTCCCGTGGGTAACGCTCCCACCATCCTCGGATTTGCAATCCGGGCCGTTCACTTGCTCGGTCGGGAGGCTCAAACTCGATGGATCACCGCCACCGTGTGAAAAATGGGCTGGTCAACGGGATTTGCACCCGTACAGGCGCCGTCACAGGGCGCAATGCTGCGATTACATCATGACCAGCATCTCTTCTTGAAAAATGGTGTCCCCGCCAGGATTCGCACCCGGTCCGGCTCCTTCGCACGAAGCCATGCCTCTCTTACACCACGGGGACGTCGCTTCATCCAATCGCTGAATGAAAACGAAAATGAAAAATGGCGGCCCATGCCGGTTACGCTCCGACGTCCTCTGTTCGACAGACAGAGATGTTACGATTACACCAATGGGCCTCACCCAAACCAAAAAAGAAATTGGCGGCCGCCAGGGAGTTGCACCCTTCCCTCCGGCTCTTCAAGCCAGCGCTCTCCTGCGTGAGCTAAGCGGCCAGGAACGAAGCTAGGGCAAGGTTGCCCGCAGCCTTCAATATCATGGCTCCCCCACTTGGATTCGCACCAAGAACTCAGGCCTTAACAGGGCCGTGTGATACTCTTTCACCACAGGGGATCAAATGAAATGGTAGAGGCTGGTGGTAATGCACCACTCGTCCACTTCCGGCCTTCTTTAACGACGGCGGGTTTACAGTCCGCTGGCCGGATCAGCCTCTTCAAAACAGAAAATGGAATTGCGGGGGAGGGAATCGAACCCTCGGCACTTGGCTTATGAGACCAAGCTAAGTTCCATCACTTTCCCCGCACAAAACTTAAAAAAATGGTCGCGCCGGCAGGACTCGCACCTGCTTTCTCGTACTTCCAAGGTACGCGTCTCGACACCTTCGACCTCGGCACGTGAATACATTCATAAAAAAAGGAAATCTCTCATGCCGCCCCGGTGCTGCCCCGAGTCCTTCCGGTTTTGGAGACCGGAATGCACAAGCTGGTGCGCGGCATCGACTGAGATTCGAGTCAGCCTGGCTCCATCGCGTGACGGTGGATGCTCACTGACTCTGTTGCTGTTAGCAAAATATAGAACGAACACCGTTGCCCTATGATCAGGGACAGCCGCAGGATTTCTCGACGGACGTTTCGGTGTTTCCGGCACACCTCCCAGGGGAAAGCCTCCTCGTTCGCCCGAAGATGGGAGTGGAGAGGTATTGTGATCCTGCCTAGAGATGCCTTCGCCGTCCGGGCACAAAGGTGCCCGTTGACTTTCATCCATGACCCCGCTAGCTTCGTGTCGCCAGACTGAGTAGCGATCGTCATTGATGGTCTCTATAATGAATCAGTTTGCCTCCCCGCCCGTTAGCAGTTGCCGCTGTTAACGGGCGTCTTCGTAGATGGCTATGTCTATGATGCTATCAAATGTGTCAGTTGGACCAATCCGGTCCTCTCTTAATCAATAGGTAGTCAGTTGGATCGTGGGTTGTTCTCTTCCTATTTCGAGGAGGCCGGGCATTAAAAAACCCTGCTTCCTCTCGGTAAGCAGGGTTACGTAAAGTCCTTGTTTGGAAAACTTTAGGTAAAACTGCCTACCTCCCGTGTCTTGCCCTCAAACCTCAAATACCGATGACAACCAATGGTCACACCACAGAGTGATCCGAGGGACGCAACCCAATCCATGGGTTGCGGCATCGTGGAATCGCTCAGTATTGGCTTGTGGTTACTTGAAGACATTGTTTCGATTTTGGAGCCCAAGTTTAACACAGGGAAATCGCTCTTCAAGTTCTTATTCAACTAATCTTGGTTAGGCCACTTCAGGAATTTTGTTAGTAGCTCGAAATAAAACACCGTACCCGCCATTGCAGCCATTCTTCCAACGCGAATTTCAGGCTCATGACGCTTCCTCTACCCCGCCGTACCTGCCATACTTCCGGCGAACAAATAGGGCAAAGCGACTGGACCAACGTTCTCTCCACCCACTCAATCACTCATGAAAAAGACCAAATTCATCCCCACCCCACCAACCATTTCCGCAATCCTCTGTGCCCTCGTCACGACCATGGCGGGACCTCCAACCGGAGTGGCGCAAGAGGAGGCGGCGGCAGAGACCGACTCCCTCACCTCGAGAAGCGCCCTGCTGCTCACCATCGAAGGCGCCAATAGCCGTCGCCTGCGCTTTCGGGGTCTCAATCCGGACCCGATTCATGCCAAACTCGCCGACGGGACCCTGGCAGCATTTCAGCCATCCGAAGGCGACGCCATTCCCGGCGTCGAAGGATCCCGCTGGAAGCCGATCAAACTTTCGGCCGACGGATCGACCGAGGAACGCGGGCTCTATCTCGATGTACCGGTCGAACTGGACAAAGCGGAGACGTTTCTTCTCAGCACTTCGGGCAGCGAGACCTATGTCAATGGCGTGCCCCGTTGTGGCAACGTCTATGGCTACGGCTATGTCGAGTTGCCCATTGCGCTCAAGCAGGGAAGCAATCATGTGCTCTTGCGAGCCGGCCGCAAGCTTCTGCGTGCGCTCTTGTCAACGCCACCCTCTCCCGTATCCCTCAGCGACCAGGACATGACCTTGCCCGATCTCGTGGCCGGCGAATCCGCCAATACCTGGGGGGCGCTCATCGTTCGCAATGCCACGGGAGAGACGGCAAGCGGATACACCCTGACGGTCACCGGTTCGGGATTTGACGAATCCGCAGTCGCCATTCCCGACATCCCCCCCATGTCGATTCGCAAGATTGGCTTTCCAGTTCGATGCATTGCCCCCCATGAAACCGGTGATCTCGATACCGTGATCACGCTTCAATCCCACGAAGGGGAGGCGCACCATCAGATCGACGCCGTCTTCAAGGTCGTGCGACCGGACCAAACGCGACGCATCACGTTTGTCAGCGAAATTGACGGCAGCGTGCAATACTACGCGTTGCGTCCCGCCGTCCCCGCTTCCCCAGATGACCCACCCCCTGCCATTGTCCTCTCCTGTCACGGTGCTTCCGTTGAAGGCCGAGGGCAGGCAGCCGCCTACGGTCCCAAACGCTGGTTCCACATCGTGGCTCCGACCAATCGGCGTCCCTACGGTTTCGACTGGGAGGATTTCGGGCGCATGGATGCCATGGAAGTCCTCGCATTGGCCAAATCTTCCCTGCCTCACGACCCCGCGCGCACCTATGTCACGGGACATTCCATGGGCGGCCATGGCGCGTGGCACCTCGCGGTGACCTATCCGGACCAGTTTGCCGCCGTCGGGCCGAGCGCGGGTTGGATCTCGCGTTCCACCTATGGACGGCGGCGGCGCTCCACAGAGGAACCCTCCGCCCTCAAACAACTGCTGGAGCGCAGCACCACACCTTCGGACACGCAGGCATTGGCCAACAATCTCAAACATCACGGCGTCTATATCCTGCACGGGGGCGACGACAACAACGTTCCCGCCGGCCAAGCACGCACCATGGCAGACCTCTTGGCCACCTTCCATCACGACTGGTTCTACCACGAAGAACCCGGCAAGGGACATTGGTGGGGAAACGAATATAGCGACAACGGCAGCGCCTGTGTCGACTGGCCCTTCATGTTTGACGCCTTTGCCAGACATGCCCTCCCTCCGTCGACATCCATTCGCCAGGTCGAGTTCGCCACGGCGAACCCCGGCATTTCCAGCAAGTGCCATTGGCTGGAGATTATCCAGCAAGAACGCCACTCGGCCGTGAGCAAGGCTGATCTCCACCTCTGGCCGAACAAGCGCCAGATCCAGGGGTCGACGGAGAATGTCGCTCTCTTGAGACTCGACTTGAACCCCATGAGCAATCGAGAACCGGTGTCATTGGAAATCGACGGGCAAAGCCTCAGCGATATCCCTCAGCCCATCAGTGGATCACTCTACCTGAAACGAGACGGTTCCCAGTGGCGAGTGGTGGAGATGCCCGCGCTCGATGAAAAGGGTCCACACCGTTGCGGCGGTCCCAAGGACGTGCTCAGCGAGCGTTTTCTCTTCGTCTACGGAACCAACGGCACTGCGGAAGAGAACGCCTGGGCCTTTCAGAAGGCACGCTTCGATGCCGAGACCTACTGGTACCGCGGCAACGCTTCTGTCGATCTCATCAAGGACACCGATTTCACTCTATCAGGCTACCAGGATCGCTCCATTGTTCTCTATGGCAATGCCGTGACCAACGGCGCCTGGCCCGCCTTGCTGAACGACTCTCCCATCCAGGTCAGCCGCCATGGTGTCCGCCTCGGCCAGCGCGAGATCGAAGGTGAGGATCTATCCACGATTTTCGTTAGGCCACGGCCTGACAGTGATCGCGCCTCCGTCGTGGTCATCTCCGGAAGCGGTCTCGCCGGGATGCGGGCAAGCTACCGGCAATCCTTGTTTCTCCCCTTCATACGCTTTGCCGACTGCGTCGTCCATCGCCAGGGGGAACCAGTTGCCGGCGGCTACTTCGGCAATGATTGGGCCGTCGAAACCGGCGAATTTGAGTTCGCCTCTCCCTCAGAGTTCTGACAAACTCTCAGAAAAGCTACGGCAGTACCTGTCCGCCTCATGAGCGTCCTCAGTCGCCAGAGTTCATCTCCGAGACGAACACACCAACCCAATAATCACTCAGTTAGTGCAAGCATCAGGCGCCTCGGCGATCCTGATCTCCCACAACTTGATTCCATTAGCATCAACCCCTCTGCGGCTTGGCGCCTCGGCGTGAAAACCGAACCGATCCCCTGCAATTCACTCCTTGCTTTCGACGACTTCGTCGGGACCCCACGAAACCCCGGCATCGGGTCGCGACCAGTCTGGCGTTTTCAGGAGATAGGCCTGGATTTCAAAAGGGAAATCCTGACGCAAGGCGATGCTCTTCCGCACATACTCAGCTCCCTCGTAGAGATCGAGTTGCCCCAGGCAGGCCGAGGTCACTTCCCAAACTTCACCCTCCACCGCATTCCCCTCCTCCTCCGTGGACTCCGCCAAACCCGGATACCAGCCGAGATCGAGAAGGCGAAAGACCGGCGCGGTCTCCGCCGGTCCGAGAAAACGCTGCCCAGCCAGCAGATGATGATTCACCTGGCCTCGTTTGAGCGTTCCGTAGATGAAGAGATGTGACCGATCCCCCATCGCGTTGACATCACCTTAGACTCGTCGCCGCGCCGGACGTCACGGTGGTGGTGGACCGGACGTCGTCGATGTAATCTCGCACGGCCTGCGAGGTGGCACCGGCGACATCCGTCTTGGGCTTGGCAAACGGAGGGCAGAACCAGGGGAAGGCACCGATGAGGTCGTGGGTCACGAGAATCTGGCCATCGCATCCATGCCCGGCGCCGATGCCGATGGTGGGCACGGATACCGCCGCCGTGATCTCGCGAGCCACACGGCGAAACATGCTCTCGAGCACCATGCCGCGAACCCCCAACTGATCGAGAAGCAGCGCTTCGGCTAACAAGTGCTGGGCTTCGGCTTCCGATTTCCCCTTTTTCTTGTAGCGCCCCTCTTCCAAAATGTGCTGCGGCAGCATCCCGAGATGCCCGAAGACCGGGATGCCATCGGCGATGATGGCCCGGATCTGCTCGGCCACGTCGGCACCGCCCTCAAGTTTGACCGCATCGGCGCCATCCGCCCGCAACTGGCGCGCGGAATCCACCGCCTGTTCCGGGGTTTCGTAAGTCTTGTAGGGCAGATCGGAGACGAAGAGCGCGCGTTTCACCCCCCGCCGAGCGGCCCGCGTGTGATGCCGCATTTCTTCCAGGGTCACGTGGGTCGTATCCTCGTGACCGAGCACCACCATGCCCAACGAATCGCCCGTCAAGATCAGATCCGTCCCCGCCTCGTCCAGCAGCCGGGCCGTGGGATAGTCATACGCCGTCAGGGCGGCGATGGGCACCCCGCCGTCGCGGACTTTCACTAGGTCTTTGCCTTCGCTACTCATTCCATCTTAACGTGACTCAATCCACCCACACATTTTCGCTACCCGTTCCCATCATCCCAGGGGAGAGGACTCCACCACCGGGACTTCCGTGGTCGTGGCTGCGGCCGCCGCGTCCACACGTGTCTCGACGAAGGGCCGCACCACGTCCTCCATCGCTTTGGGAATGACCACCTGGAGGAGCACGTCGTCCCCCTCATAATCACAGGAAATCACCTTGCCCTCGCGATGGAGCCGGGAAACGACGTCGTTGCGGCTCTGCGGGATGCGCAGCCGTAGGCGCTGCACGCGGGAGGCCAGCATGCCGCTCATCCGATGCTTCAGCTCTTCCAAGCCCTCTCCCGTGTGCACAGAGACGAAGCAGGCCTCGGGAAAGTGTAATTCCAGCTCCCGCCGCCGTGCCGGATCCTCCTCCAGAAGATCCACCTTGTTGAGCACGAGAAGGCTCCGCTTTTCCTCAGCACCGAGTTCGGTCAGCACATCGTGCGTCGTCTGATAAGTGGTGTAGACATTGGGATCGCCGGCATCCAGCAGGTGGACGAGAAAATCAGCCAGCAAGGCCTCTTCCAGCGTGGCCTTGAAGGCCTCCACCAATCGATGCGGCAGCCGGCGGATGAAACCCACCGTGTCCGTGAGAAGCAAGGGCTGTCCGTCGGGAAGCTCGATGCGGCGGGTCGTCGTGTCCAAGGTGGCAAAGAGCTTGTCTTCCGCCAGGACATCACTCCCCGTCAGCTGATTGAGGAGCGAGGACTTGCCCGCATTGGTGTAACCGACGATCGAGGCATGCGGCAGCGGCATGCGTTCCCGCTCCTTGCGCTGCGTCGTCCGCTGCTTGCGCACCTCTTCGAGCTGAGCCTTCACCCGGTCGATCCGCTTCCGCGCCAGCCGGCGATCCGTTTCCAGCTGTTTCTCGCCTTCACCGCGTGCGCCCACGCCGCCACCTTGACGGTCCAGGTGGCTCCACATGCGCGCCAGGCGGGGCAGCGAATACTCCATCCGCGCCAACTGCACCTGGAGCCGCGCCTCCTTCGTCTGGGCCCGCTCGTTGAAAATATCGAGTATGACTTCCTGCCGGTCGATGACGCACATATCGGCGTCCGCTTCCCAGGCCCGTTGCTGGGCCGGAGTCAGTTCGTTGTCGAAGACGATGCAGTCGCATTCCAGGTCCACGGCAAAATCCACGATCTCCGCCGCCTTCCCCGTCCCCATGAGCGAGCGGGCATGCGGCTTGGGCGCCTTGATCAACACCTGATCGACCACGCCAATCCTCAGCGTCTTCACCAGCTCCCGGAGCTCGTCGAGCAAACTCGCCGCCTCATCCGCCTCACTCTTGTCAAAGTAGACGCTTACCAAGAGGGCGCGTTCGACCAGATTGGGCTTGTCTCGGATCTCAAACATCGGAGGCCAACCTACGCAGAGTTTTCAAGATTTCACCACCTGATCGACCCCATCGAGGAGCACGAGCAAGCGGACAAAGCAGAGTTCCACCTCCTCCCGCGTGAGATCCCCATCGTCGTAAGCCGCCAGAAGCCCCTCGGTCGCATGGCCCAGCAAGGGCAATTGAGGAAGTTCAAATCGCTCCACCAAGATCTCCAGTGCCTCCGCCAATGCCTGGCTCCGCGCCTGTTTTCCCACGAGAAAGGCACCCACCGTCGAACCACGCTTCTTTGCATTCCGCCACACACGGGCCTCATCCACCACCGAAAGCTTGAACGGCCCCTTGGGAAAACGGCGCCACTCCACCACCTGAAATACCGTGACCGCGAGGTAGAGCAGGATCTCCTGAGCCGTCTCCGAACAGGCCTGCAAGTCCATCGTCAACTGCTGGAATAGGGGCGTCTGCTCATCCCGAAACCGCTGCATCGCCGCCAGGGTCTCCTCGGGTGCCTGCGCCTCCAGTTTCAGCCAAATCACGCGGACGACCGCCTCCTCGAGCTCTTGCATCATTGGGGAGACCTTCACCGGAAATAGAGATTCTCCAGAATAATTCGCGGCCCTGCGAAAAACGCCACAAGCGACACCAAGCGCGAGGTTTTCAAATTACTATCACTAAAGAATTGGCCATAATTACCATTGTTATATAATATGGTAAGTTGAAGTAAAACCCGACCGACACTCCGCCCATGTCCCATCCCCGTTTCCGTCTCTCCCTTCTGGCCGCCGTCCTCGGGGCCACTGCCGGCATGTCGTCCACATCCCCGGCTGACGTCATCGAGTGGGCCAACGGAGGGGATGAAATCCTCAACATCTTCAAGCCCTACGACGACAGCACGGCCAGCTTCACCGTCGATACCGTGACCAACGGCGTGACCTTCACCCTGGGACACCAGAGCACCTCGAGCGGGATGGATTCGGCCTCCCAATGGAACATCAACCGCTGGCCCGTGGCCCCGCTCTTCCACGAATCCACGGGGAACTTTCAGATCTCAACCAACGAGAACAACGACGTCGTCCTCGGGCTCTACGGCTTCTATGGGGACAACGGCTTCGACGGGACCACGCCCCCGAACGAGATCACCCAGCCGCAAATTGGCGATGCCGTGAGTTACACCCTCAGCCTCGACTTCGACACGCCGGTGAGAGAACTCGGCTTCGAAGTCAATGGAATCAACGCGCTGGGCAAATCCAACGGGTTCAACAGCAATGACGCCCTGCTCGTCGAAGCCTTTCTCGGAGACACCCCCGCGGCCTCGCCCTCCTACTCTTCGGAGGGCCCGGGCTTCATCCGTACTGGTGATCTTCTCGAGGGAAACTGGGATCATCAGATCGGACTGGCGAACGACCCGCCCTACGTCGAGGCCACCCACCACGTGACCAACGAGGGTTCTGTCAGGATCGAATTCAGTGAGCCCGTGGATCGCGTTGATCTGACCCTCACCAACACCGCGGAGTTTCCCAACGGCACCTTTCTTTCGGGCTTCGACTCGCCGAACACACCCGATACTCAAGAAAGCCTTCAAACTTGGTCTTTCTCGGTTGGCGATGTCGGCTTCACCACCATCCCCGAACCCTCCACGGCCAGCTTCCTCCTCGGCGCGGGGATGCTCTTCCTCTTGAGGAGAACGCGAAAGCACCGGGTGTAATCTGATCCGTTTATACGGATCAATGTCCGCTTGCAATCGGCTATCCCTTCTCCTTCAGGATTCGCCTCATTTCGCTATCGAGTTCTTCCTTTGACGGGGGGTTCTGTTCCCACCGAACGCTCCAGCCATTGGACATCGCGGGCAATCTCACTTGAGCCATAGGATCGTCTGACAATACAATGTCAAATAAAACCAATGACCTCATAGCATACCAACATTTTCCCCACCAAACTCGTTTTGCCCGATAATAGTGAGACCGCAGGAGGCCACTGAGATCCCTCGTATTCGTCCAAGGGTCCACAAAGTGCCACTGACCGTGATAATAAACCTCCAGCGCAGCCGTTTGCCCTAGATCGGCCACGACAGGCTGCGGTTTCTCCCCGCTGGTGTCCACTCCATCCAAGTACCGGACCGCCACCGTCAGAATAGATGTAGGGTATCCCAGGCGCCGATAGATCTTTGATGCAAGAAGCGCATGATGCAAACAGACCCAGGCCAATCCATGCTGTCTTCCCATCAACATTGATACCGATTTTCCCCTGCTTTTTCAGCAACAAATCTATGTGTGCTATTGGGACGGACGGCGCTTGCCGTCTTTGCAATGATGAACAATTCTCCACTCATGAAAACACCGGTCAAGATAGGCATCGGAACCGCTCTTGCGATCACCGTCATCGGCGGCGCCATTGCCATCATTCACCATCTGAGCGTTCCCCGAATCATTGCCCGAGAGAGCGCTCCGGACGGCACGGAGTTCTGCATCATCCAGAAGTGCAACTGGAGCGCCGAGCTCTTCACCACTTCTTGCTACTATCGCAAACCAGGCGGACCATGGGGCAGGTATTACTACGATCACGAAGACTGGTACTGGAGGCGAGCCCACGTCGAAGTGGATACCGCTTCCAAGCAGTTCCGCGTTCATCGCAACGGTGCGGTCACCGCGATGTTCGATTGGGAAACGGAGACCTTCCGGCTACGCCGCCAAGACTTCCAACAGAGAGATATCCAAGGCCCCCAATCTCTGATGCCCCGCGGATGGAGCCCATGATCTACGGATTTGGCTAGTTCTTTGCTAAGAATCGTGCCATTCGTGGCTCGGCATCCTGCCACATTTCAGTCCGGACATGAGCGCCAAAGTATCTTTAAGATCGAATCTCCACAAGATCGCGCCCGCGACTCTAGCGCTCTTGCTGCACGCCATCGGCGCCTCGGCTGAGGAAAGGCCATGGTCGGCCCACCGCCCCTCGATCACGTGGACGACAGATTGGTTTGCCTACCTGGACGAATCCACCCTCGGCGGCGGCGATCAACACTTGGTTCGGAGTGATCTTCAGTTCCTCTTCGAAGGTGTCGTGGGCGACCATTTCAATTATTCCATCGTCCCCCAGCTCCGCATCGATAGCGGAGACCACAGCGAATCCGGCTTTGCCTTCCTCGAAGACGGAAAACGCCGGCCCGTGGCCACTTTTCGGGAAGCCAGTCTCGGCTGGTCTAGCAATGCCTTTGAACTCTCCATTGGAAAGCAGATCTTCAACTGGGGCGTGGCGGACGCCTGGAGCCCCATCGACGATCTCAATCCCTGGGACTACCTCGATGTGCCGACGGCCGAACGCATCGGCGTTCCCGCAATCTCGATCTATCACTTGTCAGAAAAATTCGAGATCCAAGGGGTGTGGCAGCCCTTCTTCACGCCAAGCCGCATCCCCTTGCCCGGCATCGATAGCCGCTGGTTTCCCGATCCGGAGGGATTCTCCGCCCCCGCCATGGCATTCTCCCAGTTCACCTTCCAGGGCCGGGACTTGCCGGCGACGCAGTTGGAGAACTCTCAATTCGGCCTCCGCCTCAGCAGCAGCGTCCTCCTCGATGGCTGGGACCTGGGCGCCGTCTATTACCGGGGTCATCAGTCGGCGGGCGTGTTCAAAGCGAGCCCGGCAGGGTCAGCGATCAATGCCGTCTTGGAGTACCCGCGCTATCAAGAATTCGGCCTCAGTTTCGCCACCGTCTTCGGCCCGTGGCAAGTGCACGGCGAGGGTTCCTATCACGATACCGATGAAGAGGAGATGGACGATGACTACATCGAATACATCATCGGGATCAACCGGTCCTTTCCCGATCCGCCGATCCCCTTTGTCGATGAGGCCACCATGGTCATCGAATACGCCGGCCAGGAAGTCACTCGAGCCAAGTCCTCGGACAGCCCCTACTTCGGATCGAGACAGTTTCTCCGTCCCTTTGCTGATGCTCTCGTCGGCAGCCTAACTTTATCCTTCTCCGATGATACCGAACTCAACCTCTCCGCCTCTCACGATTTTGCCGATGGCGGGTCTTACTACGGAACGGATTTTTCCCACAAGTTTTCCGACCATGTGAAATGCTCCATCGCCTGCGACTTTTTCGCCGGACCCGGCAACAGCTTTTTCGGGAAGTGGGGCAAGAATGATCGACTTTCTGTGAGTTTGACTGTCAACATGTGACTTCAGTCTGAATGATGACACCATGCTCTCTCTCTCATCTCTCACTCCCCTTGCCGTGCTTGCCCTCCTGGCACCGGCAGCTCTGGGAATCACCGGTCTCGAAATCATGGAGGAACGGGAACGAAGGCACGAACGTTCCTTCGAGGAATCCTGGGTCGAAATGCGATTGTTCGACAAGAAGGACCGGCAGCGGAAATCCCGTGTCATGGTCACGTGGTCGATGAAAGAAAAGACGGCAGGGCTCGATCGGAGATTGATCAAGTTCGCCGCCCCGGCCGACATTCGAGGGACCGGGCTCATGCTCTGGGAACAACCGTCATCGAAGGAAGATGATCAGTGGCTCTACCTCCCCGCATCCAAACAGGTCAAGCGTATCGCCGGCAGCGGGAAGCGAAACCAATTCGTGGGGACGGATCTCGCCTACGAGGATCTTCGGCCGGAGAATCTCGCGGCCCACGACTACGCGGTGACCGGTGAAACCGTTCTCGACGGCGCCCGATGCTGGATCGTGACGGCCACCCCCAAGACGGCTCGGGAGAAGAAGAACAGCGGCTATAGCAAGCGCGTGCTCTACATCCGTCAGGATATCTATTTCACGGTCAAGGTCGAATACTATGGGCGACGAGGCAAGTTGGACAAGGTGGCCACCGCCGAAAAGCTGGTCAAGGTCGCAGGTCGTGCCTGGCGCAGCAATCTGGCCACGGTCAAGCGGCTGAAACCCGGCACCAAGACGGTCCTCATCCATCAGAAACGCACGCTGGACCGCAAAATTGAGGCCTCGCGTTTTACCCAACAGGGCCTGAGGCGACCGATGGCCGGCAGATAGATCGATTGTGTTCGTGTAAGTCTACGTCGTGACCAAGCTCCTAAATTGGTTGCTCGCGCACCACCGCGTGTCCTTCTTGGCGGTGTTTGTCTTGACCCTAGCCTTCGCACCAGGCGTCCCGCGGATCTCCTTTGACACCTCGGCCAACATGCTGGTGCAGGAGGATGATCCTCAGCGCGTGTTCTACGATGAGGCCCGCGAGACTTTTGGTGACGATCTTATCCTGTCGATCGTGGTCAAGTCCGATCACCTCTTTAGCCCTCCCCTGCTGGCCGCCATCGAACGCATCACCGGCGCCGCAGAATCCATTCCCGGGGTCAACCGGGTTGTTAGCCTCTCCACCGTGAGCGATCTTCGCGGACGGGACGGATTCCTCGAGACAGACTATCTCGTCCCCTCGATACCGGAAGACGAAACCGCGGCTGCGGAGATCCGGACGAACGCGCTGGGCAATGACCTCTTTCAAGGAGAAGTCATCTCCAAAGACGGCCGGACCACGGCGGTTAATCTCTTCGTCGCGGACGACCCGGCGAACAGACAGTTCAATCAACAGCTGGTCGATGCCGTCGAGCAGATCTTGCAAAGGGAACGCAAGATTCTCGGTCGGGAGGTCGAACTCTACCAGGCTGGAAACTCCGTCCTCAAGGTCTCAATGCTCCGCAGTATTCGGCGAGACATGACGCTGCTCTTGCCCGTGGCCTTCGTCGTCGTTTTCGCCACCATCTTCTTTCTCTACCGCCGCGGAAGTGCCGTCGTCATCCCTCTCGTTACCGGAACGATCAGTGTCATCATCACCGTCGGGTTCATGGGCTATGCCGGGATCCCCTTCAATCCCATCACTGCCATCATCCCAATCCTTCTCGTGGTCATCGGTGCCACCGAAGATATCCATCTGATATCGGAACACGGCCTTGCCCTCTCCAGGGGAAAAATCGGCCGGGCAGCCGTCGAATCCATGAATGCCAAAGGCGGTCTGGCGGCGCTGCTCACCGCGCTGACGACCTTCCTGGGCTTTGCCACCATCATTGGAAACGCGATCCCGGCACTGCGCGATTTTGGCATCGCAGCCTCCTTCGGCATCGCCATCAATTTCGTCGTTACCATCGCCACGGTGCCGCCTCTACTCTTGCTCCTCTCGCCACGTGGAGATCACCCGACTCGTGCCGGTGGCGACCGGCAAGCACCGTGGCTCCTCCGATCAGCCCGATTTGTCGCGCGATTCGGAACCCGCCATCGCTCCACCGTCATCGCGTTGGCTTTCCTCCTCGGAATCCTGTGCCTCCTGGCCTCGCAGAGAATCGTGGTCAATACCAACTACCTCAGCTTTTTCCATGAGGACGCCCCGCTCCGGCGCTCGTTTGAGGACATCAGCGAACAACTCGCCGGCGCCAACAGTTTCTATGTTGTCATCAATACCGGGGAAGAAGATGGCCTCAAGAATCCGGCGACCCTCAAGGCCATCGCCGGACTGGCAGACTTCCTTTCCAATCGGGCCGACAAGGTCTCCGGCTTCCCCTTTCTCATTCGCAAAGCGCACCAGGAAATCAACGACGGCGACACCACCTTTCATCGTATCCCCGACACCACCGAACTCATTGCGCAGTATAGCATTTTGCTCAACCAGGATGACCTCGATCGCTTTGTCTCGCCCGATTTCTCCAGCACCTGCCTCTTGGCCCGAACGAACGAAGCCGGCTCCCTTCATCTGCGAATGCTTGCGAACGAGATCAACGGCTATGTCGAAGCACATTTCCCTCGCGGTTTGGAGGCTGCCGTCACCGGTGAACTGATCCTCGTGGCCAACGGCTCTGACCAAATTGCCGAAGGCATCTGGTACAGCCTGGGCTTCCTCCTCCTCGCCGTCTTTGTCGTCATCTCTCTCCTCTTTTGGTCCCTCAAGGCCGGTCTCCTCTCCATGATCCCAAACATCATCCCAGTCATGGTCAATTTCGGAGCCATGGGATTGCTCGGCATCCAACTCGGGCCTGGCACTTTCTCCGTCGCCATGATCGCCTTTGGGATTGCGGTGGATGACACCATCCATTTCATGGCTCGTTATCTCAAGGAGCTAAAGACCACCGAGACCGACACCGAAGCGGTCGAGAGTTCCGTGATGAAAGAGTTCCGGCCGGTGCTCGCCTCGACCGTGGCCTTGGTCGCCGGTTTCCTCGTTCTGTCCTTCTCGGAGTTCGCCTCGACCGCAGAGTTCGGGATCCTGGCCGCTACCAGTCTGGCAGCAGCCCTCATCAGCGATCTCTTTCTCGCGCCCGCCGTGATTGGCACCGTGCCGCTCATCTCGTCGTGGGATTACCTCTTGCTCAAGATCAGTCCGGACCGTCTCCGCCAGAGTCAGATCTTCAAGGGCTTGAAGCCATCCCAGATTCGGAGGATGGCGCTCACGGGAAGCTTGCTCACGGTGAACCAAGGTGAAACCGTCATCCGCCAGGGTGACTTGGGATCCGATGTCTATTTCATCGTTGAAGGCCGAGCCAGGGTTCTCATGACCGAGGCCGATGGGTCTGGCGAACGCACCCTGGGCGAATACCAGCGAGGTGATCTCTTCGGTGAAATGGCCTTCATCACCGGCGAACCTCGAAGTGCGACCGTCGTCGCAGTAAACGACTTGGAGCTTCTTCGAATCGATGAGCAAGCCCTCAATCGAGTCCGCCAAAACTATCCGCGGATCGCCCTGGTCTTCTTTCACAATCTCTCGCATCTCTTGAGCGAACGGCTGAAGCGAACGAATCAACAATAAGGAGGGCACAGCGTTCCTCAGGGACTAAAATCCCTGCCACTTTCTTAGCGCTATCCATTCGCGAACATGTTCCAGGAATGTGGCAGGGACTTCAGTCCCTGCCACTTTCTTAGCGCTATCCATTCGCGCACATGTTTCCAGGAATGCGGCAGGGACTTTCGTCCCTTTATCGCACAGCAGTCCTTGGGCGAAGCCTCACTGCTTCAGACGATGCTCCTTGCGGTACTGGCCGGGCGAGCAGCCGCATGACTTCCGGAAGACATCGTAAAACCGGCTCAAGGTCTGATAACCGGAATCGAGGGCAATCTCCACTATCTGATGATCCGTCGTGACCAAGAGGCGCTGCGCATGCGAAATGCGATTCTGCGCAATGTATTCGTTGAGCGTGATATTGAAGGCCTGTTTGAAGAGGTTCATCGCGTAGTTGGGATGCAGCTTGACCTGCTCGGCGATGTCTTCAATGGAGAGCTTCTGCTGGTAACTGCGCGCGATGTAGGCCGCCATCTCTTCCACTTTACTAATCCCACCCTCACCAAGAACCATGGACATCCCTCGCCGGCCCGAAGTGCCGGAGTCGTCCTCCAGCTCATCAGCGATGCGGCGCAGACGGGCGTGCATCTCCAGCAAGGTCGCCGGGCGCGGCTCGATGCCTCGCGCGGGTAGATCTTTTTCCCAACTCTGAAAAAGCCGCAAGTCCAGTTCGAAACGAGTCCGGTTCGGATCGCGGAGAAATTGGCCGTGCAAGAGGCGGTCCACCAAATTGGGGGGCAAACGGCATTGGAGAAACCAGGCCAGCGGCAGCGTCACCACGTAGTAATCCGCCCCTCCCTTGGAACCGATGACCTGGTGCGGGATCGCCGCCCAAAACAGGCCTATCCGCCCACGCCTGATCGTAATGCGCTGACCACCAAAAAGATAGGTCAAGGATCCCTTCTTCAAGAAGTTCAGTTCAATCTCGTTGTGCCGGCTCGGGCGACGCATCGGTGCCGCGGTCCACAACTCACAGGTGAACCCGTAAGGCTGGAAGTCTGATCGCGAATGATCAAAAGTGATCACGATCTTAGGATGTAGGAATTAATAGAGCCAAAGCAAGGAAGATTCGCCACCCCGAAATATGCTAAAATGGAATCGGACTAACTTTTTCCCTACCGGCAATGGGAAAACCTAAACAACCTCTATCAATGAAAAAGAACGCCAACCCAGTCGCACGATGGCTCTCGCTACGTCGTGCACTCCCCAACACTGTTGCTGTGTGCTGTCTTTCGCTCTTCACTTCAGGGCAAGGCCTGGCACTGGACTCCTCAGATTTCGTCGCCGGCTATTCCTTCGACGACGGCACCGCCACGGACCAATCGGGCAACGGCCTGGACGGCGAACTCGTGGGCGGCCCCACGCCCGCCGAAGGGCGTGTCAACGGCGCCCTTGAGTTCGACGGCTCTGACGACATGTTTGTCAGGACACCGGACCTCGGCGAGGTCGACGAATTGACCATTGCCACCTGGTTCAAGATGACGGGCCGCGAGTCTTCCTGGCGCGTGTTTTACAATGTCGACGGCTGGAGCGCCGGATGGGTGCACCACCAGTTGCATCCCAACAACATGATCGAATTCTCCATTCACTCGAATCCCGGGGGAAACGATACCTTCGGCGAGACGGTCTTCGATGCCGAGAAACTCGACGAATGGCACCACTCGGCGGTGGTCTACTCCAGTTCCGAAGAGACGATCAAGTTCTACGTCGACGGCGAGTTGGACAATGAACAGGACTGGGGAGGCAACCCGGCGGTGCTCGGCCCGGCGGAGATCGGCGCCTGGGATGGCGGGAATTGTCCCAATTGGTGCTGTACGTAGGGAACCTATGGAGATAGTTAAAATGTTAGACTTACCTGAATATGTCTTTCCAGTGTGTGGATTAGTTA
>JANQJH010000268.1 GCA_028281705.1 Verrucomicrobiales bacterium
AACCTGCGACCTCTTCACCCCCAGTGAAACGCGCTACCAAGCTGCGCTACGTCCCGAATTGGTATGATCTAGAATGAGGGCGTGGCCGGGGGCGGTGTAACCCGCCCCCTTCCCGAATGGCAAGCCGGGAATGCGGCGGGGAGGATCGATGCCCGGGCGGCGGCTCCCGATTTCTCCTTCCCGCAGAGCCAAAAATTCAGTTTTCATCGGGAATTTCAGCGGTTAAACCCCCCGCCCCACCATGCAAGGAACCAAGGTCGCCATCATCGGAGCGAGCGGGTACACGGGCATGGAGCTGGTTCGCCTCCTCCTCACCCATCCCGCCGCCCACCTCACCGCCGTCACCTCCCGCAGCCATGCGGGGAGCCGGATCGCGGAGGTGTTCCCGCGCTTCGCCGGGCTTCCGGGGGCGGATCTGGCGTTCCAGGAACCGGACATGGATGCGGTGGCGGCCTCCGGGGCGGAAGTTGCCTTCCTGGCCCTCCCACATGGCACCGCCGCTGCCTATGCCAAGGACCTCTTGGAGAAGGGCATGCGTGTCATCGATCTGAGCGCCGATTTTCGCCTCAACGATGCCGCAATTTATGAGGAGTTTTACGGCGAGACCCATCCCGCTCCCGAATTGCTGGCCGAATCGGTCTACGGCCTCCCGGAAATTCACCGCGAAGCCATCCGGTCCGCCCGCCTCGTGGCCTCCCCCGGCTGCTATCCCACTTCGATTCTCCTGCCCCTGATCCCTCTCCTGAGCGAAGGGCTCATCGATCCCGCCACCATCGTGGCGAACTCCATGAGCGGGGTGAGCGGAGCAGGCCGCAAGGCCGATCTCGGCCTGATTTTCGTGGAATGCAACGAGAGCGTGCGCGCCTACGGCCTGCCCAAACATCGGCACCTTTCCGAAATCGAACAGGAACTCTCCCTCGCCGCGGGCGCATCGGTCGCCATCACTTTTGTCCCCCATCTCGTTCCGGTAACTAGCGGAATTTGCACCTCCACCAGTGCCACCCTGCTCGGCGACCTCGACGGCGTGGAACATGCCCTGCGTTCCACCTACGAAAACAGTCCATTCGTGCGCTTGCTTGGAAAGGGTTCCTGTCCCGATACTAAGAATGTGACACGCACGAATTTCATCGATATCGGCTGGCATCACGATGCCCGGACCGACCGGCTTCTTCTTTTGAGCACCGAGGACAATCTCGGAAAGGGCGCCGCCAGTCAGGCGGTACAGAGTTTCAATCTCCTGTGTGGCTCGGACGAAACGGCTGGTCTGTTGTCGGTCTAACCTGATCGCAAGGTCACGATGACCTACAAGAAGATCAAGGGAGGGGTATGCGCTCCCAAGGGCTTCCTTGGGGGAGCTGTGAGCTGTGGGATCAAGAATCTCAAGGATCCGCGCACCGATCTGGCCCTCGTCTACTCTGAGCGTCCCTGTGTCTCGGCCGGCACCTTCACCACCAACCGGGTCAAGGCCGCCCCGGTCAAGGTCACCCAGGCCCACATGCGCGCGGAAGAGCTTCGCGCGATTGTCGCAAACAGCGGAAACGCCAACGCCTGCACCGGAGTGCGGGGAATCGAAGATGCCCGCACCATGGCCAAGACGGTCGCCAAGGAGTTGGGGATCAAGCAACGGGAAGTGGGCGTGTGCTCCACCGGAGTGATCGGACTTCCTCTGCCGATGGACCGAATCGCGCCTCAACTTTCCGAGCTTCCCTCCCATCTCGACTCCAAGGGAAGCGCGGCTGTCGCCAAGGCCATCATGACCAGCGACACCACCATGAAGCAGGTCGCGATCACCACCGAAATCGACGGCCGCAAGATTCGCATCGGAGCCTGTGCGAAGGGAGCCGGGATGATCTGCCCGAGCATGGCGACCATGCTCTGTTTTGTCACCACCGATGCCAACGTCAGCAAAGTCTGCTTGCAGAAGAACGTCCTCGAAGCAGTCGAGACTTCCTTCAATCGCATTTGCATCGATGGGGACATGAGCACCAACGACACCGTTCTGGTTCTCGCCAACGGCGCCGCGGGAGGAAAGACCATTGCGCGTGGATCGAAAGCCTGCCGCCAGCTTCGTGATGCCTTGCAGCACGTCCTTCTCAAACTCGCCAAAGCCTGCGTGAAGGACGGAGAACGCATCACCAAATTCGTGACTCTCCAGGTGCGGGGGGCCCGCACCTATCTCGATGCCAAAAAGGTCGCGGAAGCGATCGCCCAATCCGCCCTCGTGAAGTCGTCGTGGAACGGTAACGATCCCAACTGGGGACGCATCATTCACGCCATCGGCTACTCCCGGGCCCGCATCCGCGAGGAGTTCATCGATATCTCCTACGAGGGAAAACTGGCCTGCGAAGGGGGACTCATGGCCAAGACTCCCGTCAAAACTCTCCGCGACATCGCCGCCAAGGACCAGTTCACGATCACCATCGACCTCCACCAGGGAAAGGCGGATTACGCCCTCTACACCTCCGACATCTCCCCGGAATACATCGACTTCAACCGCAGCGAGTACGCCTACTGGAAGAACGCGGGGCTGGGATAGAACCTATTGGGTCCAAACCCCCGCCGAAATGGTGTCGAGCCAGCGCTGATGCTCGGAGGGAGAAAGGTTGGCCGCTTCAACGAGACGGCTCAAATCCTCGGAGGGATGCCCCAAATCGTTGCCTGGGCGATTTCCCTTCGAAGCGACAAAGGCCTCGACGATTTCCAGCCGATCTTGTTCGTTGACCGGTACTTGGATCAGGTGCTCAACGACCTCATAGGCATCCCGATTCCTAAGCGCCTTGGCATACTCCACCACGATGCGGTCACTCCAATTCTCCGTCCGCCGTTGCGCATCGATCCAATCCACCGCATCCCAGAGATTTTCCGTCGGGAGGGACCGCAAAACCTGCACCGTCCTGTCTTCAACGTCCTGACTCGACGATCCAAAACCAAGTTCCTCGACATACCAATCGATCGCCGCTCGCAGATCATGACGCGCCCACTGATTGGCTATTGCTCGGTCAATCACGGAAACCTTTCCGGAAAAGGAGTGTGATCTATCGGAATCGCCGGTATCCGAACGCCACCGGCTCTCCTCCACCGTGGCCGCTAGATCAGATCGCAGTTTTCTCCAATCCGTATTGGTCTCCATCGCCGACACATAGCCTCCCACGGCCGACGAAAACCCCAGGCCGTTGCCCCATGGCTCATCCCGTAGAAGAGACATCCCTCGGGAAGCATCTCGTTCCGCAACCTCAGCAATTGTTTTTCCGACTGCATCCAGCAGCACATTAAAGCCGGTTCATCCCGACCCGCTCTGAATCTCTTGACCTTTCCATTCCATCCGACACGAAAAATGGGTCTCGCTGTGGCCGAATTCTACAAGCTCGTTGAAGGCGGCAAGAGCTGCGGTTTCGTCAACTTTCATCCAACCCAAAATCGCTTGGGTCATCGCATACCCTGCAAGCGCCCTGTCTCCATCACCATAACGACTCAGGATTTCGTCGAGCGCCCCTTCCCCTTCAAGAGAACCAAGCCGTTGAAAAAGCAGATCGACTTTCCTATCTTTACCTTGGAGTAAAAGGGGATTGAAGCGGGTCGTGGGGGCTGGCAAGGCAGCCCTCACTTCTCGCAACGACAACCCGCGAATTTCGTTTTCCAGTTTGGAAGGAGCCGATTTTCCACGAGAATACATCCCGTTGAAATTCCTTGGCAACCCGGCGCGATCCGATTGCTCCTCTCCGACAACGCGAACCGGAAAGTAGAGTGGTCCTGTCATCACAAGCACCACCGCACCCACCAACATCACCCCTCCGGCTCCTATCAAGAAAAACGATGAACGTCGAAACATGACTTCCATCTTAAACTCACAATCTCAGTCTGCACAATCTGCGATCGCTCACTTTACCTCCAATTTACAGAGCAAGGTTTCCGGGAAACCCTCCCTTTTCGTCTCCATTGAAATCGCGGTCCGGTCGTGAATACTTCCCCTCCCACATGGACAAGATCTCCACCCACAATCGGGCTGTCTGGAACCGGCAAGCGCGAGAAGGCTGCCGCTGGTCGGTCCCGGCGGGCCCCGAGGAAATCGCCGAGGCCCGGTCCGGGCGGCCCCGCATCATCCTCACTCCTGATACTCCCGTTCCTCCCGAGTGGCTCGGCGACCTCCTCGACCGCGAGATCCTCTGCCTCGCCTCCGCCGGCGGCCAACAAGCCCCCCTCCTCGCCGCGGCCGGGGCGCAGGTCACCAGCTACGATCTCTCCGAGGAACAACTCGCCCTGGACCTCAAGGTCGCGGAGCGGGAGGGACTCTCGTTGCACACCGAACAGGGGGACATGCGCGACCTCTCCCGTTTCCACGACTCCTCCTTCGACTTGATCGTGCACGTCACGTCCAATGTCTTCTGTCCGGAAATTCGCCCCGTGTGGACAGAGTGCCATCGCGTGCTGCGAGCGGGCGGCGAGTTGCTCTCCGGCTTCATGAATCCCGCCTTTTATCTCTTCGATCATGATGAACTCGAACGCGGGGAACAACCGACTGTCCGCTATTCCCTTCCCTACACAGACGAGAGCAGTCTTCCCCCGGAACGCTACCAAAAATTCCTCGCCGACGGCGAGGCTCTGGAGTTCAGCCACAGCCTCAACGATCAAATCGGAGGCCAGATCGAAGCCGGCTTCGCCATCGTGGGCTTCTTCGAGGATAGCTGGCGTGACGGCACTCCCCTCGATCGCTGGTTCAAGACGATGCTGAACACCCGGGCCCGGAAGGAGGTCTAGGACCCGATCACGAATTCCTCACGATCGCTTTTCGGACTGCGCCGAGCGATCGGCGCTTTGGGGTGGGGCGCGAGCCATCGCGCTGGGGGAGACCAGGGTCCTTTCGACAAGATCTGCTCCAAACCTGCCGCCGATGGCTCGGCGG
>JANQJH010000440.1 GCA_028281705.1 Verrucomicrobiales bacterium
TTCGCAGTGCCATGACGGCCGCCAGGGCGTGTTCCTTGATCGCCTCGTGTGCCGTCTCCCGGCCCACGCCACTGGAAACGGCTTCCATGAGAAAGGTGGTCGACATGAGAAACGGCAGGTAATGCGTGTTCTCGCGGGCGATCACCGCAGGGTAGGCATCCATCTGCCCCAGGACCACGAGAAACGTCTCTAACAAGCCATCGATGGCAAAGAAACTGTCGGGCAGCATGACGCGGCGGACGACGGAACAGGAGACGTCGCCCTCATTCCACAGATCACCGGCGAGACCTCCCGCCATGGTGACATAACCTTTGAGCAGGGTGTGAAAGCCGTTGATGCGTTCAGAGGAACGGCTGTTCATCTTGTGCGGCATGGCCGAGGAACCCACCTGGCCCTTGGCAAAGCCTTCGCTGGCCGTTTCGTGGCCCGCCATCAACCGGAGCGTCCGGGAAAAATTGCCCGGTCCGCTGGCCAGGGCACAGAGAGTGCTCACCACCTGAAAATCCATGCTTCGGGGGTAGACTTGCCCCACGTTTTCTAACTGATGGGAAATCCCGAGATGAGCCACGACGCGTTTCTCCAGCCCGCGTACCTTCTCCGTATCGCCGCGGAAGAGACTCAACTGATCCAATTGCGTGCCCACTGCTCCCTTGAGTCCCCGGGCGGCATAGGATGAAATCAGCGCCTCCAGGGATTGGAACTGACAGAGCATTTCCTCGCCGAACATGCTCAGGCGTTTGCCCAAGGTGGTCGTCTGCGCCGGCACGTTGTGGGTCCGCCCCGTGATCACGACGTCTCGCCACTGGGCGGCGCGTTTCGCCAGGGCCGCGAGGGCGGCGCCGGATTTGCGGCGCGTTTCTAACAAGGACCGGTAGATCTGCAACTGCTCCACGTTCTCCGTGAGGTCGCGGCTGGTGAGTCCCTTGTGCACGTGCTCCTCCCCGGCGAGGCCGTTGAACTCCTCGATCCGGGCCTTGACGTCGTGTCGCGTGACCCGCTCCCGCTCCATGATGGCGGCGAGATTCACCTCATCCTTGACCGCTTCGTAGGCCGCGATGGCGCTCTCCGGGATCTCGAGTCCCAGTTCCCGCTGGGCTTTCATCACCGCGATCCAGTACTCCCGCTCGAGCACGATCCGGCCCTCCGCCGACCAGAGGTCGCGCATGGAAGCGGTGGCGTAGCGCTCGGCGAGCACGTTGGGAATGGCGGATCGACTCATGCTTCAGCCAAGCACCCGCTCCCCGGGGCCGCGAGTCCTTTTTTAGACCTTGCGCGATTCCCGGAATCGGCCTACTGTCGCCGCCCGTCCGCCCCTTGGGACCGGACCGGCAAGACCAAACCAGATCAAGCGCGATTAGCTCAGGGGTAGAGCGCCTGCTTCACACGCAGGAAGTCACTGGTTCAAATCCAGTATCGCGCACCATTTGTGTCCGAGGAGTTATGGATGCGAATGTGCCAGGTGACTGCGCGATAGGGAGGCTCATGACATTTCTGGCATCGTGCGTTTCATGAATTGGTCGAACAATGGAACCGTGAAAGCCGTATCGCCGTGGCTGGGACTCCACACCATTCCCTTGGAGATGAGTTTTCCTCGGGTAGGAGCGGGCGATTGCACTTCACGCCCTAGCTGATCGGCGATGTCTCCCGACCGATGGGGGCCGACGCCCAACTCCGCCATCGCTCGGCTCCGGGAGAGTATGGATTGCGGATCGGGTCCATACGGAGAATATAGGGATATTACCATGGTTTATCAAATCTTGATAAACTGAGGTAAATTCGCTTGAACTTCTTCTGAATTTCGAGCTTGCCCGGCGACTGACTATGATCGCGCGGGTGCGCACGCGGTCCTGTTTTTGGCTGGCATTTTGGACACTTTTCCGGGTCCCGTGCGGTAGTTCTTTAGGAGATCTCCGCTGGCAAAGACATGGACGACGATTGGAGCCAACTACATCAGTTCCTCACCGAGGGAGACGACGCTGCGCTACGGCGGCTGGTGGAAAAGCATGCGGGGATGGTGTTTGCCGTGGCCATGCGCAAGACGGGCAGCTGGCAGTTGTCGGAAGAGATCAGCCAACAGGTGTTCCTGGCACTCATCGAAAAAGCTCCCTCGCTGAAGCCCGGCGTCCTTATTTCCGGCTGGCTTCACCGGGCCACGGTTTTCCAGGCGCGCCGCGCCCTTCGACGAGATTCCACCTATCAGAGAAAGATGAGCGAGTTTCAACAGGAGTACTCCGAGACCACCTTGATGGAGGATGCCGGGGAGTGGGAAGAAGCGCTTCCTCTTCTCGACGATACCTTGAATGATCTCGAGAGCGAGGATCGCGATCTGATACTGCGCCGGTTCTTCGATGGTCAAACATTCGAACAGATCGGGCGTTCCATTGGACAGACGAAATCCGGATGCCGAAAACGGATCCTGCGGGCTCTAGATCGTCTGAGTTCCATTTTGCAGCGACGCGGGGTCACCGTGCCGTCGGGGATACTCGCCTTCGGTATCGCCTCACAGTTCACTGAGGCTGCGCCGCCGACGATCGCTCACTCGCTGGCCTCCAAGCTTTCTGCGGGAGCCTCTGTCGAGGCCTCGCCTATACTAACATCCATCCTTCCGATCATGACAGCCTCGAAACAATTCGCTCTCGGCGCCACGATCATCGCCCTCATCGCCGCCGTACCGATCGGCCTGCAACATCAAGCGAACACGCGCCTGCGCGAGGAACTAACAGCGTTGCGATCACAGCCCTTGGACATACCGTCCACTGACGGCATGGCGCCCGAGCTCATTCGAGTTACCCCCGACGAAGGCGGCCAAGGAACGGTTCGATCAGTTGGTGATATTTTCACTGAAATGCGCGGGATCACCCGTGGTAATGACCTCGATTCTCGCGGGCGGGCCAAGCTCTTTGCACTGGCCATGCAGTTGGACGCCAATGCGGTCCAAGAGATTCTTGAGGAACTTCAAAGCCTGCCCGAGAGCGCGCAGAATCAAGAGATTCTCAAAGCGATTCTTAGTCGTTGGGCGGAGTTTGATGGTGCGGCGGCCATGGCTTACTTGGAGGCCATTCCCGAACTCAACAAGCGGATGCCACTGCTCTACGACGTCGTTGCTGGGTGGTCGGAGTCGGCTCCTGAGGAGGCCCTCGCTTGGTTCGAGAACGCGAGGGAAGAAGGGACGTGGGGTGACCACGATGATCGGGCCATGCAAGCCGTTCTTCGGTCGATCTTTGACGGCCTCGCGGCCCAAGATCTCGATTCCGCGTTCGATCGCATCTTCGAACTCGACAGTGGTTGGAATGCGGCCTTTGAAGGCTTGGTCAGCAACGTCCGCGAACCTGAGAAGTGGGTGGAGTTGTATGATCGGACCGATCAGAGTGGTCATTTCCAGGCAAAGATTTACGGAGGGGCGGCATTGCTTGAAGGATGGTCGCGGTCCGATCCGAAATCGACGGCCGCATGGCTGGCCACGCAGCCGACTGACAAACGCAGGCAAGTGGAACAGATCGTGGCTGGTCAGTGGTTCAAGACAGATCCTCAAGCGGCGGCGGAGTGGTTGGTTTCGGGCGCCAGCGAGGAATCGCGGAGTGATCAGTTGAGACTGGCGACATCGATGTGGGCCCGCCGCGATCCCTACGCCACGGCCGAATGGCTCGCCACCATGGAGTCCAGCCCGGAGGTCGACAGCG
>JANQJH010000451.1 GCA_028281705.1 Verrucomicrobiales bacterium
CTTCTCTGGGCGGGGCTGCCGTGGAAGAGGCCCGAGAATCGTCATCCGGCAATGGGTTACCGCCTTCGACCTTTTCCTGGGGTACCGCGCTCATGACTCTTTGGTTAGGCGGGGTCGCGTTGCGGAGTATGCAGATGCTGTGGGGCTGGTTGATGTTATTGCGAGTGTCGCGTGGCGCGGCGGAGATCAGGGAGCGCCGGTTCAGGACGATTTGGCAGCGCGTTCGCAAGCGGTTGGACGTCCCATGGGGAGTGTCGATTCGTCAGACGAACGCCGTTCGATTGCCGTTGGTGTGGGGATGGTGGCGTCCGATGGTGTTGCTTCCATCGGAGTTCCGGCAATGGAGCAACGAGGAATTGGAGAGCGTGTTGATGCACGAGGTGGCGCACATTGTGCGGCACGATGTGCTGGCCAACTTTTTGCGCCAGGCCGCCCTCGTACTTTATTGGTTTCATCCCCTGATGATCGGACTTGCCAGGAGGCAGGGATTGGTTCGGGAGATGGCCTGCGATGATCACGTCATTCTCGCGGGCCAGGATTCCCGGAGCTACGCGGAGCACTTGACCAATTTGGTCGCCGGCATCGATGTCCGGCGGGATGTCGAGTTGGCTTCCGGTTTGGGTTCGATGTCGCCGCTCCGGCATCGACTGATGGGAATCCTTGACGGGGGGCGCTCCCGGAGGATCGTCACCTCCGGCGACGTCGTCTACAGTGGAACGCCGTTGCTTGCCGCGGGATTGATGCTGGCCTCGCTCGGTTTCAAGGCGGCGGCGGAATACCAGGTGGATCGGGTGAACTCGGAGGCTTCTCGAGAAACTTCAGAAGAGATCGTTTTTTCCGTCTGGGATGATCTCGTGGTGCCGCTGGTTGATGCGCCGCTGGCCATGGTGAGGCCGCCTGAAGGGGACCTTGTCGGGATCGAGGAGATTGATGAGGAGCCTTCGCATGACACCCGGCGCACTGGGTTTGCGGAATCGGCGTTCCTATTAGGGTGGAGCACTGATGGAGATTCGATTACGGCGCGTGCGGATGCGGTTTGGACGGCGCCACCAACGCTCGATCGAGCCGAGGAAACCGAGGCCTTGCCGATTCCAATGAACAACATGGGCCTACCGTGGGAGTCCTTGGATCCATTGCCAGAGCGAAACTTCCGCAGGGGCTTGTCTCTTCCAGTGATCTCACCGTCTCCCCGTGCCGACGACTGGGTGGCGCGGATCCTTCCCGTTCCCATTGCGAATGTGATGCCCATTTCGGCTCCGGGAAACATGGGGTTGCGATTCGATTCGGGCTTGGATGCCACCATTGGCTTGGTGGCTTCTGATCGGGATTTCGGATCTCCGGTCGCTGTTGGCGACTACGCAGTCGGGGCGAGAACTATCTCTGGATGGGTGTCTGATGGGCTCGGGCCGGGCGTCAAGATCGACTTCGGAAACGGAGTTGCTGCCGTCCCTGATGGGAGTTTCACAAGTATCGGTCCGGCCATTGGATTCGATCTTACACCGAAGGTGTTACCGACGCTTGGGGAGGGCGCCTACGGATCCGCGGGTGTCGTCGTGCATCACCCGGAGTCCGGACTCTTGCCGTTTGAGCGGATCGATGCGGAGCCGGTGATGGCGCCGGGAGAGCCGGCCAAGGATGCCACGGTGGAGCAAGTGGGGGAGGGAATCGCCGCATTGGATTTCGTCTTCGCCAGCGTGGCCATTCTCGCTCAATCGGTTGATTCAGCATTTGAACTAGCATTGTCCGATGGGGAGGAGCAGACCTCCGTGTCTTTTGGGGCCGCATGGGCGCCTGGAACAGCGGTTGAGGCGGCGGTCTCGCCTGCCGTCCTCTTTCCGGAACCGATGGTCATTCACGATGGTGAGGGCGGGAGGCATCTTGGGATGAAATGCCTCGTGGCCCGTGATGTCCCCACTGAATTTCTCGTAGCACAACGCTCTGAGGACTTGCGTGGCTGGGATGACGTGCCACGCGAGGATCTTCTGTGGTGGCGCAGTGCGTTTGATGGAGAGCGAGACGAGGTTGTCTTTTCTCTGCGTGACTCCATGGAATCTGTCGCCTCGCAGTTTCTGCGTCTGCGAGTCCTCTCCTGGACAACGTTTGGTGAGGGATTGGTCGTCGGTCAGGGCGCCTTGCCGGGCCTGGGCCATTAGCAATCATTGAGCGCGGTGGCGCTTCTGGAAAGAAAAAGACTAATTATTTAGGGGTTTATCCTTGCAGACAGCGCGTTGCTCGATAAAGACTAAATAATCAGTCTTTAGACCAATGAACAAACGTTTCTCTTTCCGATCAATAGGCGTCGTTCTTCTTCTGGCTTGCCTGATGTTGTCAGGCTTCTATCACATTGCCGAAAACTCCCGCCCGGTGGCGTTGGCGGGGTCTGACGGGATCGTCCCCGATCGACTCTTCCGGGAGCCGCGAGGTGATTCGCCGGAGGCTCACCCAGAGGCGATTGGGGAGGCGGGAAGGGAGGAGCGACGCGGCGGGAGTCACTCGCCCGGAGTCGATCCGGTGAGGACGCTGATGGAATCTAGCAGGATGATTCGCTCCGCCATCGAGAGGGATGGTGATGATCATTCGATGGTGAGGACGGCCCTCTACGAAACCTCGTTCAAGTACCCGTTGGTGCGCGTGGACGAACAGATTCTGTTGGGCTCGGATGGAAATGTCAGAACAACTCGCCGGTTGGCGATGGTGGCGGATCATGTGCTCGTTCACGTTCCGCGGGAGCGCCGAGCCTGGTTTCTGGATCAGATGGAGCAGTCCCAGCAGATGACGGTGCGCAAGGAGTTGGACACGGGTGAGCACTTTCTCGTCGCCGGTCAGGCCGAAGTTGGGCTGCAGACCATTGAGACGCTCTTGCATGGATTGAGGCACGAGGGCGTTGTGTCCGCGGAGCCGGACTACCTGCGATTTGCTTCGGTGATGCCGGACGATCCGGACTTTGGCCGTCAGTGGTCACTGCACAATACGGGCCAGTCCGGCGGTCGTGCGGACGCTGACGTTGATGGTCCCGAGGCGTGGGCTATCGAAACGGGGAACCGGGACGTCATCGTGGCCGTTCTCGACACGGGGGTGCAGTATGATCATCCGGATTTGGCTGCCAATATGTGGACGGATGCGAGTGGCGACCACGGCTATGACTATGTGGATGACGACACGGATCCGGCGGATGTGACCGGGGAAAAGAATCCCGGTCACGGCACGCACGTTGCGGGCATCATCGGCGCCGTGGGTGACAATGGTCGAGGGATGGCCGGCGTGTGCTGGAAGGTGCGGATCATGGCGCTTCGTTTTCTCGACGTGGTCGGTCGCGGTGCGGATTCGGATGCCATCGCCGCTGTTCGCTATGCGACAGACCATGGGGCGAGAGTCATGAACATGTCGTTTGGCAGCCCGGGCGGATTCAATGGGGACGCCTTTTATCGAGAACTTGAGAGGGCCCAAAGCCGGGGTGTGTTGTTCTGCGCGGCTGCGGGAAACGGAGGCGAGGATAAGATCGGAGACAACAACGATTTGTTCTCACAGTTTCCCGCCAACTTTGCGCTCGACAATGTGATTTCAGTGGCGGCCTGTGACGCGAGCGACAACTTGGGAACCTTTTCCAATTTTGGAGCCCATAGTGTCGACCTTGCGGCGCCGGGCGTGGACATCTTCAGTAC
>JANQJH010000453.1 GCA_028281705.1 Verrucomicrobiales bacterium
GCGTGGGGGGCTTGGTCACCCCGCAGTGAATACGGGGGTTCACTGCGGGGCTTTGTGCAGGGGGCCGAATTGCACGTTTGAGGGTTGAAGCAACGTTAACGAAGGAATCGCTTAGGAGCAAATTTTTTAACGCTCAGATTTTCCAACCTTACGAAAGATCCCCTTGCCGGACCGTTTCCAATGGCGGCGCCGTGGTGATGCCGCGGCTCAGCAAAAGGCCGATGAGCAGGGTGGCGGCGCTGCAAAAGAATACTGATAGGATAAGAACCGCGGGATCGAACTGGAGGGGGGAATCGAAGGTGAAGTAGGCCAGGGGCCAGAAGGCTAACAAAGCCAGAGCGACGCCGACGAGGGCGGCGAGGAACCCGAGGGCGGTGTATTCGCTCCCCAGAATGCGCCAGATCTGCCCGTTGGAGGCGCCCAGCGTGCGGAGGAAGGCCATCTGCTGCAACCGTTCGGCCCGGCCTGAGATGAGGGTGGCCACGAGGATGAGAATGCCCGTGAGAATGGTGAAGCCCGCCATGAACCGGATGGCGAGCGAGACCTTGTCGAGGATGTCCTGGAGTGCCCTCACGATCAGTGTGAGGTCGATGACGGAGAGATTGGGAAAGGCCTTCGTGAGCTCCGTCTGCAGCCGCCCCGACTTGGCCGGGTCATCGATGAAGGTGGTGTAGACGTAAAAGGCGAGCGCTTCCTCGAAGATGCCCTCGGGGAAGACCATGAAGAAATTCAGTCCCAGGGTGCCCCAGTCCACTTCGCGGATGTTGGCCACCACCATGGTGAGGGGCACCCCTTGGACATGCATGACGAAGGTGTCCCCCACATCGAGCTGGAGATCCTTGGCCATGCCTTCTTCCAGGGAAACCGGCGCGGGGGATTCGAAGTCGTAGTTCTCCACTCGCGGGACCCACTGCCCGCGCAGGAGTTTTTCCGAGGTGTCCAACTCGGACCGGTAGGTGGAACGAAAATCGCGGCGCAGCGTCCAGCCGGGGACCTTGGATTCGGGGTCATTGACCAGCTCCTGCACCGTGCGCCCCTTGATGGACTCGATGCGCATGGACACCATGGGAGCGCTTTGGATGACTTCGGTATCTTCCCGGCGGAGAAGTCTCCGTACGTCCCCGGCCTGATCCGGCTGCACGTCGATGAGGATCATGTTGCCGTTTTCCGCCAGGCGCTCCTGGCGCAGCTGATGGAGCAGGAGATTCTGGGTGAGAATCAAGGTCACGATGAGAAAGACCCCGAGTCCGAGGGCCACCATGACGGCCAGGGTTTGATTGTTCGGGCGATGCAAGTTGGAGAGGCCCTGACGGAGTGCGAAAGGCCACCAGGTTTTCACCAGCCGCCTGCTGAGGTGGATGGTGAGTTTGGCGAAGCCGAAGAGGAGAACGAAGACGCCGATTAATCCTCCAGTGGTGGTGAAGGCGCGGAGTTTCCAGCCCTGATTGGCGACGCCGAATCCGAGAATGGAGAGCACGAGGCAGCCGCCGACAATCCAGAGCCAGGGTTCCCGGCGGTGAACCCGTACATTGAGCAAGGCGGTGCGAATGGCAGCCAGTGGCGGCACGTGCCGGATCTTCAAGAGCGGAAGCAGGGCAAAGCTGACGCAGATGAGGAGGCTGAGGAAGGAGGCCATCCCGATGGCCGGAGGCGAGAGACGGAAACTGATGTCCAGCGGCGTGATCCGGGACACGGCGGCGGGCACCGCGGCCTGGATGCTGACACCTAACAAAATCCCGCCGAGGCAGCCCAGGAGGCCGAGCGCGATCGCCTGAATGAGGTAGATGGCAAAGGCGTCCTTCGCCGTGGTGCCAAGACAGCGCAGGATGGCAATGCTTCGCAATCGCCGGGACACGTGCTGGTGAATCGCACTGGCGATGCCAATGCCGCCGAGGACGACGGAGGCCAGACTCACGAGGCTGAGAAAACGATAGAGACGATCCAGTTGGCGGCCGATGTCGCGCCGGCGTTTCTCCGGCGTTTGCCAGCTGAGGCGCGCGGCCTTGAAACGTTCCTCGAGTTTCTCCACCAGCGCCTCGGGATCCGTCCCGTCGGTGAATCGAATGTACTGGCGGTAGAAGACAAGACTGCGTTCCGTGATGAGCCCGGTTTTCTCAATGTCCTCCAACGAGAGGAGCACTTGAGGCGAGAAGGCGGCAAAATAGGAGGCTCGTGGTGGGGATGTCACGAGTTCGCCGGCCATGACCGATTCCAGATCGCCGAATTTGAGGATGTCACCCGGGATCAGCTGTAGCTGTTCGGCCAAACTTGGCTCCAGGACGTGTTTCCCTGCTTCGAGGTAGGAGGACGCGGCGGAAGGGGGATCGAGATCGATGGTGCCGAAATGGGGAAACCCCGGACTCACCCCTCGCAAATGCACCAAGCGGGCGCCGTCGGCCTTGGCGCTGTAGGCCATGGTGGTGAAGGAGATTTCCTCGATGCGATGTCCGCCGATTTCCTCGAGCAGCTTGGCGGCCTCGCCGGTGAACGGCCGGCGTGAGGAGAGGAGGAGATCGGCGCCTAACAATGCCTTGGATTGCTCGTCGATCGAGTCATTGATGTTGTCTCGCAGCGACTGGATGGCCACGAGGGCGGCCACCCCGAAGACGAGCGGGCTGGCGAAGAGCAGGAGCCGTTTCCGGCTGCGACGGCTGTCGCGCCAGGCCATTGCCACGAGCCATCTCCAGGGCTGGTTCATGCGGGGATGGCGGCGTGGGCGTTTTCCCTCATCGAGGCCAGGCGGCCTGCGGCCATGGTCAGCGTGCGGGCCGGGAGGCGGGCCAACTCGGAATCGTGGGTCACGAGCAGCAGAGCCGTCCCCGCGTCGCGATTGAGATCGAAGAGCATTTCCACGATCTTGGCGCTGGTTTCGGCGTCGAGGTTGCCCGTGGGTTCATCGGCGAAAAGCACGGCCGGGTGGTGAATGAAGGCCCGGGCGATGGCGACGCGTTGCTGTTCACCGCCGGAGAGTTGGAGGGGGTAGTGATGAGCCCGATTCCTGAGACCAACGCGTTCGAGCAGGGAGAGGCCCTCCTCTTGCGAGGCGCGGC
>JANQJH010000541.1 GCA_028281705.1 Verrucomicrobiales bacterium
TCAGAGCCCTCTTGGCCTGTTCGTAGCCGCCCTCCTTGAGGTAGCAATCGATCTCGGGCGACCAGCCCTGACGGTCGATGTTCCGAAAGATCAATCGCCGCTCTCGCGCATGCGGCTCCTTGCCCGGGATGTAAGTGATATCGCCCATGGGGATCAGTCCGATTGGTTAGGAATACTGCTGCAAGAGTTTCTCCGCATCGTCCGCCGAGATCTTTTCGTGAAACTCGTCGTTCACCAAACAAACCGGCCCGAAACCGCAGCTCGCGAGACACTCGGCAAACTCGATGCTGAACTTGCCATCCTTGCTCACCGCGATGGGATCGTGGTGGGTCACCGAAGAACGATCGATCTCTGCAAGGTCACACAGTTTGTCCATGAGCTCGTAGCTGCCCGACATGGCACAGCTCAACGTACGGCAAACGCGGATGTGATACTTGCCGGGAGCCGATTGACGAAACCCGGGATAAAAGGTCACCACCTCGAGGACGTTGATCGGCTCCAAACCCAGCTTCTCAGCCGTCCACGTCACCGCCTCTTCCGTGATGTAGCCCTCGTGATGCTGCAGCAAATGAAGCACGGGCAACACCGCACTCCGTTTGGAAACCGGATAGTGCGAGATCGCCTCATCGATCTTGGATTCGAGCTCTGCGGGTATGTCCATGGTCTAACTCAATGGGGAATCAATCAGGCAGTCAATTTGGAGGGATCAGCGGTCACATTCCCCCATGACGAAGTCCAGGCTCCCCAGGATCGCCACCACATCACTCACCATGTGCCCAGGCAAGAGGATGGGAAGAATACTCAGATTGACGAAAGAAGGACTGCGGATTTTTAACCGGTGCGGCACGCCGCCGCCCTTGCTATTGATATAAAATCCTAGTTCCCCCTTGGGATTCTCTGCTCCGAAGTAAACTTCGCCCTCCGGGGCGTCGATCCCCTGGGTCGCCACGATGAAATGGTGGATCAATTCCTCCATGCTCATGAGAACCCGCTCTTTCTCCGGCAGCGTACTCTTGGGATCGACCACATTCACCGGGCCCTGGGGCATATCGGCCAAGATCTGGCGCATGATCTTCACACTCTGGCGCATCTCCTCCATGCGCACGAGATACCGGTCGAATGAGTCTCCCGTCTCCCCAATGGGGATCTCAAAATCATACTTCTCGTAGCCGAGATACGGGTGGGCCTTCCTCAGATCGTGATCGACGCCGGATCCTCGCAAATTGGGACCGGAGAGCCCGTAGCCGATGGCATCTTCCTTGGAAATCACCCCGACGTCTTTCGTCCGGTCGATGAAGATCTTGTTCCGCGTCAGCAGCGCATCCACCTCCTCGATCTGCGGCACTAGTTGGTCGAGAAACTCCGAAATCTCCCTCAGTGTGCTCTCCGACAAATCGCGCGTCTGGCCCCCCACCCGCGTGTAGGAGGTGGTGAAACGCGCTCCAGAAATCTTTTCGGCGAGATTATAGATGTACTCTCGCTGGGTGAAGGTGTAGAGAAACACCGTCATGGCGCCGACGTCCATGGCGAAACAGCCAATCCCCAAGAGGTGCGCCGAAATGCGTCCCAGCTCACAGCAGAGCACGCGAACAGCCTGGCCTCTCGCCGGGAGCTCCCAGCCCATGAGCTTTTCCACGGCGCAGGCGTAGGCCACGTTGTTGCTCAGGGGCGCCAGATAGTCCAACCGATCCGTGTAGGGAACGAACTGGTTGTAGTGCATGTTCTCCGCGATCTTCTCATCGCCGCGGTGGAGAAAACCGACATCGGGAGTCGCCTTGGTGATGACCTCCCCATCCAATTCCAGGATGATTCGCAGGACACCGTGCGTCGCCGGATGCGAGGGCCCCATGTTCAAGGTGAGCTTCTCACCCACCAGATCTTCCGTGGTGGCGTCGTAGTCGGCGAGATGCTGCTGTGCGCGCGCCGCGGTGTCGGGAGACTCGAATTCGGTGACCGTTTTCGCCATGCTGAAGAAGCCCAAATGTGACTGGGGCTGCGACTATGGTCGGCCCCAAATCCCCCGGCAAGGCGAATTTGTGAAAAATTTCACAAGCTCCTGACCGGGCGATGCGAACCGAAATTCGGGGACTGAAGCCCCTTGGTGATCTCCGAAATGAGACCCGCCGATTCGGTTGCGACCGATCTACTTCTTCCCGCCCAAGGGATGGGCGCTGAGAATCTCGGACACCTGCCAGGGAATCTGCCGGTCCTTGAGAGCGGTCCGTATCGCCGTGACCTGCTCCGTCGTCACATCGGCGTTGGCGGCACTTCCCCACTCGTGCCTCACGTACGTTAGGACATCGGCGACCTCGGAGTCGTCCGGCAGCAACACCTCCAAGGGTGCCATGACACTGTTGTAGGATTCTCCTCGAACGGAGATCTCCCCCATGAGCCCCTTGAGCACGATCTTGATCAATCGATCCGTATCATCGTCCAGCCATTCCGAACCGGCCAGCGGGGGGAAGGCGCCCGCGATGCCCTCACCTTTGGCCTGATGGCAGGTGAAACAAATCCCCGGGCGCATGTAAATCTCCTTGCCTCGGGCAAGCTTGGCCGGATCCGGAGCCGAGGAGGCATCGACAAATAATGCCTCCGATCCCGCCGGCCGAAACTCCTCGGGAATCACTTTGAGGGCGTCCCGTGCCGCCGTACGCAAGGAATCATTCGGCGTCAGTTGATTGATGCGCCACAGCTTATAAGCCACCGCCCGCTGGTTCGGACTTGCCTTCACCAAGGAAGCCAGTGCTTGCACCTGCACCTCATTGCCGACTTCATGGGCCAAATCTCCTCCAGGAACCAAACGCACCAGGAGCCGTTTCCTCTGCTGCAAAGCCGTTCCCTCCAGCGCCGTCACCGCACTTGCCAGACCGGCCACGTCCTCTCGCCGCTCGGCCTCGGCCCAGAGCGCAGCGGAGTCCTCCGAGGCATTCTCCAATCGCTCTTTCCAGTTCTCCTGACCCACCAGTGCCAACGGCGTCGCACCCATGACGAACACCACGGTCGAAAGTATCATCGATAAAGGCTTTTTCATCATTCCAGAGATGGAACGAGCCGGCAAGTCCGTCAACCACAAGCCGCCAATCAACCAAACGGTTGCGGTTGATCGACCTTCAACCTTCTCAGACAATCAGGGATTGATCCCGCCTGCTAGCTGATATAATAATTGGATAAACCAGGAAAGCCTCAAGGCCCCAAACCCACTGAACTTCCGTCTGTGATGAAAAAACGACCCGGAATCCTGCTGCTCACCGCACTCACGCCCTTGGCGATCCTTCCACTCACCTCGCCTGCCGCAGACGAAAGAGAGGGACCCGGTGCCGATCCTTCGGCGGCCGCGATCCGGGAAATCGACCAGAGCCTCGATGCCGCCAGCAGCAAGCTGCAAGCCCTGGGCGACCTCATCCGTGAAGCGCAAACCCAGAAGCTCCAAGCCCAAGCAGAGGCCCAGCAGTCTAATGACGACCTGCTCGCCGTGAAGAACCAATTGAAGGAGGCGGCGAGTCAGCTGGAGGAAATGAAAGAGCGCGAGTCCAAACATCGCGAACATCTCGAAGGTCTCGAAGCCAAGCTGACGGCAGCCACAGAGAAAGCCCGCGCCGAGTCCGAGAAATTGGAGGACGCCTCCGCAAATTTGGTCTCCTGGGAACAGCGCGCCCACCTGGCCGAGGACGAACTCCAGCGCACGCGCCAGGCCGCCAGCCTCTCACTCGAGGTCGCACGGAATGCCAAGGCCGCCGGTGCGCAGTGGCGCCAAGAACTGGCCCAGCTTCAAGCCGTGCACGACGACCAATCGGCGCAACTCGAGACCGCCACCACCTCCCTGAGAAAAGTGAGAGGGGAACGCAACGCCGCGCGGAAGAGCAAGCTGGAGGCCGAAAAATCACTCACGGCACTCAGAATGGAACTCGCCGGCGCTCGTGAGCGCGCCGGCCTAGTGCCCGGACTCGAGGAAAAGATCACCGCCCTGGAATCCTCACTCTCCGAGAAGACGACCGCCGAAGTCCTGCACGATCGCGAAATGGACCGCCTAACCAAATCGGCGGAGAAAATGAAAGAGCGTCTCGACGAGGTTCTTCGAAACCGCGAAGAGCTTCGTGACGAACTCACCATTCTCAAGGGCCAGCTCGCCCAGTCCCGCGCAAACGCGAACCAGGAACATCTTCTGCAAGACCGCGACGCCCGCCTGGCACAGCTCGAGCGCTCCCTGCGCGCCAAAGAAAACGCCCTGCAAAAGGCCTACCAGAGCGAAGACACCACCTCGCTCAAACTCGCCCAGGCGGAAAAAGCCCGCCAATCCCTGGCCCAAGCCATGAAGGGCCTCAAGCGCGAACTCGAGGAAGCCTCCAAGAAAGAGGCCCGCCCGTAATCGTTGAAGCAACGTGAGACCGGCGTCTCGCCGGTCATTCTCATCGATCAGCTACGCGCCAAACGCCCGTTTAGCATCCCCACCAGGGAACCCGTCAGGACAACACTAACGGTGCCCAAGATGATGGTCATGTGTTTGTGAAACACCGTCTGACCGGAGATCGAAAGCCAGCAGATGAAGGCCACGCCCACAATCACGGCGGTGACCGCAGCCGGATTCCGCGCCCGCCTCGAAATCTGGCCTAACAAGAACAGGCCCAACATGCCTCCCGCAAAAATCCCCTGGAGATTCCACCAGGCATCGAGTGCGCTCTCCACCCGGATCATCGCCAGCGCAGTCAAGGTTCCTACGATTCCCCAGATCAAGGTGGCGCCGTGCAGCGCGCGCAGAGACTGTTTCTCCGTCGCCTCCGGTCGAAAGTAGCGTTTGTAGAGATCACAGTGAAAGAGGGTGGCAGAACTGTTCAAACTCGTATCCACACTGCTCATGGCCGCGGCAAAAACGGCCGCGATGAGCAAGCCCGTCACCCCCGCCGGCAACTGGGTCACGATGAAGTGCGGGTAGACACTGTCCGGCTTGGCCGCCACCGCCTCGGGAAGCAATTCCGGCTGGGCCTGATAAAAGGCGAAGAGCCCCGTACCGATAAAAAAGAACAGGGTCGAGGCGGGAAGAAAAAGGAGGGCGCCCAACCACACACTCATCTTGGCATCGCGATCCGACTTTGCCGTGACATAGCGCTGCACAAACCCCTGGTCGATCCCGAAATTCTGCAGGTTGATGAAGACCCCGTAGAACAGGACCAGCCAAAAAGTGGGCTCCCCCACGGTGAGGGCAAAGCCGCCCAAATCGAACTTGTCCGCCTCCCGAGCGATCTCAAAGAGCTGCCCAGGGCCCTCCGGCATCCGCGTAAGAAGCACCACGGCACAGGCCACGGCCCCGAAGGTCAAGACCAGACTCTGCACCACATCCGTCCAGATGACCGCTTCAATGCCGCCTAACAAGGTGTAGATCGTCACCAGGATGCCAGTGATGACGATGATCGTCTTCACATCCCAGCCCGTGAGCGGCGCCAGCGCCAGGGCCACCAAATAGAGAATGGTGCCAATCCTCGCCAGTTGGGACAGCAGATAGCACACCAGGGCATAGGTCCGCGCCCACGGCCCGAAACGTTTCTCCAAATGGGCGTAAGCCGAGATCTCACCACTGGAACGGTAGAAGGGAACAAAGTAGCGCACGGCGATGAGCGCCCCGATGGGAAGCGAAAGGCCGAAGACCCAGGAGTTCCAGTTCGACCCAAAGGCCTTGCCTGTGTTACCCAGAAAGCCAATGCTACTCACATAAGTTCCAAAGATGGACAGTCCGACCGTCCATCCCGCCAGCGATCCTCCCGCCGCCATGAATCCCGCGGACGTCCGGCTGCGCTTGGCGAACCAGCAACCCAAGCCAAAAACGCCGATCATGTAAACGAGGAGGACGGCGAGATCCGTGGAGCGAAGCTGAGCAGGCATGCCTGTCGATCTACCGCGTCGCCGTCTTGAGGACCAGCTCAAACTAGTCCTTGAATACTCCCGGTCCGATCCGGGGACTGCCGGCATCCCCATCGATTGACATGTCAGTCTCCGAAGACCGGAAACCTACAACATCATCGCCGGGGAACAACACATCTTCGCCTGACTCGACAGCATTACTGGTTAGATCGAACCGTCCCGCACCTACGACATAGCCCACTATCATACCGCAAATCTCTTTTTATAGGCATTCGATATACCCAATAACATGGCATTCTTTCCCGCATCATTCTCAACAATGATGACAACAAGTTCTTTCATGCGCCCGTAAGGGAACGCGTGAGCGTTCCGTGAAGGAAGCGTCACCGCTTCCGCTACGAGATTTCAATCCAATAACACTCACGTTTTCCCATTCCAATCGAAAATGTGTGATGACGCATCGTATAGCAGCAAAAAATTAGACAGACTGATATCCTCCAAGATCATAAAACGCACCTCCTCAACGCGAAATGCTCGAATTCATACCAGATTTCAATCGATTCACTTCGGAATATAGATTGACTGTGCTGAGAATCGGACCTCCGTAACTCTTATGAAAAAGTATAGAGATATCGATGGTAATTCAGGAGTGGACGCCTACAGCTTTGACGATGAATCGATTACGGTGAAGTTCAAGAATGGAGGAATCTATCTCTACACCTACGACAGCACAGGAATTGAAAACATTGAAGAGATGAAAGAACTCGCGGAGAGTGGCGACGGATTGAATGCGTTTATTAATAGATACGTCCGCAGTCGATACGCTTCGAAACTTGCGTAGCTCTCAGAGCCTATCGCCGACTGTTGAGCACCCCGTCTAAATGGTTGATACGAGGTACACCAAGAAGAAGGTCACTAAAGATGAACTAGGCACTGAGAAACTCCTACCCACTAGCAATCCAGCAAGCCAGGAGGCTCCACGCCCCGCCTGAACATGCGGTCAGGCACACGTCGGGCAGACACTTTTTTCACCATCCCCCCATTGACCCGCGGTGAGGCTTCTCTCTAGACTCGGGCTCATGAATCGTTCTTATTCTCTTCTCTTGGCCCTCGCCGCCTTCGCCGCGGTCGCCGCCATGGCGATCACGCAATCGCTCGCGGTGAAAGAGGATGTCATTGATAAAATCACCGCCGCCCTGCCCAAGTCGGCCCCGGCCGAGCCCGGGGCACCGCGCCACGTGCTGGTCTTCTCCAAGACCAACGGATTCCGCCATGGCTCGATTCCCGTGGGCATCGCCAGCCTCACCCGATTGGGCGACCAGACCGGGGCCTTCAAAGTCACCGCCTCGGAAGACGAATCGGTGTTTGAGAAGGATTCCCTCTCCAAGTTCGACGCCGTCATCATGCTCAATACCACTGGCGAAGTCTTCCGCCCCAAAGACTGGCCCAAGGACGAGGCCGCCCAAGCCGAGGCCAAAGAACGCGAAGCGCGGCTCAAGCAGAATCTCCTGGCCTTCGTGCGCCAGGGCAAAGGGCTCGCGGGAATGCATTCCGCCACCGACACCTACAAGAACTGGAAAGAATACAACGACATGATGGGCGGCGCTTTCGTCAGCCATCCCTGGCACCAAAAGGTCCCCCTGAGGAACCTCGACCCCGACTCCCCCGTCAATGCCGCCTTTGAAAAGAAGGGCTTTGAAGTGACCGACGAAATCTATCAATTCCGCAACGACACCGCCTCATCCAAGGCACGCCGCATGCTCCTCTCACTCGATGGCGACAAGATGGACCTCTCCAAAGGCGCTCGGGCCGACGGCACCTATCCTGTGAGCTGGATTGATACCTACGGCCGGGGGCGTGTCTTTTATTGCTCTTTGGGGCATCGCGATGAAATCTACTGGAACGAGACCGTCCTGAAGCACTACCTGGCGGGCATCCAGTTCGCCCTGGGCGATCTCGACGCCGAAGCGGCTCCTCTAACCAAGTAGAGAGCTTCCACCCGTTCCGCCATGCACCCACAAACGTCACTCCGGTCACGCGGCGTGGCGCTCGTGACGGTCATGGCCATGCTCGCGGTGATGACGGTGTTGAGCATCGCCATCATCTCGACCTCGATGACCGAGTTCCAGGCGGCCTCGGCCTACACCAAATCGGTCCGCGCCCGGCAGCTCTCCGATGTGGCCCTCAGTCTGGTCATCGATCAGATTCGCGAAGCCACCCGGCCGGGGCGGGGAACGACGATCTTTGGTCAGGCCGAGCCCAGCTACTGGTCGTCGCAGCCCGGCATGATCCGGGCCTACGACACCCAGGGCCTGGAGAAGGCCTACAAACTCTACTCCTCCTCTCGAATGGTGCTCGAGGACCCCTCTCTCCTCGCCAAAGAGATGGAGACGTTGCACGGCTGGGAACAGGATCCCGCTCGTTTTATCGATCTCAATGCGCCCGCTATTGGTTATGACAACAAGGGCGTCGAAGCCAAACGCACCTTCCCCATCCTCGATCCGCGTTCGAAGACCGTCGACGGCGTCGAGGGATTCGACTGGGACGTGGGCGCCGCCGCCAGCATCGCACCGGGAAACGAGGTGGCTTCGGGAAAGATCCTCCCCATGCCCGTCGAATGGCTCTACCTGCTGAAGGACGGCACCATTGGCGTGCTCGATTCCAATCACAAGTTCCGCGGCAAACGCGAAGCCACCTCGGAGAATCCCATCACCGCGAGGATCGCCTTCTGGACGGACGACGAGACCTGCAAGATCAACATCAACACCGCGGCGGAAGGCGTGCCCTGGGACACGCCTCGCGTGGCCACGGCGGAGGCCCAAGAGTGGTCTTCCAAACAACCCGTCACCAATGAAGTCCAACGCTATCCCGGTCACCCCGCCACCACCTGTCTCAGCAGCGTCCTCTTCCCCCATCACTATCCCGATAGCGATGCGGAGAAACAGCTGAGCAAACGCCATCTCAAGGCCATCTACGATTTCGTGCCCAAGGTGCGCCACGGCGGAACCGAGGGAGGAGACAAAGCCTCCGAGCAGACGATCGCTTTTGACCGTGAACGTCTCTTTGCCTCCGTGGACGAAGTCGTCTTCAACGTTCAGCGCCGGCGCAATGACTTCGTCACCATGATGCAGGAGAGCGGCACCGACGGTGTGGCCCGGCTGGAACGCGCCCGCGGCTTTTTCACCACCCGCAGTGAAGCCCCCGAACTCACCGTGCACGGCCGGCCACGCATCAGCCTGTGGCCCATGTCCGCCGATCGCGGGCCGCGCACGCGCACGACCTATGATGAAACCATGGCCTTCTGCACCAGCCTGGCGGACGGCAAACAGCGCTACTTCTATCACCGCACCGGCAGTCACCTGCGCCACGTCGAGCTCTACGTCCATGCCAACCGGGTGAACATCGACCTCTATCGCTATCTCATGAGTTCGGTCTATCAAAACATCCCAGGCTATGGAAGTTCGCTAGCCAAGAAATACGGCGCCACGAAGAAGGCGCCCTACCGGGACAAGTATTACAAGGACGACCAGGAGTACAAGCTCGATCACTTTGCCATCCCCCTGATGATGATCGACTACATCCGTTCGACCAATCTCCACGACGGCAATGTGGCCCAACCCTATGCCCACGTGCGCGACTTTCACGGATTCGGCCAGATCGCCTCCAACGATCTCGTCGGCCGCGACTTGACCAAGGACAACGGCGTCCGCACGCAAAACTCACAGTGGCACAAGAACACCCTCGAACCCAAAGGGTTGGGGCGGATTTTCACCGTCTCGGAAATCGCCTTGGTCTTTTACTGCACGGCCCAGGCCACCCTCAAGAATATCAAGAAAACGGGTGAAGCCGTCCTGGAAAACCGCTCGGGAGCCGACCGGGATCTCTCCGTGATGCAGGCCATCTTGAGCAACAAGAAGAAAAACCATCCGCGGAAATTTGGGAAAAGTGATATCGGCAAGCGGTTCAAATACATCGAGGTCGGCATCGTCCCGGAACTCTTCTGCCCCATGCAGGGTTTTCATCAGATTCATCCCCGCCAGACCGTGCAATTGCTCACCGGCGGCCAAGGGTATCCCAAGGGCTCCATCGAGAACTGGAAGATCAATGACATTCCCCTCGATCTCTGGGGGCACACCGCGGAAGTGCAGAACGACTTTGTCTTGGGCCCCACCGTTCAGACGAGCAACCCGGCTCTTTCCCTCAATCGCCCCGGCCAATTGCCTGCCGGGTGGTTCGGCTGGGGTGGGAGCGGAGGCTACCGCCTGCTGCGCTTTGGCCAGTTCTCCCTCAAAGCGGACAAGCGCAAATATGATCAGCGCTTTCTGGCAAACGGCGACGGCAAGCTTTCCGCCCTCTATTGTCAGTCGGCGGTCGTCGTGGAAGACGGCCCTCTGAACATGACCTCTCAGAAACCGATCCGCTTTCTCGTCTACGCCAGCGGTAGCGGACGGCTCCGGCGCACCCGCATCGTGCAAACCTTGAACATCAAGTTTCCCGATCTCACCTTCGAAGCCCCGAAACTCAACCCCGGCTCGTTCCAGGGCTGGACCCGGCGCTTTCGGCGGGCTTCCGAAGCGCGCCCTGACAGTGTGGTGCATGTCTTGACGGAGAACGACGTCGTCAAATCCATGATCCTCGCCCACGGCGACTACCGGCATCTGAGCGCGAGGCGCAATGTGCCCGCCGAACTCTACCGGCCGCACCCGCTCTATCATCGCGCTCAAAAGGCGCACTCTCTCGTTTTCGCCGGTCCCGAGGGCGCCTCGGCAACCCTGGCCGGCAAGGCGGGCGCCACCCTGGCGGACGATCTCTATGGACGCAATCTGGCGGGCCGGGGTGTCACTTATGAAGAGGGACTGCGTCCCGACTTCACCTTCGATCCCGATGATCGCGACGACTTTTCGCCCTTGATGAGCAGCGCCTATCGCTTTCCCATCGACCCCTCGATCACGCGGGACTTCGACAACGGCGTGGGCGGCGCCCCCGATGGCGCTTATGGCAACAAGCCGGACGACGGCGCCGACGACGTTCCGGGAAACAGCATCTTCAATCAGAAACACCCCTACTTTGAAGTCGGCGAAGCCAAAGACTTCCGCTACGAGGACAAAACGTCTAACTTTTCCCCCAATCGCATGGTCACCTCCGCCGTGGCCTTCGGTTCCCTTCCCAGCGCATTTCAGGCAAACGCCCCTTGGACCTGCCTGCTCTTCCGGCCCAACTTGCAGGACCCCAAGAGACATCCCCATCTCGGAGAACGGGGCAATGGCCTCCGCATGAAGGGAGACCGGCAATCCTCTGAAGGCTACGAGATCCCCCAGTTTTCCTCCGTCGAAAACCAGCGCTCATTCCCGCCGGACCATCTCTGGCTCGATCTTTTCTGGATGCCCATCGTGGAACCCTACCCCATCTCGGGACCGTTCTCCACCGCCGGCAAGGTGAATCTCAACTACCAGATGATGCCCTTTGACTATATCAAACGGGCCACCGCCCTGCACGCCGTCCTCAAATCGGAACGCGTCCTCGCCATCCCTTCGAACGCCGGCAAGACCTACAAGAAAAAACGGCGCTGGCAAAAGGGCTGGCATCACCGCATCGATGCCGAGGAAACACTCAAACAATTTGAAGAACGTTTCGCCAGGGGCGAAGCCTTCATGACCGCCTCGGAGATCTGCGAACAGTTCCTCATCCCCGAAGGCGAAACCTGGGATGAGAATGGGCAATCGATCCGTCGCTATTGGGACAAGCATCGATTGACGGGCGACAACTCCCTGGAAGCCCCTTACAAACACCTCTATCCACGGTTGACCACGCAATCCAACTCTTACAAAGTGCATCTCACGGTCCAAACCCTCCTCAAGGGACGCGGCACCAGCCCCAACGAATTCAACCAGGAGATCGATCGCGTCACGGCAGAATACCGGGGCTCCGCCGTCATCGAGCGATTCATTGACCCCAATAAAAAGGAGATACCCGACTACTTTGAAGACCTGCGCCACTCCGAACCGTCGGTGGATCACTTCTATCAGTACCGGGTGGTCAACGTGAAAGAGTTTGGTCATTGAAAGACGCCTACGACGTTCACCGCTACACCTTGCACAGTGGCGAATACACTCTCAATGCCAGGACCTCCCGGAGAAGCCATACCGGCGCGCTCGTGCGGCACGGGGGAGGCCACGGTTGCATCCATCCCTGGCCCGAGCTCGGCGACGGCACCTTGGAGGAGGAATTGCACGCCCTC
>JANQJH010000552.1 GCA_028281705.1 Verrucomicrobiales bacterium
CAAAACGATGGCCACATCCGGCCGCGCCAAGGCTGCCGCCGTCTTCGCTCCGCGACAGCCCAACTCCTCCTGCACCGTGGCCACGCCTAACAACTGAGCAGGCAACGTCTCCGCCGCCAGGCGTTGCATCACCTGGGTAAGCAGGGCCATCCCCACCCGGTTGTCGAAGGCCTTGGCGAGAAATCGATCGGGGTGCGCCATCCGCTGAAAAGGCGTCGCCGGCACCACCGTGTCACCAAGCTGTATCCCGAACTCATCCATCGCCTGCACCCGGCTCTCGGCCCCCACGTCGATGGACATCTTTTCCAGCTCCATCACCTTCTTCCGGGCGCTCTCGCCTAACTGATGGGGAGGAATCGAAGCGATACAGCCCGGAACGGATTCTCCCTTGGCGTTGACCACCGTCACCCCCTGGGCCAGGACGGTGTGCGACCACCAGCCGCCCAGCGGAACGAACTGGATGAAGCCTTCCTTGGTGATGTTCTGCACCATGAATCCCACCTCATCCATGTGCGCCGTGACCATCACCCGAGGCCCGTCGGACGGATCACCCTCCCGCGCCACGAGGACACACCCCGCCCGGTCCGTGGAAAAGGCAAGGGATCCGAAGCCACGCAATTCTTCATGAAAAAGGCGCCGCACCGCGCCCTCGTGCCCCGAGGCCCCGGGAGCTTCCGTGTAAAGTTTGAGCAGGCGTTCGGCTTCGTCTCGCATGGATCTCATCAATTTCAATTTATCGAACATTCAAGCGGATGGCGCCGTCATCTTGACGGGATCGAGCGCCGCTTCCAGCTCAGCCTCGGGCAGCACCTCCATTTCTCGACAGAGCTGGCGCACCGTTTTCCCGGTCTCGACCGATTCCTTGGCGATCTGCGCCGCCGCGTCATACCCAATGATCGGCGCCAGACTGGTCACCATCGACATGCTAAACTCGATGAGTTCACGGCAGCGCTCCTCATTGGCTTCGATCCCTTCGACACAACGCTGGCGGAAGATCTTCGAGGCCCTGGCCAGAAGATTGATGCTCTCGAGCAAATTATCGGCCAGCACCGGCATCATCACATTGAGTTCAAAATTGCCGTTCGCCGCCGCCCAGGTCACCGTGGCGTCGTTCCCCATGACCTGTGCCGCCACCTGCATGAGGGATTCGCTCATGACGGGATTCACTTTCCCCGGCATGATGGAACTCCCCGGCTGGGTGGAGGGCAAGCGGATCTCACCGATCCCGCAGCGAGGGCCGCTGCCTAACCAGCGGATGTCATTGGCGATCTTGAAGAGCGACGTCGCAATCGTTTTCAACTGGCCGCTGGCTTCGACCAAACCGTCCTTGGCTGACTGCGCCTCGAAATGATCTGCGGCCTCCCGGAAGGGCAAGCCCGTCTGCCGGGCAATGAAGGCAATCGCCTTGGGCGGAAATTCCCGATGACAATTGAGCCCCGTTCCCACCGCCGTGCCGCCTAACGGAAGTTCGAGTACGGCCTTGATCGCCTTGTGCGCGCGATCGCAACTCAACTCAACTTGCCTGGCGTAGCCGCCAAACTCCTGCCCCAGACGTACCGGCGTGGCATCCATGAGATGGGTCCGGCCAATCTTGATGATGTCGTGAAAGGCCTCAGCCTTGGCCTTGAGCGCTCCCTGCAACGCCGTCAACTCTGGCAGGAGCGTGTTCTGCAAGGACTCCGCCGTTGCGATGTGGATTGCCGCAGGTATCGTATCATTGCTAGACTGACCCAGATTGACATGATCGTTGGGATGCACCGGCTCCTTGGATCCGATGGGCTTCCCCGCGATCTGAGAGCACCGATTGGCAATGACCTCGTTGGCGTTCATGTTGGTGCTCGTGCCCGAACCCGTCTGAAAGATATCGACCACAAAATGGGCGTCGTGCCGGCCCTTCACAACTTCTTCGGCCGCCTGCGCAATGAGATCGCCTTGCTCCGGCGGCAACAAGCCGAGATCCTTGTTCGCCAGGGCGGCCGCCCATTTGATGAGCCCCATGCCCCGGATCATGGAGCGGTCAAATCCCCGCCCGGCAACGGGAAAGTTCAACACGGCACGCTGCGTCGAGGCGCCGTAGAGGGCATCGGCCGGAACCGGCATTTCGCCCATGGAATCTCTCTCGATGCGTTGTTCACTCATGCCCTGGGATCATTCGGCGACATTGCCGAGTTCTCAAGACTTAGTTGGGAGGCAGGCAGACCCCGGGCGCAAGCGGGCCAACCTCGCCGCAGCGCCGGCCCCGGCCGCCAGAGGAAACCAAAAGAGCAACGGCTCTACCCGGGGGAGAGACGCCATGCTGACAAGATCATCACCATCAAACAGAAGCGCTACCACTCCGTAGGCCACCAGGACGAGCCACAGGGGCTGTCCCCGGCGGGCCGCCCGCCAACACGCCCCCCCACCGAGAAGGAGAACCATCCCTAACAAGCCCACGCCAATGATCCCGCCCCGATAATAGGTCGCGAGATAGGCGCTGTGGGGATGGAGCGCCCACGTCATCCTCGGAGTCCCGTGGTCGTTGGCCCAACGGCCGCGTCCCAGGAGATGATCCGCCGGCGATTCCATGCGGCCGAGAAGGATTCGGTAAAGCGCAAGGCGTCCTCCATCCTTGCGGGCCACCATTCCCGCCGCCGGATTGGAAACGGGCGGCTCGGTCACCACTTCCCCACGGGAGGCCGCGCGTTCCCGCGCCATGTTGGCTAACTGGGGAAAGCCGAACTGATAGACGACTGCCACCAAGAGCAAGACGGCCAGAGGAAGCACTACCTGCCGGCGAAACCGCACCACGACGAGTATGATGAATCCCGCGGCCAGGGCGAGCACGGCGCCCCGCGAATGCGCACACAGGGCCCCCAAGAGGAGGACACCCTCCCAAAACAACAGACCCGCCCGCCGCTTTGGCGACGGCTCCCCCACCGCCAAAACCGCGGCCGCCAAACCGGCAAAGCCGTAGAGAAGTCCGGTGAGCACCGGCGCCAATCCGAAGTGCACGACCACGTTCTCGAATCTCGACGTCATCACTCGATTTCCCATCCACCCGTAGAACACGGCAAAGCTGATCAGTGCCGTCACACCGGCGACCTGGACCATGATCACCATGGCACGCCTCGTCCTCAGAGGGGATCCATGCCCTAACCGAAAAGCCATCCGCAGGAAAAGCAGCAGGAGCACCGCATCTCCCGCCAACAAGACCAGTTTCAAGAGCAACCAATCCGGCCTCGGCGCGCCCGGTCGCAAGGAAAGCGTGAGCATGGTGAGAGCGAACACCGCCGACCAAAATAGAAACGGGCGACGCCGGTCGAGCAATGGCATCGGCGACGGCCGCAGCCAAATCAATGGAAGGGCCACGGCAAAGCCGAACCAAAGGAGATGCAGCCAGATATTTTGAAAGGCGTAGTAGCCCGCGACGAAGACGAGAAACCCGGTCCGGGCAAACCTCACCTGACGACGGCGACGGCACTTCTGCCATGAGCCGCCGCGCTCACCCATCGTCTTGACCAAGATCCGATTTCACCCAACTCCCTTAGCAGACGGAGCGGGGCAAGGACACCGGATTCTCAATCGGCCAAGCTCAGAGCGAAAAGTAGAAGGCGTAATAGGCCGTCGCTTCCAGTTCCTCCGCCCGCATGCGCTTGCCTCGCGCATGCTCTCCCCAGCTCTCAGAAAAAATCACTTCACGCCGCTCCGGATGGTATCCCGTGATCACGCTGGCATGCGCCGGGGCCGATTTTCCCGGCCAGGTCGCTCGATCCGCAGCATCCGGCTCGGGAAGCTCCTTCGGAAGCAAACGGCGGAACACCGGATGGGTTTTCGTCAGCCTCCTGCTGGAGGTGGCAAAGGCACTGTGCAAGCGGTTCCGCTCGATATCAAAACGGCGCCAAACCATGACGGGATACCCGGCGTCGATCGAGGCCTTCACCCGGTCAAAATCCAACTTGGTCGTCCTGTTGAGACGTAGCCCGCCCTCCTTGGCCGCCGCCTTGTAAGCTTCGATCATCTTGTTGCCTCCCATGCCATAACGGAATCCCGACTCCGACGCCATGGTCGCGGGGTCCATCTGGACGCCGAGGTACTGCGCCGCCATGAGATAGGTCGTGATCCCACAGTAGGCGCGCCCACCTTGATAAATCATGGGAATCCCGGGCAAGCTGATGTCCCCATCGGGCTCGCGCTGCACCTTTTCCTTCAGCATGGCCGCGCGATCACGCTTGCGCAGCGATTCCAAGCCGGGACTCACGAATCCAGGTGTCCCCTCGCCCACGCGGCAGAGATCGAGCCTCACAAAAAAATCCTTCTTGGCCCGCAGTTGGAGCGCCAGATCGCCAGTCTCGTACTGCCGATAACGATGCTTAAACACCGACGTCTTTCCTCCAACCCGATCTTCGCCGCGACTGTCCGTGACCTCGGCCAGTTGGTCCTCGAGGCCCTCCAGCACCTCATCATATACCTTGCGAAACAGCGCCTGCTTCTCCCTCAGGGTTTTCTTCCCCTCCTTGGTCTCCTTGAGCTGAGGGGCGTACCCATAAAACGTGCCCGACTCCAGGTAGTAGATCGACACCCGATCGAGCCGCTTCTGATCGTAAACGGCCTCCACACCGATCGGCACCTGCCCGAACAAATACGGGGCCGCCGCGATGTAGCGCACCGATTTGGATCCGATTTCATGACCCTGCCGCCATTTCCCCGGCAGGGCCGCGTCCCCTCCCCACACCCCAGGATCCATGAATCCCTGGGTCAGGTCCCGATTGTCCATGACCAAGCCGCCGCCAAAGAGCGCCAGATCGCCCAAATCACTGAAATCCTGGGGCAGGGACCAAAGGCTCGAAACCGACGACAAGGTGAAGAAGAGAATGAGAGATGGGGTTTTCATCGAATCAGCGTTACGCGAAAATTGTAGCGCAAAGAAGTGCCCGGGTCCAGGAAACTTTGCCACGAAACGCTAAATCTTTCACGGACTGCCGTTCACGCGATCGTGCGTCGACTCTTCCTTGACCACCCGCCGCCAGTTGGGGCATGGAAAGACACACCGCTCATCCGACGTCATGCCGCCGCAAGCTCACGCTGTCATTTGCCCCGCCACGTTCCGCTTCCTCCCCGTCTTCCTCGTCATCCTTACCGGCGCCCTGCTCAGTGCCATGGCGGAAACCGGACCGCGCTATTGGAATCAGTTTCGCGGCCCCGGCGGCTCCGGGGTGGCCACAGACTGCCGTCCGCCTCTCAAAATCAGCGAGGCCCATGCCGCTTGGATGACACCGATCGCCTATGGCCAATCCTCGCCCGTGCTCTTTGGCGAAACGCTCTTTCTCACCGCCTTGGAAAACGAGGATCAACTCGTGACCCTGGCATTCAACAAAGCCGATGGGAAACTTCTCTGGCGACGCCCCGTGCCTCCGTGCTCGCTTGAAAAAGTGCACCAGGCCAATAGCCCCGCCGCGTCGACGCCCTGTGTCGACGCCGACCGCGTTTACGTCTATTTCGGTTCCTATGGGTTGCTTTGTTATGATCACCAAGGCGTCGAACTCTGGAAGAAACCCATCCCCACGCCCAAGAGCCTCTACGGCATGTCAACGTCTCCCATTCTTTTCCAGGAGACACTCATCATGGTGTTGGATAATGACGCCAATCTCCCGGAGAGCAAACTCAGCCGTTCAAAGATCATCGCGCTCAATAGGGCCACGGGCGACCTCGTCTGGGAAACCGCACGTCCGTTCAACCGCAGCGGCTGGTCCACTCCAGCCGTTCTCGATTACGACGGCGGGAGTGAACTCGTTGTGTTAGGCCATGGACGGGTCTACGGCTACGATGCTTCCACGGGTGCGGAGAAGTGGTTTGTCAACGGTTTCTCCCGCGAGACCATTTCAGCGCCGGTGACGGGAAACGGTCATGTCTTCGTATCGGCATCAATGATAGGCGGCGTGAGCGACGAGCAGCCGGATCGCGAACCCTTCTGGACCGCTCTCCTTCCCTACGATACGAACAAGGACGGCAAGTTGGAACGCAGCGAGATGACGGGACATTTCACGTTTCCCATCCGGCCGACCCTGCCTCTGGGCCACCCCGGGTTTGGCATTCCCCTCCCCAAAGATGAAGCCAAGCGCGAGGAGCGACGCGACGGTTTCATGCGCTGGGTGGACAAGAACAAGGACGGCTTCTGGACCAAAGAGGAATTCATCAACCACCTCTCCTTCAATCGGGGCAAACCAAATCTCATGGCCATCAAGCCCGACGGCAGTGGCGACGTCACCGAGAGCCATGTCACCTGGGCCCTCCATCGCAACATCCCCGAAATCCCCACCCCCATCTTTCACCAAAACCGGATCTACATGGTGAGAAACGGCGGCGTCCTCACGGGAATCGATGCCACCACCGGGGACACTCTCTATCGCAAACGCCTCGGCGCCTCGGGCCACTACAGTCCCTCTCCTGTGATCGCCAACAACCATCTCTACCTCACCTCGAGCGAAGGCGTGATCTCCGTCGTGCCCGTGGGCGATTCCTACGCACTGGCCCACCAATACGATCTCGATGAAGAGGTCGCGGCCACGCCGGCCATCGATGAGGACACCCTCTACGTCCGCACCAAGAGCCAGCTGATCGCCTTCCGCAGCAAAGCGGAGTGAAATCGATCGCCAGTGGCCGCTGCCCGCCGCAGACGGGTCCGAGGAAAAAAGAGCGAAATTTTCAGGGGAACAGCTGTCCACGCGCGACTTCCTTGTGAAGGATGGACAACACGCTCCCGATTCAATCAACACCTCACGCCATCGACTGGTCCGCGGCTCTCGACCGCCACCGCTCATGGATTCGGAAGGTGGTCAATGCG
>JANQJH010000564.1 GCA_028281705.1 Verrucomicrobiales bacterium
CGTCCACATCCTGAATCACTCGGAAGTAGGGCGATTCGAGGCCAAGGTTCTCATCCCCCAGGGCCGCAGTGGCTGTACCTCCGTGCCCGGCCGCGTGGAGTGTGGTTGTCAGAGTCGCGAGGATGACGCCGAACCAGGAGGTCCAGCCCAACACGGAAGGCGGATTGAGAACTCTCATCACAGTTACTTTGTAAAACAAAGTATGAATAGCAAACCAGCCAGATCAAGCAGTTTCTTTGCCGCACAAAGCAAATGACATTCCGATCACGATCCCTATCTATAGGACACCCGATCATGCCTGCATCCATTTTCCTAAGCATCGTGTTGAGCGATCCCGATGAGGGTATTCGCCGCCTCACCACGACCCTGGCGACACGTACCCTGCACTCACTCTATATCGATCCGGTTCATTGCGGCACGGTCCATACTTTTGGAGAACGGCTGGCTACCTCCCTAGCACAGTCCCTGACACCCAATCAAGGTCTACAGCCTACGGCCGAGGAAGAGTCCGCTCTGCGGCACCTCCGGGGAAGCTACGCCTTCCGCGCCAGAGCAGATCCCCGGGTGAGCCTGCACGCGAGTGAATCCCTGGAGGGATGGACCATCATCTGCGAAGAAGATTCTCTCTTCGCCCTCAGCAGCGGCCCGCGACACGTCTACGTGAAACCCATCCCAGAATCCTGGGACGAGGCCCTGCTCTACGTCCGCCCCCAAGTCGAAGAAGCCGTCATCTGGCCTCACTCTGAAGAAACGGTAGGGCCCTTGGAGACCGCACTGGGAATCTCCCGCCTCCGCTCCCTGTGAATGCAGCAGGGACGTTCGTCCCTCAATCACTGACGGCATTCTCTAACACACCCAAGCCATCGATGGCGATCCGGACCACATCGCCCGGCTTCAAGGTGAAATCGGTCGAGGGCACAATTCCGGTGCCGGTCATCAACCAGCATCCATGGGGAAACTCGTTGTCCCGAAAAAGGTATTCTGCCAGTTCATCAAAGGAACGCTTCAGCTGGGTCAGCGCCGTTTCTCCGGCGAACGCAGCCTCACCATCCCGCAGAATGGTCAAGGCGATCGCCGTCTCGCGTGGCAGCGGCTCATCGGCCAGGCATAGGGCCGGCCCAATAGAGCAGGACCCCCGATAGACCTTGGCCTGCGGAAGATAGAGCGGGTTCTCGCCCTCGATCGAGCGCGAACTGACATCATCACCGATCGTATACCCGAAAACGCGACCGTGGCAATTGATGGCCAGCGTGAGTTCCGGTTCCGGCACATCCCAGCTGGAATCCGACCGGATGCAGATGGGCGCTCCATGACCGCGCGTCCGCGCCGGGGTCGCCTTGAAGAAAAGCTCCGGCCGATCTGCATCGTAGACCTTGTCGTAAAAGACATCGCCCCCCGCGTCCTCGGACTCCTCCATCCGGGCCTCTCGACTGCGAAAATAAGTCACCCCGGCAGCCCAGACTTCCTGGGACTCGATCGGAGGCAGCCAGGTCTCCCGGTCCAACGCATCAGCCGAAATCGTCGAGGCCTCGCTCATGGCCTGCTCCACGAATTGACGCGGGTTGTCCGCCTGGAAAACGCCATCGAAGGAGAAGCCGCCGTGCTCGTAAACGCGCTCTCCATCCTCGATTAACACCACAGTTTCTGAGCGACGATAGACCTTGATCATGGGGGGCAATTCTAGTAAGCCACCTCCAGAACGCAACCCCTACGATATGATCTTCAGCCGGCCCCCTTTTCTCGCATCATCACAACGACGATCCGTTCCATTGATCTTGTTAGGATTATGCCTGTTCCTCTCCGGTTGCCTGCAGAAGGAAGGGCTGACCTCAAAAGAGGTCATGGCCGACTTCGTCGCCACCTTGGGTCCGCAAGCCGAGGGGGCCCTGGTGGAGGAGGGATACACCGAGATCCGGCTCAAGGACGAGGATCGGGTCGTCCTCGGTACCCTGATGGTGACCGATCTCACCGGTGCGCCGGAAAAGTTACCCGACTTCCAAAAGGGAACTGTCACCATTGGAGGCCTGCCCGCGGCGTCGGCGACCAACCTCGGCAATGAGACGAATGTATTGGTCGGCGACCGCTTTCACTTCAAGTTCCGTTCCGAATCAAAGCGTTTCCATGAAGACGCGCGCATCGACTGGCTGAAGTCCAACAAGATCGCGCTCGACAAGCTCGCCCGCTCCAGCGGTCCCCCGGTTACCTGGCTGGTTTCCCTTCTCGGGATCACCATCGTCTTCCTCCTCGTCCTCATTCTCGTCTTCAAGATGCAGGCCTTTCTCGCCCTCTTGATCGCCTCCATCGTCGTCGGTATCGGCGCCGGCATGCCGCTCATGGATGTCGTGCAAAGCGTGATCGATGGCATGGGAAGCAGCCTCGGATTCATCGCCACCATCATCGGCCTGGGGGCCATCCTGGGCAAGGTCCTGGAGTTCTCCGGCGGGGCCGAAAGCCTGGCACGTTCCTTGATCAAAGCCTTCGGCGAGAAACGCGCCCCCTGGGCCATGGTCCTCACCGGATTTCTCATCTCCATTCCCGTATTCTTCGACGTCGGTCTCGTCATCGTCATTTCCATCATCTACGCCATGGCGCGCGACACCAAGAAGTCGCTCCTCTACTTCGGACTGCCGCTCACGGCGGGCATGGCCACCACGCATGCCTTCATCCCCCCGACTCCGGGCCCCATTCTCGTGGCGGAAAATCTCGGCGTCGGTCTCGGTTGGGTTATCCTCTTCGGATTCATTATCGGGCTCCCCACCGCCATCATCGCCGGTCCCTGGATCGGCTGCAAACTGGCCAAGAAACACTTCATCGGCGTGCCCGACGCCAGCGAACTCGGGATCGAAGATCAGCGCGAGGGCTCCGTCATGGAACTGCCCAGCCTCAAGATGATCCTCCTCATCATCGGACTCCCCATCGTCATGATTCTCGGGGGCACGGTGCTCAAGCTCCTCATCGATCAGGGCACCCTAACCAACAACCCAGCCCTTGAGATCTTCATCTTTCTCGGTCACCCCATCGTCGCCCTCATCATCGCCACCCTCGTCTCGCTCTACTTGTTAGGCACGCGCCGCGGCGTCGGCCGCGACAAGCTCATGGAATTGAGCACGGCTTCCCTCGCCCCGGCCGGCATCATCATCCTCGTCACCGGCGCCGGCGGCGTCTTCAAACAGATGCTGGGCGATAGCGGCGTGGGCCAAACCCTGGCCGACCTCATCGCCAGCTCGCCCTTCAGTACCATCGTCCTGGCCTATATCTTCGCTGTCATCGTGCGCGTCACCCAGGGATCCGCCACCGTATCCATGATCGCCGCGTCCAGCCTCATCGCCCCCGTCGTCGATGCCGCCGCCCTCGGCGAAATGCAGAAGGCCCTCGTCGTCATCTCCATCGCCGCCGGGGCCACCATCCTCTCGCACGTCAACGACAGCGGATTCTGGATCGTCAACCGCTACTTTGGCATGACGGAAAAGGAAACCCTCCAAACCTGGACCGTGGTCACCACCGTGATCTCCGTCGTCGGCTTCCTCCTCGCCTGGCTCATCAGCGTCCTCATTTAAGTTTCAGGCTTGCAGGGCAGCCGCCCCGGTTGCCGCAGTGCCCGGCGAAGCGGCCCCGGCACCAGACAGCCCGGCGCCATCGCGTTCGCAGTTTTGCTAAAGATCACCCTGGGGCGGGCAAATCTCTTTGAGTGACTACAGAAATCATGAAACGATGAGCAATGTTTCGGCGAATCGTCCACCGTGCCGTGTTTCTCTGGCTCTGGCTGGCTCTGCTCCTGGCTGGGACGGGGCGGGCGCAGGATCGGCCCAACGTCCTCCTCATCATGGCCGACGACATGGGTTATTCGGACCTGGGCTCCTTCGGCGGTGAGATTGAGACGCCGCATTTGAATCGCCTGGCAGCTCAGGGCCTGCGCTTCACTGATTTTTACAACACGGGACGCTGTTGCCCCTCCCGCGCCTCGCTGCTCACCGGTCTCTATCCGCACCAGGTGAGCCTGGGCTGGATGACCGCCGCCGACCTGGGCCGCCCCGGCTACGGTGGCGAACTCAGTCCCGCCTCGGCCACCCTGGCCGAAGTACTCTCTGCCAGCGGTTATGGCACCTACATGGCGGGCAAGTGGCATCTCACGCGGTACGATCACGAGGCGCCCGAGAGCCCCAAGGATTCCTGGCCCCGGCAACGCGGGTTCGACCGTTTCTACGGCAGTCTGCGTGGCGGCAGCTATTACGCGCCCGAGACCTTGGTCAAAGACAACGACCGGATCACAGCCCCGGCAAGGAACTATCATTACACCGATGCCATTAGCCAACGCGCCGGGAGTTTCCTCGAGGCCCATATGGAATCCTCGCCTAACAAGCCCTTTTTCTGTTACCTCGCCTACACCGCGCCGCATTGGCCGCTCCACGCCGCGGAGGAAGACGTCATCACCAAGTACCGCGAGGTCTATGCGGCGGGCTGGGACGTCCTGCGCCGTGAACGCTTCAACCGCATGCACCACATGCGGCTCCTGGAACCGCGCTGGTCTCTCCCCCAGCGACCCGATTCCGTCCCCGCTTGGGAAAGCCTTAGTGAAGCACAACGCGAGGAACTCGCCCACCGCATGGCCATCTACGCCGCCCAGATCGAGCGGATGGATCACGGCATCGGTCAAATCGTTCAGTTGCTCGAAGAAAAAGACCAGCTGGACAACACGCTCATTGTCTTTGTGGCCGACAACGGTGCGAGCGCCGAAGGCGGGCCCTTCGGTTTCGAACGCCTCGAGGGCGGGGAACTGGGCAAGGCCAGTTCGTTTGCCAGCTATGGCAAAGGCTGGGCCACCCTGTCTAACACACCCTTCCGCGAGTACAAACACTGGGTCCACGAAGGGGGCATCGCCACGCCCTGCATCGTCCACTGGCCGGACCAGATCTTCGATCGGGGGCGCGTCCGCACCACCCCGGCCCATTTCATCGATCTCATGCCCACCGTGATCGAGGTGGCACAGGCCGCCTATCCCGAGAGCCGAGGCGATCAAGTCATCCCGCCGATGGAGGGGCGCAGCCTCCTCGACACCATCAAAGGCATGTCCTCCGCTCGCCGCCCCATCTTTTGGGAACACGAAGGCAATCGCGCCCTCAGGCAGGGCCCGTGGAAACTCGTGGCCAAGCATGACCGACCCTGGGAGCTCTATCACTTGGACGACGACCGCACCGAGACGAATGACGTCGCCGGCGAATATCCCTCCGTGACGCGAGAACTCTCAGGGCTCTGGCAGACTCACGCCAAACGCACCCAGGTCCTGCCCTTGGACGGCCGTCCCTGGGGCGAACGCGTGCCACCCGCACCGGCGGCCCCGCCCGCCATTGCCCCGGTCCCCCAAGTAGAGCCCAACCTCCCTGAGGGCGCCAAACAACCGAACCTCATCGTCATCCTCTGCGATGACCTCGGCTACGGTGATCTCGGGTGCTACGGCTCGAGCAAACACCGCACGCCGCACCTCGATCGCATGGCGGAAGAGGGCGTCCTCCTGACCAATTTCTATTCCGCCAGTGGATTTTGCACACCCTCGCGTGCCGCGCTTCTCACCGGGTGCTATGCCCAACGGATCGGCCTCCACATGAACTACTTGCCGCCAGGCACGAGCACCATGCGCCAGGTTCTTTTCCCCGTCGCCCGGCGAGGGCTTCACCCTGACGAGATCACCATCGCGGATGCCCTGCGGCCACTGGGCTATGCCACGGCCTGTATCGGCAAATGGCATCTCGGCGACCAAAAATCCTTTCTCCCGACGCGTCAGGGTTTCGAGGAGTATTTCGGCATCCCCTACAGCAACGACATGGGCGCCAAACAGTTTCCCGTCAATCCTCCGCTCCCGCTCCTCCGCGGCGAGAAAGTCATCGAGGCCCCGGTCGATCAAGCCACCATCACTCGTCGTTACACCGAAGAAGCCATCAAGTTCATCCGCAAGAGCCAGGAACGGCCCTTCTTTCTCTATCTCCCTCACACCATGCCACACAATCCTGTGTACGTGAGTGAGGAGTTCAAAGACAAATCGGAACACGGACTCTACGCCAGTTGCGTGGAAGAACTCGATTGGTCCACCGGCCAGATTCTCGAAACGTTAGACGAACTCGAACTTGCGGAGAACACCCTCGTCGCCTTCACTTCCGACAATGGCGCCGCCCGGGCCTGGGGCGGGGGGAATGCCCCTTTGCCAGGGTTCAAGGGCACTGTCAGTGAAGGCGGCATGCGCGTCCCCTGCATCGCACGCTGGACGGGCCGGCTCCCCGGCGGCCATCGGGCCAACGCCCTCACGAGCACCATCGATCTCCTGCCGACCTTCCTTCGCCTGGCCGGGGGTGAACTCCCGGCGGAACAGCGCATCGACGGCCACGACATCTGGCCCATCCTCAGTGCCGAAGACGATGCCAAGTCGCCGCACGCCGCCTTTTACTACTACCAACAGGACCAGCTCCAGGCCATCCGGCGCGGAAAATGGAAGCTCTATCTCCAGCAAGAAAAGATCCGCCAGCCATTGGGCCGGATCGACACCCTGAAGGATCCCCGGCCGGCACGCCTCTACGACCTCGAGAAGGACAGCGGCGAGAAGACCGACCTCGCCGACGCCGAAGCGGAGATCGTGGCCGAACTCACCGCCCTTGCGGAAAAGGCCAAGGACGACCTCGGCGACCTCGAACGCGAAGGCAGCGGAGTTAGGCCGCCGGGCATGGAGGCCCGCCCCGAAGCGCTTAAGCTTCCCGAATGAAGAATCTCGACGGCGCCGCTTCGCCCTACGACCTCACATGAGTCACGATGGCGTAGTAGGCCCCGACCTCACCAGACGACGTGTGAAACAAGGGCGCCAACTGATGCGATCCCTTGGTGAGATTCACTTCAAAGAGGATCTCCTTATCCGCGTCCGTCACCGGCTTGGAGGCCACATCCTTCCCGTCGAGTCGCAAGGTGGCGCGCGTCGCGCCCAGAGCCCTGCCCTCGGTGGCGCGGAAAGCCTTCGTGGCCCCGGGCACATTCTCTCCGGGAGGCAAGGCGGCATTGATCGGTTGATCGGCTTCCAAGGGCCAGCGCCGGCAGGAGACGGTGTAGCGGCCTTCGGTTTCAACCTTGACCGCCCAGTGCCCCGAGTGCACGACCGGTCCCCCCCCTCCCTCGGGGTGTCGTCTCGGCACTCCGCGCTTCCGGCGAGGTTTGCTGATCAAGCCATCGCGGATGTGCCGCTGGTTCCATGGCGGCCCGGCTAACTGAATCCAATCGTGAGCTGTCAGCGAAACTACCGGGTGATCGGCATGACCCAGCACGATCTCCGTCGTCTGGGCAAAGGTGGGTTCCAACTCGGCCCACCAAGCTTCATAGAATGCCCGCATCTTCTCCACCTGCTCGGGATGATCCCCCGCCACATCATTCTGCTGCCCCGGATCCTCATCAATCTGATAGAGCTCCACGCCATTGATCAACCGGAAATGCTCGGACATGACGGAAGAGACCTTCCATTTGATCGGATCCCGCACGCGCTGAGAATCCGTGACCAAAAAGCGGTCGGGCCATGCCACCTCCTTGCCGTCCTCCGCCGGCACCAGTAATGGTTTCAACGACTTTCCATCAAAGCGCACGCCCTCCGGCTTCTCCGTGGCCTCAGCCAAATCGAGCAAGGTCGGCACCACGTCCACCGCATGGGATAGTGTCTCGATGACCCGCTTCTCCGCCATGCCGCCTCCCGGCCAATGGAGAATGAAGGGAACGCGGTGTCCCCCGTCGTAGGCCGACCCTTTCTTGCCGCGCATGCCCGCATTGAAAACCTTCTCCCCCGTGGCTGTACCGTTGTCCGTCGTGAAGATGAAGATCGTGTTCTCATAGACACCGAGCTCCTTCAGCAAGGCGCGCGTCTCCCCCACATTGTCGTCAATATTCGTGATCATGCCAAAAAACGCCGCCAGTGCGTCCGGCTGATCCTTGTAGAGATCGAGGTACTTTTCCGGACAATGCAAGGGTCCGTGGGGAGCGTTGGTGCAAATGTAGGCGAGGAACGGCTTCTTCTCCGCCGCGCAGCGCTTGATGAACTCCCGGCCCTTCTCAAAAAAGACGTCTGTGCAAAACCCCTTGGCCGGCACAATCTCTCCGTTGTGGAAGTAATGCCCGTCAAAATAGGAGTTATCCCAAAGGTCGGGCGTCTGGCCCACACCACCGCCGCCATGCCGGTAGACTTCCGTGAATCCACGATCTTCCGGCCGGTAGGGATAGTTGTCCCCCAGGTGCCATTTGCCAAACATGCCCGTCTCGTAGCCATTGTCCTTCAGCAGCTGGCCCAGGGTAACTTCATTGGCCCGCAGCATCGAGCGACCGTTGATCGTGTGCCAAACTCCGGTCCGATTGGTCCAGTGCCCCGTGAGGAGCGCGGCACGCGTCGGCGCCACATGGTAATCGCTCAGGGAGACGGAGTCCGAGATCAGCGCAATCGATGTGCGGGGTCTTGATCACCGGATTTCCATGACTCGCCACATCCCCATACCCTTGATCATCCGTTATCACCAAGACGATGTTAGGCTTTGCCCAGGCAGTGGCCCCGGCGAGGATGCTTCCACAGATAACGAGAAGACATGAGATTTTCATGCCGCGAGTCAAGGGGATCCCCGGTCCTTTGCAAAGAAAAAGAAGAACGCGCCCCGAAATCAGGCCTCTCCCGCATCGAAACGCGCGCTGTAGTCCGCATCCGACCGGCCGAAGGCGAGCAGAATGCCGAGCCCGTCATTGGGAACGCGACCATCGCCGGAGGCGACGGACATGGGAATGAGATTCAAGATCGCGCCCGTGACCGCCGCGCAGGCGAAGGATTGGACAAAAAGAATCCCCAGATGATCGGTGAGGGTGAACATGGTCGCCTTCCCCATGAGAAGGACGAGCGCAAAGGCCAAGAGCAATTCAATGCCCGGTCCCGCCGCGTAAATGAGCGCATCCTTCATCCTGGGCGAGTGCAGATCGCGCGGGTAGGGCTCGACGAAGCCTTCGATGGGAAAGGTCCTCAACTCGAAAGGAGTTCCCCCGATCTTGGTCTCGAAAACCGTCCGTCCAAACCCGACCACAATCCGCCGCACCCCCCAGCCACAGATCCAGGCCATGAGCGCATGCCCAAACTCATGGATGGCGACCAGGACAAGCCAGGACACGATGAAGAAGACCGCCGCCAGCTTCCGCGGCTCGTAGTTGATGACGATCTCCGCCCCAAATAAGGCCAAGATCACCGCCAGGCTCGTCCAGTAAGCGATGGTTTCAGAACGTGTTAGCGGATCTCGCCTGAAGGAAGGGTCCACCATGAGTTTCAATTGGTTCCTGCGGATCGAGTCCACGCCACTGACAAGAAGAACATTTCTCTAGAGTAGTCAGGATTCACCCGCCAGCAATCGCGAAGCGCGACCCACGCCCGTCAGGGCATGACCAGCGCCACGCGGTAAAACCGGGCCCTCGTGTCCAACGGCACCGTCAGACTCGCCGCAGGGCTAGCGGCCGCCATGCTTTCGACCGTTTGCCAGGAGACATTTGTCAGGTCCTCACCCGAGAGAACCGCGTAGCGTCTCCCCGGCACCGCCTGCCAGGTGATCTCCAATTCCTCGGAGCGACGTCGTATTTCCGTGATCCACAACCTGGACGTCGCCTCATTGGGATCCGTGCCAGCGAGAAACTCCTGGAGATTGGTTTGCCCGTCGTCGTCAGAATCTTCCTCAGGATCCGCATCCCCTCCTCCGAAATGCTGTGCTTCCCAATCATCGGCCAGGCGGTCCAGATCCCCATCGACCGAGACATCAATGATCGTGTGGTAGCCTCTCGGCGTACCTGCGACCGAGGGCACGGTCTCCGCGCCAATAGTGATCCTGTCTTCATTGAGGGCCACGGAACAGCCGAACCCGCGTGTCCCGGGCAACACCGGATCGATCCCTCGCGGAAGTTCCTCCGACTCCAGATCATAGACATAAGCCGCGCCACTCGCGCGCTCTAACCAATCCACCTCAGGCGCGCCCACCACGAGCAGCGCTCCTTTGAGGGCCAAGGCCTGACCAAAGTAACCGCCGTCTCCTGGAGGAGGCTCCAAGACGCGCTCATGACCCTCAAACGGATCCGAGGCCGATCGATCAAAAACGTAAGCCACCCCCTGATGAAATCCCTCTCCGTGACGGCGCGGCGCCCCGACGACGAGCCATCGCTCGTTCAATGCCAGAGCCGCTCCGAAACTGGACTCCGGTTCCACCTCGGGGAGCAGCCGGCTCCTTTCCCAGTCATCGTTCTGGGCTTCTTTCTCATAGAGGACGACGAGACCTTGACCCTTGTTATCGCTCGGATCTCCCGTAATCCCGAGCGCTATCAAATCCCCGTGCAGCGCCACCGCTCCCTGAAAGGTCGAATCGCCGTCAAGCTCCTCCTGGAAATGGCCAATTGGAATCTCCACCGTCCGCTGCCAGGATTCTCCATCGCGTTGATAAATGCTCATCACAAGATCGCTCAAGCGACGGGCCTCGGCTTGGGACCCGATCACCAGATGCCTTTCATCGAGGGCCAAACTCACGGGAGCGGTTTCGGTATGCAGGGTTTGCCGCCACTCCCATGAATCTCCCTCACGTTGATACAACTGAACGCGTTCGTCTCCCCGCCGCGCCTCACCCACCGCCATCCACTCTCCATGGACGGCTAACATCGCTCCAAAATACCCCAGAGCGCTCGGGCTGGGCGATCGCAGGATTTGCGGCTCCGCACCTCCCGTTTCGACCAACACTTGTCCGTGATTCCACGGTGACCGGCCGGCCGCGGGAGCCGCCACGGCAACGACATCCACACCGTGTGCCGCCACCACCCGTCCAAATGAATCGCCCCATCGCCGGACGATCTCGGGGGGACCATGGGCATCTTCGACGGCACTGCGCCACAAACAGCCCGCCTGCGTCCCCACATAGAGATCATTCCCCACGGCTGCCAAACTGCGCGCGTCCGCGGGGAGATCCATGGCCGCCAGAGGCTGCCAATCACTCAAGTTGGTCGTCGCTTCAAGTCTTGGCCCCGGGCGCAATACTACGAGCTCTTCACCCCTGAGGCAGAAGTCGATCGCCTCCCCCAGGGAGCGCGATCGGCCATCGAAGGCCATGAGCATCGGGATCTTATCCTCGGAGAACTCGTTAGGCGTGCCCGTGGTATAGACGACCTCATCGCCAAACCTCTCATGGTGACGCACTCGCGCACCGAGAGTTTCCTCTTCATTGTCAATGACAAGGCACTCGCTGCCATCGAACACCTTCGCTCCAACGTAGAGACGATCCTCAAAAGGCACGCTGTAGACGAAGCGACCGAGTCCCGTGGGATCTTCCTCGGTCCGAAAAATCGCCTCCCAACGGAGCCCGTGATCGGGCGAGGACCACACCAGCGTGTTGGCGCCGCGTCCGTTGCGCACATCTCGCGACGAACCCACCACGATCAGTTGCCCCTGAAACCAGGCCACGTCATAGGCATGGAGCATGCCGAGGCGAGCATTGCGCCTCCACAGGCCATCCGAAGTTCTCCTGGCGTAGTCCGCCTGATTGAAAAAATGGGCGGGATCAATGGCGGGCACGTGGAGATCGCCGTTGATCACCCGCATACGCCCGATCGCCTCCGTCCCGAAGAGAAACTCACTGACAAAACGGTGACGCGCCGGATCGTAGCAGCCCATCTCCAGGGGCCCGTCATTTTCTCCCACATCCCCATAACCGAAATAAATCCGATCTTGGTAGACTGAGAGCTGATGCAGCATTCGGACATCCGTTTTCTCCTGAGCCTCGACCCACGGAGGGACGCCAATGGGAGAAAATCGGACCGTTTGCCCAACGCCCATTCCAGCGAACGCGAAAAAAAGGAGCGTCGTGAGCCAAGTGAAGACAGGTGAAGCCGGGGGGAGCATCCCTGCCAGCATAAGGCACCGCTACCGAACGTCCAGCCCGCTCAAGGCAGATGTTGAGATCGCCGTGCTCACAGCTCTAGCAGATCGAGAGCTGGACGATGAATTCAAGACAGGAAAAGCTGAACTGATCGTGGCCCACGTGCTGCGCCACTTGGTCATGATCCACTGACTTTCGCCTTCGCAACCGCACCTAGGGCCGCTGAAATTTCCATGGGGAGACGGATGCTGCCCCAGAAGCTGAGACGACCTCAACCGTGAAAGATCGGTTCTGGGTCTGGCATGCGACCCTCAAATCTCGGGAAGCCGGCAAGATCTCCGTCCTGGCCTGCATCGAGACACTCTTCTCAGTGATCCTCTACTGGTGGATCGCCATCAACTTCGACACGCACTGGCATCTCGTAGGCGGCGTGTTCATCGCGCCATCCCGTAAACAACGAAGGGACTGAAGTTCCTGCCACTTTCCCAGAATGTAGGAGGAACTTCAGTCCCTCGGTCATTCGGAAGCGCCGGAACTTGGCTAACAAAACGAAGGCGCCGGACAGGGAGAAACCGTGGTCAGCGGGATTCGAAGAATCGGTAGCGAGTCAACGCTTTGTCACCCGATCTGAGCAGTTGGCCGATTTCCACCCCGTGACGCAAGTCTCTGCTTGCCGTTGAGGTTGAGAGGTTGGGAAAAAGGGCGCCGTAGTCCTTACGAGAAAAATCCCGCCCGCCGAAATGCCGGGCAGCGATTTTAATCCTGTGAGAGGGTGTCGTCGCTTCAGCCCGAAGCGTCTCGAGAAACCGTCGGAGAGCCTCCTCCACAATCGTCAGCCCGAACTCGACAAAGGCCGTCGAGTTTCCGGCACGATCACTGGCTCCGAGTGCCGCATAGTACTCTTTTTGCCGCTCACGGATTAACGACTCCAAAGGTACATACTCGAAGGCGTGATGGTATTGATAGAGCATCAGAGTGTGCCAGAGGCGGCCGAGACGGCCATTGCCGTCCTCGAAGGGGTGGATGAACTCAATTTCGTAGTGCACCACGGCCGCCCGGACGAGCAGGGCCACGGAGTCATCCCGTGCGAATTTCAAGAGACTCTTGACCAATCCGTGCACGCGATCAGCCGGGGGTGCCACATGAGCGATCTGGTCACCCTTGGCGATCCCGACTCCTCCGGCTCTCCAACGCCCCGCCGAGGTAACGAGCCCTTGCATCAGTACTCGATGCGCACGGCAGAAGTCCTTGAGTGAATAGGGATTCCATTCCGATAGGCGATTGTAGGCCGCGTTGGCATTTTGCAGTTCCAGAATGTCGCGAGCAGGGGCCACCACCCGCTTTCCCTCGAGCACGGTCATGGCCTGATCCAGACTCAGTGTGTTGCCTTCAATGGCGAGACTGTCCTTGATCGTGCGCACGCGGTGTGATCGGCGAAGCCTCGGCACTGGCCGAGGTGACTGCAAGCCTTCATAGCGACCCAAAAGCCGCTCCACGCGGCCGATCAATCGCTGGGATTCATCGCTGATTTCAAACGGTGGCCACACTGGATGATAGTATCAAATGATACTATCAACGCCAGTGGAATCCCCCAATCTTAGGGTCAGTGAAGGCGGACCTTCGTCCAATCCAGGCGATCCATTCAATTCGAAGGAATCTTGAGCGTCTGTCCGATACGAATGGTGTAACTCGAAAGCTTGTTGGCCGAACGCAGTGCATGCAGGGTGATTCCGTACTCCCGGCTCAATCCATAGAGCGTGTCCCCTTTCTTGACGACGTGGTAGCGGATGCGGGGCACGCCCGTCGACGCACTCCGTCCAAAGAGAAATCCGAAGCCACCTGTGCTTTCGCCACCGACAACCCAATCTTCCCGGTACCGGCCTCGCGCATCAAAGGGATAGTCTTCTCGCGAGAAAGAATGTGGGGGGGTGGCCAGAGAATCCTCGATCCCCCGGGGCGCCAGGTTGCCGATCTTGCTCTCGATGTGACGCGGCATCTTGCGGCCATAGTGCTTCTTCGGCGGTGCGCTACATTGCGTGCCCAGCACGATGCAGCCAAGACAACCCAGCAGCCTCCCGACCGAAACACCCAAGGCTTTTTTCCCCAGACCAAATCTAGACATGGGTCTGCGGCAAGGGGACCGGCCTGCGCGGCACCTCGGTCGTGCGATCCGCAATCTTTACCGACACGCGATTGGATTGGATCGCACGGGAAAGATCACTTCCAGGAAATCCGCCAAAGTACTCCAGTTGGATGACCTGGGTCAGGTTCCGATCCAGAATCATGGGATAGCCATCATCCGGAACTGCCGGGCCCACCAGGGTGGCCGAGCTGAGTTCCACCGTGGTGGTGCCGCGCCGGAGCCGATGCCATTGGCCTTCAACCAGGGGATCGGCCCACAGGGTGTGCGTGGTCGTCGCCAGTTTCTGCCCCTTCTCGTCGCGAACGCGAAGGCGAAGATCGTCAAAGGCGGAGCCAAAGTAACTCAAGACCTCCTGGTCTTTGTGCGAACGATTCTCTACCCGCACGACACAGAGGGTGCGCAGCATGAAAAAATCCTCGGCCATGAACTCGCCCTCCGGATCGGCCACGCGGTGAAGAGAGGCCTCAGCCTCCACAATCTCGATCGATGCCGGATACTCGTCTTCGATCGAAGTCCGGTTTGGTAGTATCTGACAACCCGCAGACAGGAGAACAGCCGCCGCGAGAAGGAAGTGGAGGAATCGGAAGAGAACCATGGTGGGAAGTGAGGCCCAATTTGATCGAACGGCGGCGAATGTAAAGCATCGACCGGAATCCACGCTCCCGGCGTTCTTTTCTGGCCCAGATTCACTCCCCGTGATTAGTCTCCCGCATGACCCTTCGATTGTTGATTCTGTTCCTCATTTCGACGGCCTTGGCCTCGGGGGAAGCGCCCCCCATCGAGTTTCGTGATGGCGACCGCGTGGTCTTGGTGGGAAACACCTTCATCGAGCGCGCTCAATCCTACGGCCATCTGGAGACCTGGCTGACGACAGCGCTGGCTGATCGCAAACTCAGCTTCCGCAATTTGGGCTGGAGCGGCGACACCGTCTACGGACACGCTCGAAGCTATTTCGGTCCGCCGCAGGAGGGATTCGACCGCTTGACCAAGCATCTCGAGGAACTCGAGCCCACCATGATCATCAGCGCCTACGGGGCCGTGGCCGCTTTTGCAGGGGAACCTGGTATCGAGGATTTTGTCAGTGGTTATCGCCGATTGCTCGACATGTTTCAGAAGACGGGGGCCCGCCTCGTTCTCATGTCGCCTCCCCCGGCGGAGAATCTTCCCGCACCGTTGCCCAACCAAGACGCCCATAATGAACGACTATCACTCTACCGAGACGTCATCGCCAAGCTGGCCCAGGACGGCGAGCATGGTTTTGCCGATGTCTACGGGGCCCTGAAGGAGGCTTGGGAGGAACTACCGCATCCCCTGACGGATAACGGCCTCCATTTCACCGAGGCGGGCTATCGGGCGATCACCCCCCTCGTGGCACAATCTCTCGGAGTCGATCCGGGAAAACTCTCCATCGAACTCGATGCGTCGACTGGCAGTGCCAACCTGGAGAAGATCGAGCTGGATGCCCTGAGTGCAGGCCCGGAGGCCGTGAACTTGAGAGCCCGAATCCAATCAGGGGCGCCGAGACCTCTCAGGCTAATGGTGAAGGGGCTCGCCGAGGGCCACAATTACACCATCGCCACGGAACATCGCCCGCTAACAAAGGCCGACGCCAAGGATCTGGCAGAAAGCATTCCGCTGAACCCCAACGCGTGGAATGGTTCCATCGATGCCCTGCGGCGAGCCATTGTGAAGAAGAACGAACTCTTCTTCCATCGATGGCGCCCCCAGAATGAAACCTACCTCTTTGGGTTTCGGAAGCACGAACAAGGCAACAACGCCGTGGAAATCCCCCAGTTCGAACCCCTAATTTCCGAACAGGAAAGGCGCATCCAGTCCCTCAAAGTAGCCCCCGTCCTCACACTATCCATCACGCACTAAGTTAGGCTAGGCGAACATCTCCATCTCATGAATCGCGTTCCCCATACCATCTCCATCGCTGCTCTTCTGGTAACCGGCTTCTTGTTGTTCGGCTCGCACCCTGTCCTCGGGCAACGCAATCTGAAAGAAATTCCCGATCCGGCCCCAGAGGCCCAGTTGGAAAGCTTTCAAGTGGCTGACGGCTTCGAAGTGAATCTCTTTGTCAGTGATCCCATGATCGCCAAGCCGGTGCAGATCAATTGGGACGCGCAGGGCCGCCTCTGGATCGTCAGCAGCAAGGTCTATCCACAGATCGAACCGGGGCAAGAAGCTCAGGACGAGATTCTCGTCGTCGAAGACACGGATGGCGACGGCATGGCCGACAAGAAGACCGTCTTCGCCGACGGCCTCCTCATTCCCACCGGCGTCCTGCCGACGGACAAGGGCGCCTACGTGGCCAATTCCACGGAGCTTCTCTTCATGGAGGACACGGATGGCGACGGGCGTGCCGATCGCAAGGAGGTCGTCTTTAGCGGCTTCGGCACGGAGGACACTCACCACATCATTCACACCTTCCGCGGCGGCCCCGAGGGATTGGTCTATTTCAACCAATCGATTTATATCCACAGCCACGTCGAGACCCCTTGGGGTGTCCGTCGCTTGATGGGTGGGGGCCTCTGGCATTTTCGCCCCGAAAGCCGTGAGATTGAGGTTTTCTGCAAGGGTTTCGTCAATCCCTGGGGACACGCCTTCAATCGCTGGGGCCAGTCTTTCGCCACCGACGGCGCCTATGGAGAAGGCGTGAACTACGTCTTTCCCGGGTCCGTCTTTGTCTCCTCACCGGGGGCCAAGCGTCTCCTCAAAGGGATGAATCCCGGCCAGCCCAAGCAATGCGGATTGGCCGTGCTCAGCGGCAGGCACCTGCCGGAGTCCTGGCAGGGGCAGTTCATCACCAACGATTTTCGCGGCCACCGCGTCAATCGCTTCGCCCTCAGTGAGGATGGCAGCAGCTACCGGTCCCGGCAGCAACCCGATCTCCTGTGGACCAAGCACGCCGCCTTCCGCCCCATCGGTGTGGAAATGGGCCCCGACGGCGCCATCTACATCGCCGACTGGTACAATCCCATCATCCAGCACGGCGAGGTCGACTTCCGCGATGAACGCCGGGACCACGCCCACGGCCGTATCTGGAGGATCACGGCAAAGGATCGTCCCCTCGTGGAATGGCCGGACATACTCAACGCCTCGATCGATGAACTCCTGGAACTCTTGCGAGCACCGGAAGACTTGACCCGCTACCACGCCAAGCAGCAACTGCGCCAACGCGATCCCGCAGAGGTGGCATCCCGCCTTGGCGTTTGGCTAGACAAACTCGATCCCCAGTCGCCGGGTTTCGAACACCTGCGCCTCGAAGGATTGTGGATCTATCAAGGTCTCAATCAACTCCAAGAAGACCTCTTGCGAAAGGTTGCCCGATCGTCCAATCATCAAGCTCGCGCCGCGGCAACCCGGATCGTCTATCATTGGCACGAACGCCTGCCGGATGCCCTCGATTTCCTGAAGGCGATGGTGGAAGATCCTCACCCGCAGGTGCGACTGGAAGCCGTCAACGCGCTTCGCTCTCTCGGAACCCTGGAGGCCTTCGGTCTCGCGATGAGCGCCTTGGATTATTCTATTGATGAGAGCCTCGACTTCGCCCTTTGGCTGACTGCCCGTGAACTCGAGAGCACCTGGCTCCCCGCCATGCAATCGGGTTCGTTCCGGTTCCGGAACAATGGCGGCCGCCTCTTCGCCCTGCGCGCCATCGAAAACCCCAATGCCCTCACGCCTCTGGTCGACGCCGTGGTGCAGGCCGAAGCGCTGACGGAAGAGGTCGAGAGTTCACTCAAGCTCATCGCCGATCTGGGCAGTCCGGCCGATCTCGGAAAACTCCATGCCATGACCGTCGCCGGCGGGCCCGAGGCGCTCCGCGCAGGCGTTCTGCAGGCTCTCGTCACGGCAGCACGGCAACGAAAAGCTCGACCGGAGGGCGATCTCCATCAGATCGCGGCCTTTCTCGAGAGTGACGACGAGTCTCTCAAAACGCTTGCCTGCGAGGCCATCGGACTGTGGAAGCTAGAGGACCACCGGGCCAAACTGGAAGCCCTGACGAGAAACGTCGACACGCCGCTCTCCATTTACCGCGCGGCTCTCGCCGGGCTATCGGCATTCGGACCTCCCAGTGCGCCCACTCTATCAGAGATCTCGGAGTCCGCCGGCTACCCACTGGATCGTCGCCTCATCGCCGCCTCCAGCCTGGCACAAGTCGATCTCGACCAAGGAGCCGCAAGAGCAGCCGCGTTGCTCGCCCTGGCCACCACTGACAATGAAGCGACACAAGATCTCTGGGCCACGTTTCTCTCCATCGCCAAAGGTCCTGACACGTTGGCTAGCGCGCTGAAAGATCATGCCCTCCCCCGCTCCGTCGCCTACGCCGGCATCCAAAAGGCCAATGCTGCCGGAGGTCGCGGCGCGGCGCTCGTCAGCGCTCTCTCCGATTCGGCGGGGCTGGAACCGGTGAATCAAGACCTTACCGAGGAGGAGATGGCGAGCCTCATCGAAGAAGTTCTCAGCCAGGGCGATCCCCATCGTGGAGAATTCATCTACCGGCGTCAGGAACTCCAATGTGCCGTCTGTCACGCCCTGGGCGGCGCCGGGGGCAACCTGGGACCGGACATGATCAGTCTGGGAGCGAGTGCTCCGATCGATTACATCGTCGAGTCGCTTCTCAATCCCAATGCCAAAATCAAGGAGGGCTACCACATGACGACGGTCTACACCAACGACGACCGGGTGCTCTCCGGCTTCGTTGCCACGGAAGATGAGCGGCAACTGGTGCTCCGCGATGCCGCGGCCAACGAAACCGCACTGCAGCAAAACAATATTTCGAAGAGAGAGATCGCCCCGGTCAGCATGATGCCGCCGGGCCTCACCGCCTCCCTTCGACGCGACGAGTTCATTCACTTGGTACGCTTCCTGTCTGAACTCGGAAAAGAGGGCTCGTTCAAAGTGCCCCCAAGGCGCCTCGTACGGCGCTGGAGAGTCCTCAACTTTACCGATGAGATCAGTGAGCCCGTTCGCCAGGGTGACCAGCGCTTCTACGCCCTCGCAGACGACAAGAAAGAGTGGCTCCCGGCTTACAGCACGGTTCGCGGCGTGCTTCCGGTGAACACCATTCCCTCGGCCAAACGATGGCTCTACCTCGTGGCCCCTGTGCGCTTCGAACTCGATGTCACCACGCCGGGGGCCGCCGCCATTCAATTCAATAGCGTGGAGGGCATGCGTGCCTGGGTCGGAGAAGACGAAGTCGCCTTGAAGAACAATCGCCTAACAACGCACCTGGAAAACGGCCGCCACGTGATCACCCTGGTCATCGATCGGAATGCCTTCCCCAAACCCACGCTCGAGGCCGAGTTGATCGACGTGCCCGATTCACCTGCCAGCGTCCAGCTCGTGGGCGGGCTTTGATTGGAAGAACGGTGAGGCTCCTCTTACGCGCTCCCCTACTACCATCCAGATAACCGAGGGACTGAAGTCCCTCCCACATAACCGAGGGACTGAAGTCCCTCCCACATTGCGAGAAAGTGGCAGGGACTTTAGTCCCTTCATGATAGCCAGGATGAGACTCGCAAGGGATTTCGTTCGCTCGAATGCTATGCCCCCGATGGCTGAACGGAGTGACAAACGACATCGCGCATCACGGCCACGGGATCACCGCCATCCGATTCGAGATAGGCGTTGAGTTTCAACGCTTGAGGCGAAGAGTCCAAGCCTTCGAGAACACAGCGTAGCGCCTGATCGAAATTGGCTTGCGGCGCCTGGACGTACTCACCCACGGAACTGATGAAGAACTCACCGTCCTGAGTAAAGAGCCCCCAGACAAAGGCCAACTGCGTCACGCCATCGATCATCGCCGGATGAAACACGTAGGGACGTTCCGACCAACCCATTTCATCCGGTGGTACCAGCCGTCCCAAGGCGCCGTGGGAAGAGACACCCTCGACGCGATGGATGACTTGAAAGGCGGGACCGTGAAACAAGGCCCCTGGGCCGTAGACGTGATTCCCCGTCCAGGCCGTGCGCTCGAGTTCCAGCTCGGGAGCCGGACCGAGGCCCAAGGCTTGTTCGTTTTCGGCCTTCTCCAGAATCGCCGAGTAACGCCTCTGGCCTTCAACGTCGGCGAGTTCGATTGCGGTGGATCCGTTCCCTTGAAACGCTTCCAGCGCCTCCATGGACATGGTGAAGGGAACTCGGGACTGTTCAAAATCGGGTACGGCAATCCCCTGAATCTGCTGAAAATTGCGGCACCGAATCAAACTTCCCGGCCGGCTTACCTGACGGCCAAATCGCATGAACCACTCCATGACCATCACCGCCGGGACCGCGGTCGTTTCCTGCACGACATGATCCTCGAGCTGAGGCGTCGTCGTCCGGCCCACATGCATGACGGTCACCGTGTTGAGTCTTGAGGGGCTCCAAGCGGTCTGCCCCCCATTCCGACGCGGCCCCAACACAACTTGGAGATCACCGGAATCGGAATTTAATTCGTTGACGATCAGCCTTCCCGCCTGGCCGGACGGAATGAGATCGATCCCCTTCTCTTCCAATGCCTTCTTGGCCTTGGTTCCCAGGGTCCTGTCATCACAAAGCGTCCAGTAAATCGAGCGAAAGATACATTTCGGCCCCCGACGCTGCGCCTCCGAGATCGCCAAGCGCTCGACCGTTTCATGGGCCACCGTGTATCCTGCTCGATCCTCGGCAGCGCCGATCGGACACGAAGCCGAGAGCAGCCCAATCAGCTGCAGCGGGTCGTCCTTGGTCAACTCCAACAAAACTTCAATTCCCGATGAGTGCGACGCCAGCTCTTGGGCAAACGATGATTCTTCAGCGGGACCGAAGACCACGGCCCCATTCTCGCGGCGTGACGGACCAGCATCGCAATGCAGGATGGCGTCGACCTCTCCCCACTCGCCACGCACTTGGCTGAGCGTGATCCCCAAGGCTTCGGCATCGGAAGCATCCACCGCAAAGTAACACACGTTCGAACCAAGCTCGCGCAACTCCGTCATCAGTCGGCGGATCTCGTGCTGGGCCAAGACTGTTTGCAGCCGCTGCTCCAACAATTCCGGCGATGCCGCTTCTCCCTTGCTCGCCGCCATCTCCGTAAGCCCACTGAGGATTTCGTCAGGGTCGGTCTCCGCTTGAAAAGGATCGTCTTCCGCTTTCTGGTAACTCACTGAGCCTAACAAAACGAATCGATGGCTCTGCCGCTTCGCCATTTCCAGGAGTGACAGGGTGAGAATGCCTTGCCCCACCCCGTGAACCACGACCACCGCATCCTGTTCCAAAGGCTTGCCCCCAAGCGAGAGCTCGGTTTGGTCCAGGGCCCGGGTGAGACGCGTACCGTCAGGGCTCAAACCGATCTCCACTTCGGGTCCTCCCTCGGTCAACTCTTTCAGAATTCGACGTGCCAGAGCTTCGGCAGATCGTCCCTCACGCCCGACATCGAGTGCTTTGACGGCGATCCTGGGAAACGCCGCAGCCACATTGCGAGACAGGCCTAACAGCCCCCCAGTCCACGTCTCCTCTTCTCTACCGCTGCTCATTCCGAAATCTCCGCCAGTGTCTTGCACGGTGACGAACAGACCACTCTGGTCTCCCAGTCCCTCGAGCATGGAACAAGCCGCCTTGTAGGCCTCTACCTGATTTCGCACCGCTTCCTCACTCGACCTGGCAGAACTCAGCCCATTGAGGACGATGACCCCGCGTGCTTCTGAAGGAACCGCCGAGGAGATCTCACAAGGATGTCCCTCGGATTTCAACAATTCCTGCAAGGCCTCCGCCACGCGCATGTCGTCCGGCACGATGTAGATGGTGCCCGCGGCATGAAGCTGTGCCGCGCCGAACCCGCAGGCATTGGAGACCTGGCCATGAATCACATGGCGTTCCACGGCGACATCGAGTTTCAGCTCCGGCACCGGCACGGGAGCCGGCGGGCGCTCGGGCTTGGCCGCGTTCGATGATGCGGCTTCCGGCTTCGCCTTGTCGAAAGCCGGGACGAAGGGCGAAGCCGGTCCGGTCGCGGACCCACTCACCAGACGCGCCCCGACTGATTTGAACGGGCTCGCAGGCTCCGCTGGGGGAGCTTCGGGATCAGCGACCCCGGCCTTCATTTTATGAAACGGACTCACCGGACTCGCCACACCGGCATCAGACTCGGGAGGCGCATCGGCAGCGGATGCGACGGCCGTGAAGGGACTCTCCGGCGGTATCGCGGCCGGTTGTTCGGGCCGAGACTCATGATCTTCCACTGGAGCATCCGCCTTCATGGCGGAGAACGGACTCACGGGGCTTGGATTCGCCTCAGGCTGGGCATCGTTGCCCGCGGGGACGGCCTCCGCGCACCTGCCGGTCAAATGATCCACCAAGGCGGACAGTTCCGTGAATTCCGCCAGACGAGAGAGATCGAGCGCGGGAGCTCCCGGCACGCTGGTGGAGATCTGCTTGAAGATCTCGATCAATTTGGGAGGCGTCAGCTCAAGCTTGGTTCCCGTATTGAGGTATTCCTCCAGCATTTCACGCGGAAATCCCGTCTTGGCCGAGACCGCCTGAAGCACGGCATCCCGTCTCACGAGGGCGCCGGCGGACTTATCCGCCGGCTCAGGTGAGGGCCCCTCCGGAACCTCTGCCGGTGGAGCCGCAATCTCTGACTCCAGGGGTGGAATCGCAGATTCAACCTCAGGGGGCGAGGGTGGAAGGGAAGCGTTGTCGGGAGGAAGCGCATCAGGACGAGGAGAGGCGGCGTCATCTCCCTCCGGGGCTATCTCGGGATTCTCCCGCGATTCCACCAGGGCCTGCGCCAGCGGAGAAAACGGTTCCGGCCGGACAGTGGAATCCTCCGGCTTGAGCACCACCTCATTTTCCGAGGGCGAGATTCCCCGATGCGCTGAGGCAACCTCCAGCCCCGGGCTACCGGCGGATCGAAGGATCGGATCTCCGGCGACCTGTAATCCGTTCGTATTCAACGACTCGCGATCTCCGTTCCCCCCTTGCTCGAGGTTGGGCACCGCTTCGAGGAAACCCAACAACCGTGCCTCGATCTCCGCGAGCTGATCTGACAAGGCCTTCTGGCCACGTGTGGCCTCCTGGAAGGCGGCAATGAGGTCTTCCCGAGTCCTCCTGAGAGACTCCTCAAGCTGTGCACGGCTGAGCACCTCCGTCGAAAAAGGCGACGAAGAGGCACGCTGATCAATAATTTCGCTCATTCTAATTCTAGAAAATGTGAACCCTATAATGAAATACTTCTAATTTCCATAAAATCAATATCGAAAAACACCGAACTCTCGCAATCGATCGTCCACATCTCCCCCTTTCCGGACGTCTCGGCATCCACCAGGCCAATTCGAGCGTAGGCGATCGGAGAAAAAACGCAGCCCTCCCCTGAAGTTACGTCGATCTTACCACGGAATTACGACGCCGTAATCTCGATGGCGAAGCGAACAAAACGTTCACGAATCCGCGCTGACAAGAAAAATCACTGCGCTCAACCGCGCAGGAAACACCACAAACTCAACCAACAGTAACCCATGAACTACTCGCCCCTGATTATCGCCACCGCCGTGGGCGCGGGAGCTTCTCTCGCGCTCTTCGGGACCATCGCCAGCCTCCAAGGCTACCCCGACGATGCCAAGACACCGCTCTCCAGGCAGATCCAGGTCGATCCCAGCCCGCCAGATCGCGAAGGATCCCTCGGCGGATACGCCACCATCGTCGAGCAGGTCGCTCCCAGCGTCGTCAGCATCTCGACGTCGAAGACCGTCGACGTCCCGTCGATGGAAGACTTTTTCGGTTCCGACCCCATGCTGCGACGTTTCTTCGGCTTCCCAGGTCCGCGCGGCCCCCAGG
>JANQJH010000597.1 GCA_028281705.1 Verrucomicrobiales bacterium
CCAAATCCGCCATCCCGTCCACCGTGGCCCTCCTACCCTTGACACCGTTGGGCACGGTGCGATGAGATGGCCCCATGAGCCGCCCCGGCCTTCTGCTCCTCTTTCTCATTCTCTCGGCCTTCGTCGCTGGCGGCGTCCTCGTGCGGGTGCACGAGCGCAACACCGCCAAACCCGCGATCGAGAAGATCTCCATCGGCGATCCCTCGGATGAGACCGCGGAAAATTCGCCGCCTTCCCCGCCGGTTGCGGCCCCGGCCCAGCCGACACTGACTCAGGCGGAGGGCAGTGGAGCCGCTCTTGAAGGCGCGCTTCTCAATGAAGCCTACCAGATTTCCAAGGCGCGTTCCTTGCAATACCAGGACGCTCTGGAGTTTCAACCCTGCACTCCCACGGCGATCCAGAAAGCCTGGCAGAAGCAGATCAACATGCGCTTTCCCTCGGATACGCTGGAGCGTCTGGGGCTCGCCCTCCAGACACTGGGCATTCTCCCGGCCGACGAAGATCTCGTGGCCCGCTACCGGCTCCGCCCTAACTTTTCGCCTGAGGCCCTCTACGATCCGCTCGAGGGACGTCTCCTCCACAGTCCGAATCTCTCGATCGAGGCTGGCGAGTCCAAAGAATGGAGCACCACTCACCTCGCACTCATGCTGCTCGATCAGAATTTTGCCTGGCACGAGAGTCAACTCCCGGTCGAGGTTAATCTTGACCGTGCCCTGGCACAGCGCGCCTTCGCCCAGGGCGACGCCACTCTGATCACGCTGAAACACACACAAGCGGATGTCGCCACCTCCCAGGCCTGGAAACGCACGGATTCCCTAACCAACAACTGGCCGCCGGCTCTGCGCGAAATTGAGTTTCTTCCCTTGCGCGAGGCCATCCACTTTTGCCAATCCGTCACCGCCCAGGACGTGGCCCTGGACGCGGTCTACCAACGGCTCCCCACCTCCACAGCGCATCTCATTCATCCGGATCGCTACCTGGAGATCCCCCCCTGGGAACCCCGGCGGCTGCAGTGGGCCCAGCTCGACCTCCGAGGTTCCGAGCCCGTCTGGGAAAATGTGGTGGGCGAACTCCTGATCCGCGCCTGGCTTCAACGCTCCCTCACACCGGAGGACGCGGGCATGCTCGCCTCCGGATGGGAAGGCGATGGCGTTCTCCTCTATCAAACTCCCGACCAGGCGCCCCAGCTGGTGTGGAAGACCAACTGGCGCCGCCCCGAAACCGCAATGCGATTCTTTGACGCCCTGGTGCAACACGCCAAGCCGCTATTCGAAATCACTGGGGAACCCACGGAGAAAACGGAAACGAGCGCGTTCTTTGATGACCTCTTGAGCCTCAAGCTGATGAGGGACGACGACACCGTGACCGTGCTCCGCGGCACCGAGGCCGAATGGACAGAGACTCTGCAAGATCTGGCCCAGCGATCCTCCTTTGAGGCATCGACGGGGCCTTGATTCGATCTCCTTCACATGGAACGATCGTTGCACCGAGCTGAGCCGAGCACCCTTTCAATCGAACGAACCATGGCGACTAAACAGGTTTTTTACGAGGGCCGCGTCCAGGGCGTGGGGTTCCGCTACGCCACCAAGCGGGAGGCCATGGGATTTGACGTCACCGGATGGGTCCGCAATCTGGCCGACGGCCGCGTGGAAATGCAGGTCACGGGAGACGACGACGAGGTCGACGAGTTTCTCCAGGCCATTCGCAATGGCCAGTTAGGGGGAAACATCCAGGGCGAGGAAGTCCATGACATTCCTCCCCTGGAAAACGTCACTGAATTCGGCATCCGCTAGGGTTGCCTGACACCGATTCCTCACTTGAGCCACTTGGCGCCGTACTCGTTCGTCGGATCGCGATAGATGGAGTGCAAGTGATTCAAGGGATCACCACCCAGATCCTGGCCCGAGTATTCGATGATCACGCCGGGACCGTAGAGATGATAGGAGGCATCGCTGCCCGGCTCATAGGGCCCGCGCCAAGCGAAACGCGTCTTGCCTAACTGATCGGCAACGGCTTTCATGCGCCGCTCGGCCGCGTGGGCCGGCAGATCGCCCACCCATTGCTGCACGAGCTCGAGCAAGAGACCGCGCTGATCCTCGGTGAGACTGGAACAGTCCAGACCCCGCGGGTCCGGCCGAACGCCGTCCCGCCCGGGACCGGCTTGCAACCTTCCCCGCCGATCGTCCCGCAAGGCATCCTTGCGCTGGTCATCGTTCAAACTGTTGATGAAATCGAAGGCCAGCGACGTTTCCTTGCCCATGGGCACGATCTCACGGCCGGCCAAGGTGTAGGCCTTGGGCTGGGTACCGATGAAGGCCGGCGAACAGGTCATCTTCTCACCCGCGATCGTCAGGTTGACTGCCAGGTGATGCCCGTCGAATTGCACGCCCCACGGCTCCGTTGCCGATGGCGTCCCGAAGATGAGCAGCCAGAAATTCGCCGATCCAAAGCCGCCCCGGCGATCCGCATGCGCCTGATCGCGCAACAACTCATCGTCGGCCAACATGATGTGCTTCACCTTGCGGTAGCCTTGCTCACTCAAAACCGCGCCTAACAAATCATAGGCGCGCTCCAGGGCTTCCCGTTTCAGATCTCCCAACCGGACGCCACCTTCCGTCCCCCGAGGCGGCGTGTTGGTCCACAAACGCCGCTCCTCGCTGTCCATCAGATGCAGGGCCTGGCCACGCTCCTCTTCGGAGAGGACGGCGAGAAAGGCTTCGGCGGCCGCCACCATGGACTCGGGCTTGTGATCCGGCTTCTTCGGCTGATAGGTAGCCGCCACTTCACTGGCCAGGGTCCAGTACTTGACGCCATTGAACCGATCCCACCGTGCATTCAGCGCCCCGGTCTCCGGCTTGCCCGTCTGGGCGACCAACCGGTAGCGCATGATCGAGGTCTCACCGGGCTTGATGCTCCAGGGATGCTCCTGAATGGGCACGTAGTTGAAAAAGATGGCTCCATTGTTCGAACTCGGCGGCCACACCCGCATCCGCTGGGGAAAATCGTGGTTCTCGCCATGATTCAAGATCGTAAGACTCACAGGAGCTTCCGAAGCCGTCCCCGGTCCCCAGAAAGCGCACCAGCGCGAACGCGTCTCATGCCCGTCGATCCGTGTCGTTCCCTCCGATCCGAGATAGTCACTATTGGTCTTGTCCCAGTGCGCCGGCGCCCGGTAGGCAATCGGCCCGCCATAGCGATAGGCCGGCAATTCGAGCGCATGCGGAGAAACATTCCTCTGCGTCGTCTCGTAGTCGATCTCAAAGGCCCCGTCCACCAGCCGCGCGGTTACCTGGAATTCCTCCCGCAGGATGACAGTGGGCTCCGCCTCGGCCCCGTCGAGATAGGCGATGTGCTCCTGCTCCACGGTGAAACCGGCGCGATCGGCCTCCGAGACCGTCTCCGCGGTCTTGGCGTAACGCACGCGGCCTAACTGTTTCTTGAGATTCCAGAAATCAATCTCCTTCCCGTCGATCTTGCATTTTACCCAAGCGTGCCACAATCCGAGATGATGGTAGTGATCACTTGGGTGGATCCCGGTGAGGACTTCACCCGAAGGCGCTTTCACGGGATGGATGAAACCACTCCGCGTGTAGGCGAGATCGGCACCCGCCGGCGGCGGAACATCGGCCTTGTGATAGGTGAGAAACTCGAGATCACCGTGTCGCAACACGATCGTCGCGTCGGTTTCGACGGCAGCAAAAGACGGGGCCGCGAGTGACACGGTGGCCCAAGACAAACTGGCCAGCGCGAGGCAAACAGGAGGAAGCATTTTCATCATGCCCGAATACTGGGCGCCCCCCGAGCCCGGGTCCAGCCCATTCCGGGCGCCCGGGTCTGGCGTCTGGCGTGCATCCAGCAGATCGGACGGGCAGGCTATTCTACCATGAGTCGCACATGGCCCGCGGCGTCAGCCGGCAATCTCGCCACCACGCGATCAGGATCTTCCGCCCCGCCACCGGGCACGATCTCCGTTGACCCCGTGAAGGGCTCCCAATCGGCCAGATTCGCCGCCGTTTGAATCACCACCGACACATCGTCGCCGGCGGCTCCCTCCGTGTAGCTGACAAACACCCCCTCATCGTCGACTCCGATGACCAAGGCATCACCCCCATCCGGCGTTGCCGGATCGGTTCCCAGGACATACTCGAGAAGGTTCGCCCGGCCATC
>JANQJH010000047.1 GCA_028281705.1 Verrucomicrobiales bacterium
GGAAGCTCCATGCTTGCCTAGCATTACTATTATTTCTATAGTACAAGCGGAAAGTTCTAGTTTTTGCACTTTCTGAGCTCGAAAATGAGACTTTCACCCCTTTTATCATGGATGATCCAAGCTGGTCTTCTCGAGATCGCTAGCACTCGCTTGTGAATCATTGGCGCTCACTGATCCACCAAGCTTCTTTTTCTCTGTGTGTGTCCGCGCCAGACGGGATTGCGCCCGCACTCGCCGCACGCGTTCTAACAGTGCCTCAGAAAAAGGCGCGGTAACCTTGAGCCGGTAGTAGGTATCAACATGAGCCATGCCTAACTGTGCACGCGCTCGGGTCGATGGCTAACGCTTGCTTGTCATCTTCTAGTGGCAAAATGCTCAATGGTCCCCGATCGACAAGGCACCATCAAAGAATGACAAACCGCCGGCATCGTCCGCCGCGGTCACCTCTATCTTGGGGTCATGCGGCATCTCTTTCTCTCTTTGTCTTACTCATGATCGCGACCCTCGACGGGACGGCGCAAATTGCCGGCCAGTTCGTCGTACCGCTCACATGCGGTTGAGACGCAATCTCATCTTCGTTCTAGCATGAGAATGCGGTTGCCCAAACATCCATTTCAATCGTAACTGTGGGTAGACGCACTCAACCACCTTCACGCGATGCCTAACGAACTCGAAACTCTCGATACTACCGCGACAAACACCACCGTCACCAAGGGCCTTGAAGTGCTCCTGGCCGACAGCTATCAACTGATGGCGCAAACCCATCTGGCCCACTGGAACGTTGAGGGCGCGGATTTCTTCCAGCTTCACGAAGCGTTCCAATCGCAGTATGAAGAACTGTTCGAAGCCATCGACGAGATTGCCGAACGCCTTCGAGCACTGGACGCCTTGGCGCCGGGCGGTCTCAATCGTCTGGCTGCGCTTACGGACATCGCCGAGAGCCCGGATCTTGTTCCAGCCAAGGATTTTGTCGCCAGCCTTTTGGTAGCCCATGAACTACTCATCAGCAATGCTCTGAAGACGCGGAAGGCTGCGGCCGAGGCCGGTGATGCCGAGACGGAGGACATGATCATCGGACGCCTCAAGTCGCATCAGAAGACCTGCTGGATGCTGAAGAGCTTTCTGAAGTAGCGTTCGCCGCCGAACGACCCACCTGGAGGGCGCTCGCTTGAGTCAACGAGGATCTCTGGCGAGCCCGTAATGTTGCGAATGAGTCTCAATCTCAACTTGACCAACAAGCCTCGCTCGATACCTCTAGATTCGTGAAGATTGCTGCCGAAGCCGTCACCGCCCCTCAGCTCAGGCTACTCGATACGCCGCTGTGGGCGACGATCTGTGTTGATCGGCTGATCTATCACGCCTTCCTCAGGGACGAGCGAGATTACGCAGATCACTTGCTCGACCTGAAGTACCCCCTCCTTTTGGGAACGTCGGCTGAAGAACTCTTGCGAGCCTTCTATGCCGTGTGGAAACCCTTTGGTGATCGGGACTACGCCATGTTCTTCAAGCTGCGCCGCTGGCTGGAGCAGCGGATCACCCTCCGCCTCTCGAGCAGCTCCACGGGACAGATCCGGTTGCAGGCGCTACGGCTGTCCTTTGTCTCCCTCGAAACGCTCGTGCGGTCGCACCAAAACGCCTGGTTTCAGGAAGACCTTCGCCTCCCTTCGTTGGACGATGTGCAGGTCTCGTTCGATTGGCTAGAGCGATAGTATCGATGGCGAAATCACGGTCGAGTCTCGCTACCCCAGCCGCAGTTCCAACAATTCCTCGATTTGATTGGCAAACGTGTGACGGCAAAGGAATACTTGCATCATGATTCTGTCTTCGCCGTCCCGACACTCCAACTGAAGGGTTGGCACTCCCGGAACCGCTTCCGCCACACCCACCGGAGTGATCGACGCAATGCGTCCTGGTTTGAAGAAGAACAACTCTCCAGTGACCGTCTCCATCTTCACCCAGGGCCCGTGCGTATAGCAGTGTCCGGGAATGAAGCAGCCACCGATGGTCGATGCCATGTTTGGAATGACGACGCCGATCACCGCATGGTGAAAGGTTGCCGCGTGAAAAAGCCGCTGCCAACTGTGGGTGACGGAAAGACCATCCGCCGTTTCGTCAACGCGTTCGTCGGCCTCGAGGTGATTGGTCTTTTGTAAATGCAAGAGTTCGTCGGCATCGGTGGCCTGAGCGCGCACTCTCCGCAAGACCCCATCCCAAGCTCGAAGGTCCGTGAATTCGGTGGCACAGATCTTGTGAACACCCCGCCCCAACTCATCGGCGAACTCCAGTGCCTCGATCCTCGTGCCATTGACGACCTCAGTCCACACCCAACCCTCCGCCCAATGCCGGAAATCGTGCTGAAGCATGCCGGTGGAATCACTTTCCAGGCAGCTCAACGCGACTTCCTCCCGGTCAGCCGCCAATCGCGGGTAATTCATATGACGGCCGAGAATGGCGCTCTCCGTGCGCGACATGACGAGAACCGGACCGGCCTCGCGAACGAGGCGCAATATCGACACCCAGTCCCTGATCGTGCGATACACTTTGCCTTCGGCCGCACTGGTCTGAGGAAATGTTGTTTCTTCTAAGCTCACGTTTGCAAGAGGAAATCGGCGATGATCAACGCATCTTGGCCGACGCGGTGTGCGCGGGCTCATGCCGGCTACCGTCGGGAAGGGCAACCGCAACCCGTCTGGATTTCCCCATGACGTACAGACAAGTTGCGATCAACCCCTCCCGGTCAACACAGAACTCGGAGCCCATCCCGGCTCTTTCGTAATCTGTGTTGTATTGATAAACTGTGACGAACGATTCCGCTAGTTTTGCGCCGATTGATTCAGTCCACTGCTCGCCGCCGACAAGAGAAGGCACCCAGACCTCCTGGGCGAAACTGAGGACGATGGCTACGCTGAGAGAACGGAAATCGTTGCGTCACGAGGCGACCATTCTCCGTCTCCAGCCCATCTGCTAACGGTGCGCTGTCAATTCCTGACGGTCTTTTGTCATCTCCTGGACGGTTCACCGGAAGGCATGAACTCCCGGTTTGTCTAGCTCTCTTGAGGAAACTGACAATCTAACAAGGTTCGCGTGCGGAGAGCTCTAGCTAGAATCACCATGTCTACGTCACCAGCACTGCGGGAAGCGCAGAAGAGGTCACCGCCCAAGAGCACGAACGGAGAATAGCCGGTCACCGGCGCCGAGATTTCTCGGACAATAGGAAACGCAATCGCGGTCGCGAAGCACCATGAGATTACCGATGAAGTCTATCGACGAGATGCGGAAATTCTTCTTCCACTCTGCAAAGGCAGTGACGATGCGAAGACAGAGACGGCTGCCCTCCGGAAAGGGCGGGCAGTCGCCGCCGTCGGGGCCTTGCTCATCGGCCCCCTCGACCGGTCTCTGCGGTTCACCGGGAAGATCATCAAGCCATCGCACCGCCTTGGAGATTTCCACGTACTCCTCCGAGACTTCAATTTGCCCGAGGAAATCTCGCACCGCAGAACGGCTCCTTGCCGATTCCAGATGAATGAGGAATCGCTCCGCATTCAATCCACAGTCGAACTCCAAGAGTGGTAGATCGGCGGATACCGTGACCAACTTGCAGACGGATAACAAGCGGTCGAAATCGATAAGCAATTGTCCGCCGTCCAACAAGGAAACGCTGCCAGGCTCCGTTTGGCCAAAATCGATCCTGGCTCCCAAGGTGGCGCGTTGATTCTGAAGCGCGACAAAGGCCGGCCCCGTCTCCCGAAGAAGCTCCGTCAGATCATGGGGATTACACGACAATTGCTGCGCAAGGCACCTCTTGATGCCGCAGTGACCCGGGAGAGGGCATCCCGCGCAATATTGTCTGCGAATTCGCCGCTTCAGCTTCCAAGGGAATTCCATCTTGTCATTCTCGCACTTTCTTGCAGATCCGCTCGATCCCGATTGCCAGATACTGGCGACAGGTTGCGCGCTCGCCCACGCCATCCGGGAAGCCGCAACGGCGCCCGCCGACAGAACGGTCGCGTGCCCGCATGCGGAAGTTCCGCCCTATCGCACTTCGCTCTCACAGATCTCGTTCCATCGCTCCGCCATTCCCGGCACGGCGGCGGCGATGCGCAAAACACTTTGATTGCGCTGGTCGAAAAGATCCAGCAGACTCACGCTTTCACCACCACGCCGTCCGTGGTTCACCAGGACGGAATGGGCAAATTGCAATTGAATGTCCAATCGGGCGCCCTCTGTACCAATCAGACTCACCAATCCCCCACTCAACTCCATCGAGTGGAATTGAAGTGCAGCGCTCAGTTCGGCATCACAACCCGGCTTGATGACATGAACTGCCTCGTCAAGGGCAGTGAGTTCTTGCAAGATGGTAACGATTGGGAGTGCCTGGGCTCTTGCGATACGGTGATTGGCCTCGCGTTGACATTGCGGGCAGAGACGAACGGGATCACCAATCGCAGATCGTAGCGCGTTCAATGAGTCGGTATTGATCGGTCCGAAGAACACTTCTTCCGCCACTGCAACATAGGAAGAAGACTCGGTCTCACCCGGTCCTTCCCTCTCGATCAGCCGCACCAATGCCGGTCCGCCAACGGTGTCAAATTCGATCATATGTGTTCCTTCCTTTTCCATGCAATAGACACCGAGGATCCGGCTCAATCCGATAGCGAGCCCGGCCTCCGGTGAGAAGAAGCGGTCCTCCGCCTCGATCATCGGCACGGCTGCCACCGGTCGCCGAAGCCGCACGGCGTGGTTGGACGCCTCGACTACCGAACTGCCCAAGCGTTCGATGCCATGCAAAAGGAATTCGTGAAGGTCAATCGACAGCGTGCGTGGATAAGACGCGGAACTCGTGGAACTTCGACTAGACATGATCGTATCCCCTTAGGCGAAAATCGGGCGCTTGAGCGCGTCGACGACTCCATCGATCCAGCCTTCGTAGGGCCCATCGTAATCGATATCGCAGTCGACTCGCGGATAGAGCCGCTGTGCCCCGTGGCGCTCCAGGTGAGCATCGAAGTCTTTGCCGCACTGACAAAAGTGTTCATAGGTTTCATCACCCAATGATAGAACCGAAAAACGAGTGTCCGTCAGGCCCATGGGATCCTTGCTGACGAGTTCGTCGTGGAACTCCCAGGCTTCGCTGGGCGGCTCGCCGTCACCCCACGTGCTGGCAATCATGAGAATGACTGGCTTCACCTTCAAGTCCTCAACTTCGACATCCGAAACACTCGCGCGGGCGACGGGAAATCCCTCTTCAGTCAATCGCTTCTCCGCCAATTCGGATAGGTCCTCGGCGTTGCAAGTTTCCGTGGCGAAGAGCACGGAAACCTCTGGAAGATCAGAATCACTAGGATCGCTCATGGCCGACAGCATAGGAGCCGATGAATTCCTTGCTAGCGATCCCTTGCGGTATGTTGGTGCCAACTTGCTTCCGCAATGGACGTTCTCCTGTCAATGACCCAAGATGCACGCATTCTCCAGCGTGCTCCACTTGGTGCGTTTCCTATTGACCCGGGCAGTCTTCGGTGAGCCACGCTTCGAACGATTTCGAGAGATACAAGTGACCGCTAATCATTCGCAATCCATCGTTAGCCATCTCCCACCTCCCGGATGATAGACGTCACAGTTTCATGAATGCGTCTTCCTACCTCAGTTCGCTCGCCACCTGCCTCTTGGCAGTCGCACTCTACGCCGATACCAGATCTGCCAAGGTGGTCTCTGACGACCTCACTGCCAAGATTGATGTCGCGGCCCAATCCGCTGCAGCGACATTTTGGATAGGTGTGAAGACCCTGGACGAGGATGGCGATGGCAAAGTCGCACTCACCAAATTGGTCAAGACGCTGCAAAGCCGTGGCTTCGCCCGGCCTGCAGTCGCCGCGAGTGAAGGTGGTGCCGTGGAAGGGCGCGGGCGCCAGCGCCGGGGACGGGGCACTCCAAAGTCGGATCTCCAGTTCATCAAGCGGTTGGATCCCAGCAAGGACAAACACGTGGAAAAGAGTGAGGTGGCTACCGCATTCAGATCGATCATGCTGGAGAGCGTGGAGGCCAAGTTGGCCTTGGATGCGAACAGGGATGGGAAAATTTCGCTGCCGGAATATGCCTTGAGTTCACCTGCCAAGGGCGGGAAAACGGATGAGAATGGGATCAACTGGCATCAGCGGTCGCATTTTGAGCGGGAAGACCCGAACAAGGACGGCGTCATCACAGGCGAGGAGGTCTTGGGGCGATACGAGAGACGGGTTTTCTCCCAAGCGGAGGTCCTGCAGTTGACACTTCGCCTTCACAAGGCTGACCGGAATGGCAATGGGGAACTCAATCTCGAGGAATGCGAGTCTGTCCTGCCTGGCTGGCGCGTCGACAGCAACGGTGTGGCACTGGTCGAGTTCTACGATCGCCTCCGCCGCCTCTCGACTGAAGACTGGAAGAAACTGAGCGATGCGCTTTAGCCTTCTCTCGATCGGGGCCGCGCTTGGGTTGTTCGCCTTCGTGTCCGCCACCAGGGCGGGGGACCCGCAGCAGAGGAAATTCACTTGGCATCACTCTTATCAAGCCGCCCTTGCGGAAGCGAAGCAAACTGGCCGGCCGATCTTTCTGGAGTTCCGTTGTGCGCCCTGAGTGAACGGGCGTGAATTCGATGCACAGGTGGTGCATACGCCAGTCCATTCGCCGCGCGGGCAGCTCATGTCGCACTACGTGCTCGCTCGTGTGACGACATTGACCGGGATCGATATCGCTCTCTTTGACTTCGACCGTCACAACGCGCTCTATTACTTTATCCTCAACGCGGAGGAACACATCTACTTGCGCTACGGCGGCCGTGACGCGGCGTCGGCCATGACCTACCTGAATCTGGATAGCCTGGAGCTAGCGCTTCGCCAGGGCTTGGAGCAACACGCCCTCTATGAGGCTGGCCAGCTTCCCCAGCCGGCCAAACCGGAACCGCTCTACCCCAAGGACATCCGCAGCCTGAACGAGGCGGTCATCAAGCGCGGCCACTGCGTCGAGTGCCATCTGGTGGGTGACTATCGCGTGACCGAAAGGGAGGCCGCTGGAACGCTCAATAAACTGACAGACATGTTTGTCTATCCCGACATCAGAACTCTGGGCATCGCCCTGGACGTGCCCAAGGGGCTGCGGGTGGCTGAGGCCAACCGCCACGCGGGAGAGGCAGGAATGAAAGCCGGTGATGTGATCACGGCCTTCAACGGCCACGCCGTCATCACCTTTGGCGATCTCCAATACAGGCTGCAGCAGGTGCCGCGCACGGCTTCCAGCGTCGGCCTCACGATCTCGCGCGATGGTGAAACCCACTCGATCGAGATCACCCTGCCCAGCCAATGGTGGGTCACCGATCTCACTCACCGCTACTGGACGGTCGATCCCTTGGTCTTCTTCAAGGCCGTGCCGCTAACGGCGGAAGCGAAAACCGAGCTCAAACTGCCGGCGAACGGATTTGCCTCGGAGGTGACTGAAGTGGACATTGATGCCCTCTTGGAGGGTGCGCACGATCTCGAGGAAGGGGACTGGATTGTCTCGGTTAACGGAGAACAAGAAGATTCGCTAACACAGGACGTCATCACTCACATCAAGCTACGACATCGCGCCGGGGATGAGCTGAAGCTCGGAGTCATCCGCGCGCAGCAGGAGATCATCTTGCCGCTGAAGACAAAACGGCAGCGATTCCGCAAACGAGAATGACAAGGTGCCGCTACCATTTCGCAATGGGGCGTTAGCGGTGATCGGAGGGGGCCGTTACCGACTGCCTGTCAATGATGAATACCCATTACCGTTTCTTCCCTTCTGTGATTCTGGTTGCTGCTGCTGCTAGTCTCTTGCCCTTATCTGTTCTCAACGCACAAGAGATGTTGTCGCCCACGGTCGTTGAAGCCGATCGCGTGGATGCTGAAAGAGATGCTGATGCTAGCGTGAGTGCCGAAGAGATTGAGAAAATTCAAGCGCCCGATCTCAAAGGAATCTTTCAGAAAACGCCCTCCGTGACCGTCAATGGGGGCAATCCCATGGCCCAGCAGATTTTCGTCAACGGTCTGGAATCCCCGCTGCTCAATATCACCATCGATGGTGCGTCCCAGGGAAATCTTTTTCACCATGCGGGTAGCGTTCGCGTCGAGCCCGAGTTGCTCAAGCAGGTGGACATTTATGCCGGTGCCGGCTCTGCCCTGAACGGTCCGGGAGCATTGGGTGGAGCCATCGCCTTCGAAACGAAAAACGCTTTTGATTTTCTCGCGGGGCCGGATGACCGCATTGGCGGATTGAGCAAGGCGCTTTACTATCACAATGGCGATGGTTACAAGCTTTCCCAGACGGCAGCATTTGGATTGGGTCCGAATTGGGCCGTTCTCTTCTCCGGCAACTTCACCGAGAGGGACGCCTACGAGGATGGCAACGGGGATACGGAGCCGCTGACGGACTACAAGACGCGCAATCTCTTCCTCAAACTCTCCGGCCGCTTTGATGCGGGCCAGAGCCTCGATTTCTCCTTTGAACACCAATTGAGTGAGGCCTTGGGTTTCGACCGTCTCAACGTCACGGAGGATTTTCTCAACGCCACGGGCCGCCCCACCGGACTGTTGCAGCGCCAGGAACTGGCACGGGATACCGTGGCTCTGACCTACCAGCTGAATCCCGAATCCAACCCCTTTCTCAACGCCAAAGCCAATGTCTCTTTCTCCTCGCAAGATTACTCCCGGCTGGAGAGCGACGAGTTTGCCGAACTCGACACCTTCGACATCACCTTGCAAAACACTTCCCGCATTGGGGACCGCTTCGAGAGTACCTACGGCTTAAACTTTCGCGACATTTCGAGCGATGTCCACTATCTGCCCCTCGCAGTGCCACGGGGCTCCGAGGAGGAGCAAGTGTTCGGGCTCTTCATGCAGAATACCTTCGAGATCCATCCCATGCTCTCGCTCGATTTCGGCGCCCGCATCGATTGGTATGACTACCAAGACTACGAAGGCAATGACTTCGACTCTTCTGGATTCAGCCCTAACGTCGGCCTCACGTTCACCCCGATCGAAAATCTGGCGTTCTCCGCGAGCTATGCCGAAGCTTATCGCGGCGTTGGCATCCGCGAGGCCTTCATCTCCGGTGCGCGCCCGCTTGGGCTCGATGGCGAAGAGGCCGATACCTTTAAGATTTCGGCCTCTTACGATTCGGAGCATTTCTTTGCCAGCGCCTCCTACTTCGATCAATCAATTGACAATTACATTTATCCCATTGCTCCCGGGCGGGGTGGGCCCAACGGCAGTTTTGGCGACATCGAGAACGACGGCTACGAAGCCCAGGTGGGCTTTCGCCATTCAGGCTTCCTCTTTTCTCTCGGCGTGGCTGACAATGATCCCTCAGTCGATGGCTATGATTATCCCGACGACATCGGCATGGTCGTCGCCGGGCGCCGCTGGGTCGCCGATTTGCAATACTCGCTGCCGGACTACGGGCTCTCCTTCGGATGGAACGTGGAGTATCGTGATGAAGTCGACGAAGAACCCTTCGGCCGTTTTCCGGCGGTGGCAGGCAAGGATTCCTATGTCCTGCACAACATTTACGCGCGCTGGGACGTGCCTCAGTGGGAAGGCCTCAGTCTCTCCCTTAACGTCGACAACCTCTTCGACGAAGAATACCAAGACCATACCATCTACACCGCATCCGGTCTCCACAGCCCAGGCCGTGAACTTCGATTCGGCGCCGCCTACAGTTTTTAGTCCAAAGTCATGAAGCGATTGTTTATCATTCCCTGCCTCTTCGTGGTAGCGACGGCGATGGCCGAGCTGCCTGAATCAACCAAGACCACGGCCAAGCAGGCCGGTAGTGACATCGGTCGTGCGCTTGCCCTGTTGCCCGATGCCGGTGAGGAAAACCTGCTTGCCCTGGCGAAGGGGCTGAAAGCACTCGGGTATGGGCAGCCGCCCACGCAAATGCCGCCTTGGTTTGACGCGGAATCGATTGAGGATCCCAAAGTCCGCGAAGATCGAGAAGCGGAGATGAAAGTGCGCATGAAACGCATCGGCGAGGAACAGCTAACGTTTCTCAAATTCCTCGATACTGACGGAGACCGCGCCACTGGCAAGACGGAGGTTCAGAAGTCGCTTGTGACACAACTGGAGGCTGCGCTCAAGGAACGTCTGGAAGCGGACGGCGATGACGACGGCCAACTGAGTCTATCAGAATACGCACTCGTCGTACCGGCCAAGGGTGAGATCAGCGAAGAGGATGGCGTCGATTGGCATCAGCGAGGGCACTTCCAAGAGGAAGACAGGGATGGCAACGGAGTTCTGAATGCCGCGGAACTGCTGTTCTATGCAGTGGAAGAGTATCGTCAGACGGCCTTGCGTATGCGAGCGGCGCTAGCACTGGCCAATCGTGATCGTGATAGTGACGGAATCCTGACGAAAGCCGAGGTCCCGGCACTCTGGAAGGATCAGGTCAGTCTATCCTCGGTCTACCCTGATATCTACTGGTTCGCTTCAGAAAAACTCCAAGCACTGGCGAAGTAGGGCGCGGTTTTTGCATTTCATCGACATGAGCACCCTCCGAATGCTTCCGTGGCTCGCCCTTGCGGCACTCAGTTCTTGTTTGGCAGAAGAAGCGGCCCTG
>JANQJH010000084.1 GCA_028281705.1 Verrucomicrobiales bacterium
CTTCCAAATAACCGAGGGACTGAAGTCCCTCCCACATTCCAAGAAAGTGGCAGGGACTTCAGTCCCTTCGTTATTTCCGGGATGAGAGCCGCAGGGTTGATGTGCTAACTAACTCAACCCAAGTGATGCGGACACTCCGGTCCGCCCGTTTGCGTCCTTATTTGCCGGAGTTCGTCTCCGAGATTGAGATGCTAACCAATCCGACGGTTCATCGAGCACCCAGATTTCCATGTCTACCACTACCAACCTAACAGGAGAACGACCATGCCAGAATACTTAGCGCCAGGCGTCTACATCGAAGAAATCAGCACCGGACCCAGACCCATTGAGGGGGTCGGCACGAGCACCGCCGGCTTTGTGGGAGAGACCGAGCGCGGTCCCCTACCGCCCAATCTCATCACCAGTTGGCTGGCTTTTCAGCGCTGGTATGGGACGTTTATTCCCGATCGTTCCTACCTCCCCTACGCCATCAAGGGTTTCTTCGACAATGGAGGCAAGCGTTGCTTCGTCTCGCGGGTGGTGGGCGACAATGCCATCATCGCGTCGGCCGCGTTCGGCGCGCTCACCATTTCAGCCAACGGCCACGGTACCTGGGGGAATAACATTGTCATCCGCGTGGAGAACGGCAGCCAGGCTGTCGATGCCAACGGGGAGTTCCGGATGGTCATCCTCTATTTTCGTGAGGGTGTGCCCAATCCATTTGTCGATCCGACGGATCCCGCCGAGTTCTCCAATCCGGATCGCCGGGAGCCCGACGCCCTGGAGGAATACGACTCCTTGACCCATGTCGAAGGCCGCTCGAACAACGTGGTCACGGTGGTCAACGCCGCCTCCAAGTTGATCAAGTGCTACTGGACAGACCCCACGGCTCCCACGGCGAGGCCGGGAAACACCGCTGGAGACTTTCTTCCGTTGGCCGGAGGCGCGGACGGCGACCCCACCACAGTGAACAACTTTCAGGGCGACCTCGATCCGATCGTTCCGCTCGACGACGAGCCTCTCGGCCGCGGCCGCGGATTGACTGCGCTGGCAGAGGTCGATCCCATTGCGATTTTGCTGGTGCCGGATGAGGTGAGAGGACGATTCCTCGGTGGCGACGGTGTCAGTGTCCTGACTCGACGCGTCGTCCAGCAATGCGAGCGATTGAAGGATCGCTTTGCCGTGGTGTCGACCTTGCAGAGTCAGAGTGATGTGAGCAATCTCCGTCCGCCTCTCGATACGCTTTACGGAGGCGTCTATTACCCCTGGATCAAAGTCTTTGATGCCGTCAACAACCGCGAGGTGCTCGTTCCCCCGAGTGGCCACGTGGCCGGGATCTACGCCAGGACTGACATTGAGCGAGGTGTGCACAAGGCCCCGGCCAACGCCGTGGTTCGCGGTGCTCTCGATCTGGAGTTCCCTGTGCCCAAGGGCAATCAAGACATTCTCAATCCGCGGGGCGTCAACTGTCTGCGCGATTTTCGCAAGGACGGGAGAGGACTCCGGGTCTGGGGTGCTCGCACGATGTCGAGCGACCCTGAATGGAAGTACGTCAACGTCCGGCGACTGTTCATCTTTGTCGAGGAGTCGGTGGAGGAGGCGACTCAGTGGGTGGTGTTCGAGCCTAACCACGAGCCGACCTGGGCCAAGGTCACGCGAAGCATCGTCAATTTCCTGATTCGCATCTGGCGCAACGGCGCCTTGCAGGGTGTCACCCAGGAGGAGGCCTTCTTCGTCAAGTGCGACCGCACGACGATGACCCAGGACGATATCGACAATGGCCGGCTGATCTGCCTCGTGGGACTCGCACCGGTGAAGCCGGCGGAATTCGTCATCTTCCGCTTTAGCCAGAAAACGATCGAGGCGCAGAACTAAACGAACCAACGAACATCCTAGAAGAAACTCACAACTGGAGGACCAATCATGGCAGAAACTGGCGACCGCAACGATCCCTATTCAGCGTTCAATTTTCTCGTGGAAATTGACAACGTCACCGTGGCCGGATTTTCCGAGGCGGGCGGCCTGAACACGGAATCGGATATCATCGAATACCGGAATGGCGACGAGGACATCACTGTCCGCAAGCTGCCGGGAATGAAGAAGTACACGAACATCACCCTCAAGCGAGGCTACACCGCGAGCAAGGAACTCTGGGACTGGCGGAAGAAGGTCATCGACGGAAGGACGGAGCGTCAATCGGGATCGGTGGTCCTCTTGAACGAGGCCCGCGAGGAGGCACTCCGCTGGAACTTCCGGGAGGGCTGGCCCGTGAAGTGGGAGGGCCCCGCCCTCAATGCGAAGAACAGTGAGGTGGCGATCGAGAACCTCGAACTCGCTGTGGAAGACATCGAACTGGCCTGATTTTCTTTCCCGTCTTGAGAATACTCTCGACACCAGGCGTCTACTTCCGGAGACCCTCGACGATTCCGCCGTTGAGGGCCATTCGTACCGATGTGGCGGGTTTCGTGGGCCTGGCGCCGCGAGGGCCGGTGGACGCCGCCGTGGTGGTGGAGAGTTACAACGAGTTCACTGACCGCTTTGGAAGTCCCGTGCCCTGGGCCTACCTGGGCGACGCGGTCGCGGGATTCTTCGAAAACGGCGGGCGGCGTTGTCATATTGTGAGGGTGGCGGACAAGCGAGCGCTGGTTCGTCAGCAGTTTGCGGTGCAGAGCGGGGGGCGACCCCGGTTCGTCCTCGAGGCCATCGATCCGGGCGAGTGGGCCGGGGACTTGAACATCGATGTCACGATGACGTCTCTCGACCGGTTTAATTTGACGATTAGTTATCCCGACGGTCCGGACGAGTTCTTCTCCAATCTGGAGTTGTCACGTTGGTCCGATGGGAATGACGATCGCCGGGCATCCAATCCCCGGTATTTTGCCAGGATTCTCAATGGGATCCGGGAGGATCCGAGGTGGTTGCATGGCGAGGGAAGCTTGAGGTTGGATGAGATTGAGGAGAGGGAGGCGCCGATCAGCCGCTATGTCAGGGTCGCCGAGATCTTGGTTCTGGATCCCGAGGGCGATTCTTTGGACGCCGTCGCCTCGGGACGTTTGGGAGAGGACGATCTCTCCGATCTGAAACTCTCCGATTTTTACGGAAGAGAGCGGGGACTCGACGTGCTGGATCTGGTTGACGAGGTCAGCATGGTGGCCATTCCTGACATGCATCCAACGCCGTCGGCGCCGGGTGAGCCGGAACGGCCTCGCGGTGGGGAGGATCGGTGTTGTTGTTATCCGCGGAAGAGGAATCACTTGCCGCCGTTCAACGCGGAAGGCACGGCGACGGTCTTCAATCCGGTCAAGGAGGTGACCGCCTTTTCCCGCGACGAGATCAGGCAACTCCAGCGTGTGATGGTGGAACGTTGTCAGCAGCTTCGCGATCGCATGGCCATCCTCGATGTGTTTCCCGCCTTGGCCAATCCCCAAGCGGCCGCCGCCCTTCGGCGCGAGTTCGATTCACGATTTGCCGCCATTTACCATCCCTGGCTGAAGGTGCCGGAACCACTCGGACCCGCAGGAGCGCTCCGCGACGTGCCGCCCGCCGGCCACGTCTGCGGCGTCTTCGCCTCCGTGTCCCTCGGGCCTGGCGTGCATCATGCGCCGGCCAATCGCGAACTCGTTGGGGTGCGCGATCTCTCGCTGGATATTGGCTTCGAGGAGCATGGTTTTCTCAATGACAATGACATCAACGTCATCAAGCCCTTCGAGGGGCGCGGGATCCGCCTCTTTGGCGCCCGCACCCTGAGCAGCGACAGCGAGTGGCGTTTTGTGAATGTCAGGAGGTTGGTCACGATGATCGAGGAGAGTATCGAGGAGCAGATCCAATGGGCCGTGTTCGAGCCGCAGAACGTGCAGCTTCGCCGGGATGTGGTCCGGGTGGTCTCCAGCTTCTTGAACGAGCTATGGCAGGACGGAATGCTTGACGGCGAAACCAGGGACGAGGCCTTCAATGTGATTTGCGACGATTCCACCACGACTTCCTTTGATGTCGATGAGGGCAGGATGATTTGCGATATCCAACTCAACGCACCGTGGCCGGCCGAGTTCGTCACCGTTCGCCTGGGACTCAACGAAGGTCAGGTGAACTTCAAGGAAATCCCCAGTACCCATGCCGGAAACTTCTGATCGCCAGGACCCGATCGTCGCCTTCCGTTTCGAGATCAGGATCGACAATCTCGCCGCGGGAGGATTTAGCGAGTGCACTGGTCTCCAGATCGAAACCGAAGTCATGGACTACGCCGAGGGCGGACTTAACACGCACATGCAGCGCTTTCCAGGTCGCAGCAAGCAGCCCAATCTCGTCCTCAAGCGGGGAATCGCGGGGCGTGTCCTCCACGACTGGTACTTGCGGCTGGTGGCGGGTGATGTCGATTTGAAGAACGGATCGATCCTGGTTTACGATCCCTCGGGGGACCGGGTCGAGTCGGAGTGGGAGTTCGAACGCGCCTTCCCTTGCAAGTGGAACGGGCCGGATTTGAACGCCCAGCAAAGCAGCGTGGCCATGGAGAGCTTGGAGATCTGTCACCACGGCCTCGTGCGTTCAGTCTAACAGTTGGCTGCGCAGCACTGACAGGCACATTACTATGGAAGTGGAAATCGAAAACGTGAGTACGGAGGTGGTTTTTACCGAAGGTGAGATGCCCCTCGACGAACGTCAGTTGGAGATGATCGTCTCCAAGGTGGCGGAGAAGATTCAATGGATGCACGAAGCGGCGGGTGAGCGCCAGGGCCTCACCGAGCTGGACCCGCACTCGCCTTCTTTTCAGAAACTCCAGGAGCATTGACGTGGTTGCCGGTAGCGGGATGTGATTCTTCCTCGCTTCTTCGATCAATCCGGGAATGCGCTTGATCCTCATGGCTCTGCAAAAAGCAACGATTGAAATACTCGACGACGATGCGGTGGCTCCGGATCGCGGGCTCGATCGCATCATTGAGGTACAGTTCAATCCCACGGAATATGGATTGAGCAAGGCGGCCCAGATCGCTCAGGTTTCCATCCCCGGTATCGACTCGCCGATACTGCAGTTCGTGCGTGGGCAGGTGGAGAAACTGAGTCTGGAGTTGTTCTACGACACCACGGCTGAGGGCATGGGCGAGAAGGCAAGGGACGTCCGAGAGCGGACCAGGTCGATCTATCAATTGGTCAAGATTCAACCCAAGACCCATGCGCCTCCGCGCGTGCGGTTCACCTGGGGACAGGGGCTGTCGTTCAAGGCGATTGTCGATAGCGTGAACCAGAAGTTCACCTTGTTTAGCCCGCTGGGCGTTCCCCTGCGGGCCACGGTGACCGTTTCTTTCCTGGAGTACAAGACCCTGGAGGAGCAGGTGGCGGAGCTGAAGCTGGAATCCGCCGATCATACGAAGAACCGGGTGGTCCGGCGATCGGATACCATCAGCGGCATTGCGGCGCAGGAGTACGGCGATCCCAGACTGTGGCGAACGATTGCCGATCATCCACCGAATGACCGCGCACTCACCCGGCTGCGATTGTTGCGGCCCGGCACCCGGCTCGAGATCCCGCCGATCGAACCCTGATTGATTCGCTGGAAGCCGAGACTAGACATGCTGGAGACTTCCCTTCCACTCTATCAGAAGAAGCAGGACTTCTACGTCCCGTTTTACGAAATCCGCCTCGATGACCAGAGGCTCCAGGACGATGTGATCCATGATGTGACGCAGGTGTCCTACAAGGACAGTCTGAATGCGATCGACAGCTGCGAGATCGTGGTCAACAACGAGCTTCAGGATCGACGTAATGCTAGCCCGTTCAAGTATAGCGACACCGATTTCTTCAATCCGGGCCAGAACCTCGAACTGACGATGGGATACTACGGATCGGATGATCAGCGCACGATGCTCCGGGGCGAGATCGTCTCTCTCAAGCCGGCCTTTCCCGCCAGCGGCCAGTCGACCTTGTCGATTTCCGCGCTCAATCTGCTGCACCGGTTCCGCACGAAGCAGGAATCCGTCAGGTATGAGAATCAGACGGATAGCCAGATCGCGGAACAGATCGGGTCTCGTCTCAAAGTGAAGATGGAGACCAAGCCGTCTGCCTCCGAGACGAAATATCCCTACCTCATCCAGGACAACCAATACGATATCCTCTTTCTCATGGAGCGTGCCCGTCGAATCGGATACGATCTGTTTGTCACCGAGGAGAGCAGCGAGCCGACGCTTTACTTTGGGCCGAGCCAGGATCTCCAGCGCACCACCTACGAACTGAAGTACGGACGTTCGCTGATTCAGTTCACTCCCAACCTGACAACCGCGGGGCAGGTGGGCAAGGTCACGGTGCAGTCTTGGGATCCGGTGGCCAAGAAGCAGATCAAGCAGACGGTGACCCGTGCCGAGGTCGGTCAGGCGGGATCGTTCGAGGAGAAGTTTACCGGAGTCTTCGGTGAGCGTGAGGAGGTCATCAGCAACATTCCCGTCACGACCGACGCCGAGGCGCGCGAGCTGGCCACGGAGACGTTGCGGCAAAACGTCAAGGAGTTCGTCACCGGAAGCGGGGCGGTGATCGGATTGCCGGACCTCCGTGCCGGAAGCGTTCTCATGCTCACCGGGCTGGGGGAACGGTTCAGCGGGCGCTACTTCGTGACCTCGACGACACACGCCATCGGCGGCAGCGGCTACACGACATCGTTTCAGTGCCGGCGTGAGGATGGCTAACTAATCGATTTGAATCATGAGTGCTCGAAAAAACGGAATCGTCATCGGCGTCGTCACCAGCCTCGACGACCCGGAACGCCTTGGTCGCGTCAAGGTGAACTACCCCCATCTCAATAATACCGAGAGTGACTGGGCCCGGCTGGCCAGCCCGATGGCGGGTCAAGAGCGGGGCTTGTTTCTCCGGCCCGAGGTGGGCGACGAGATTCTCTTGCTCCACGTCCTCCAGGATCCCCGCCACCCCATCGCGCTCTGTGGTCTGTGGAGCAAGACGGATCCTCCACCGGCGGATGACGGCAAGCCTGTGGAAAACAACTGGCGCTTTTTCCGCTCGCGAAGCGGACACCTCTTGAAGTTCGACGACACCGCCGGGTCGGAACTGATTGAGATCGAGGACATGAACGGTGCCTTCCGCATCGTGGTTGAGAGCGCGGGCAAGAAAATCCGCGTGGAGGCAGACGATGGCGATGTCGAAGTCACCGCATCCAATGGGGTCACCGTCAAAGCCGACACCGTCAAGGTCGAGGCGAGCACAATCGATGTGAAAGGGGACTCCATCAAGGTTGAGGCCTCCGCCGATCTCGAGATGAAAGCCGGCGCCTCGATGAGCCTAGATGGCGGGGGGCAGATGACGCTCAAAGCCGGGATGATCAATATAAACTAACAGATATACTTACTAACGATGCCATGCCTGCCGCCGCACGAATGGGAGATCTCACGAGCCATGGAACGCCCCTGACACCGGGTCCGGGGAGCGCGAACGTGATGATTGGAGGCATGCCCGCCTGGCGTGCCACGGCAGACTTTCATACCTGTCCCTTGGTTGACGGACTGAAGCCGCACGTCGGCGGCATGGTCATGATGGGAAGCGCGACCGTCATGATCAATCAGTTGTCCGCGGCTCGTCAAGGTGACCTCGTCGTGGAAGCGGGACCGCCCAACGCCATCGCGATGGGCGCACCCAATGTGATGATCGGCGGATGAATCGGGTGGCGTGATCGACTCGACCTATGAACGGAACTAGCAACAGTCGAAGCGATTCCGATATTTTCCCCATCGTGGGGACGGGCTTCGCTTTTCCCATCAAGCCCAGCCCGGCCCGGCCGATCCGGTTGGCGGCCGGAACATCGGGCGCGCCCAGCGCTGCCGAGACCCCAGGCCTCGGGAGGGGAGGCGGCTCGCCCTGGTCTAACAAGCGGGGAAGTCTGCGCTGGCTTTCGGGAGAGGACAAGATCCGGCAATCCATTTGGATCATTTTGAGCACGGCGCCGGGAGAGCGCCAGATGCGGCCTGACTTCGGTTGCGGCATTCAGGATCTGGTTTTCAAGCCGAATACCGCTGCCTTCAGGGGTCTGGTTCGAGACAAGGTCGAGGAGGCCCTTCTGCGCTACGAGCCGCGCATTGATCTCATCGAGATCTCGGTGACCGCTTCCGGGACGCTGGGCAATCAGATGGACATCAGCATCGACTACCGCCTGCGGACGAACAACGCCTTCTTCAATCTCGTCTATCCCTTCTACCTCAAGGAGGGCGTGGGGGCCACGGGCTGAGCCGCCGTCATTCCAATCAGAGGGAGTCGCGACGAACTCTCATTTTCCTATCTCTTTTTCTTCATGCCGCTGGAAGCACCAGATCTCGATACTCGCACCTTTGACCAACTCGTGGAGGCGGCGAGGGCTCGAATATCGAGCTACACCCCGGAGTGGACGGACTTCAACCACAGCGACCCCGGGATGGCGCTGGTGGATCTGTTTGCCTGGTTCACGGAGCTGATGCTCTATCAGATGAACCGCGTTCCGGAGCGGAACTACATCAAGTTTCTACAACTGCTCAATCTTGAGTTGCAACCGGCTCAACCCGCCAGGACGGACCTAACGATTTCCGTGAATCCAGAGGCGGCGAACCGGGATCCGGTGCGCCGGGGCACGCAGTTCGGAGGCCAGGATCCGGAGAGCGGTGATTTCGTCGTCTTCGAAACAGAGACCGGCCTCGATCTGGCGCCGCACAATCTCGCTGCCGTCCAGGTGTTCAACGGGGTCTCCTACGAGAGAGTCACCGAGGCCAATGCGGATGACTCGGCCGTCTACGCCCCCTTGGGTTTGAATCCGGGGCCGGGATCGGCGTGGTACCTCGGCTTTGGCACCGATGAGGGCGTGCCAGCGGGATCCGTCATCCCGTTCCCCGGCGTGATCACGCTGCGTGTCTTCTTTCCCGAGGGGCAGGGCAAACCCGATCCGGTTTCCCATGTTCCCCAGCTTCCCCAACTGACTCCCAGTGGCGAAATTGAGCGGCTTCGTCCCTACCTGGAACAGTTGAAGGCATTGTTGAGCGCCATGGAAGTCCGCGACTGTCCGCCATCGAGCCAGTGGGACCGGGAGAGGGCGAGCTTGTTAGGCCAGCTGAACGAACTCTTGAATCGCCGGGCTCCGCGGGACACGAGCCAGCTCAATTTGCGCTGGGAGTATCGCTCGGACGATCGTGGCGGCGAATGGCAGCGCCTCCAACTCGTCGAGGACAAGACGGAGAATCTGCAGCTCAAGCACGATGGCTACATTCGGCTCGAAGGGCCCAAGGATAGCCGGGCCACGCTCGAGGGAGCCGAGACGGAGAGAGCCTTTCATTGGATCCGGTGCCGGCTGGCTTCCGGGAGTTACGCCGCGGGGCAGGCGCCCGAGGTGGCTTTTGTTAGGCCCAATACGGTGCCGGTGGTCAATCTAACCACCATCCGTGAGGAGGTTGTCGGAATCAGCGATGGACTTCCGGATCAGCGGTTCGCCCTGAGGCGGGCGCCGGTGAAGGTCGATAGTCTTCTTCTCGATGTGGTCGAGCCCGTGGAACGGATAGAGCCGGGGACGGATCGTGGTGCATCCGACGATTCCGGGAACGGTGCCGGGTCTTCAGACGACGAGGAGGCGGGCCGGACCCGGCGATGGAAACGGGTTGACGACATCCGTTCGGAAGCGCAGGAAGCCGAAGTCTACGCCCTCAATCATAACCGGGGCGAACTCAGCTTCGGGGATTCCATCCACGGCCGCATTCCGCCGTCGGGATCTCGTCTCATTGCTAGAGAGTATCGATTCGGCGGCGGACGCATTGGGAATCTGCCCGCGGGCGCTCTCGCCGTGCCCTTGCAGAACATCGAAGGGCTGGCGACGGTGAGCAATCTCAGGGCCGCCACCGGGGGGCGCGATGAAGAGAAGGTGGAAGAACTGAAACGGTCCGCACCTGGCAAATTGCGCACACGGGGCCGGGCGGTGACGGCGGATGACTTCTCCAGCTTGGCCTTGGAGGTCGAGGGCGTGAAGCGTGCCCAGGCCATTGCCCTGGCGCACCCCGCCTATCCTGGTGTTCCTGTTCCGGGATCGATCAAAGTTGTCGTCGTTCCCGATACCGATGAGCTGGCACCGATGCCAACCGAGGATCTGCTGCGCCGCGTGGCCGCCGCCCTCGATGGTGTTCGCCTCATCAGCACCGAACTCCATGTCGTGGCTCCGCATTACCTGCGCCTCGATTTGGGCATCAAGGTGGCGGTCGATCGCTCGGCCTCGTTCGAGGCGATTAAGTTAGGCATTGATCGTGAGATTCGCGCCCAACTCAATCCGCTGGAGCGCAAGTTCGGGCTCGATCTCTTCCCCACCGAGTTCTACGGCGTGATTCAACGAGTGGACGGCGTCAACTCCGTGCTCAACCTGCGCCTCAACGTGGATGGGTTTCCCCATCCGGACCTCACTGAAGAGATTCGCATTCCGAGCGATACCCTCTTCGCCCTGGGAAAGCTGGAGATCGAGTTTGAGATCTTCACCGATAATTGATTTCCATGACCCAAGCCACGAAACCTCGGGAAGAGCCGACCTTTGTGCCGCTCGGCGGCAGCTATCACTGGAGGCCTGACAATGTCCGGACAGAGCCCCGCATCATCGAGGATTCCGAAGGTCATCTGGCCCTCCCGGCTGTGCCGACCGGCCCGCTGGGCTTTTTCCGGGAGAGCGCCGGCATCCGCCAACCTAACGAAACTCTCGGAGGGCTCGTTCTTCCTCACAATATCGCTGTGAGCGGACGCGAAAATGTCTTTCTCCTGGACGGGAGCGCAGGCCGTGTCCTGCGACTTTCCCTGCGGGATCTTCGCTTCTTTCCGCTGGGCAGCATCGATCCCGCACACGGAATCAAGGGGACGGGAGAGAAGGGGTTGGATAAACCCCGCATGATTGCGGCCACGAGCCGGGAATTGTTTGTCGTCGACGTGGCCGCCGGGGGAGGAAGTCGCATTCTTGTCTTCGACGTCCACTCGCTTGCCCTGGTCGATCTCATCGCTCTGAGCGATTCTGATCCCGGCAAGCTCGATCTGGCTGTATGGCGCGACGAAGTATTTCTGCTAGACTTCTCGAACGATTCGATTCAACTGCGGCATCGCAAGGGAAGCGGAGGTCCATTCAACGTGCTCTTGCCGTCGGGAGGTGCGTGGCCCGCAGGAAAGGCCCTACCAGAGTGGCGGCGCCTGGCTGTGGATCAAGAGAAGCAAGTCTATCTGCTCAACCTAACTTCCGGAGAGGAAGGTCTGGAGGAAATCCACTTCACGGGTGAGGCGCCGGGTTACCGTGTGGGGGAACGCTTTTCCGATGCGCGGCAACTATCCGATCGCTTTGCGCCTCCCGCCATCCGAGTGGATGAGCGAGGGCGCTTGCGCCTCGCAGATCCGTTTCTGTACGGTTGTGCCGGGGAAAGCGGTCTCGATCCCGTGACGTTGTTCTTCGATGATTCCGGTGAGCGCGGGATGGTGGATCCGGAAGAGAGGCCCGCGACCAATCTCTTTGAGAGATCGGGTATCTGGTACACCGAACTCCTGGACAGTGACATCTTCGATTGTTCCTGGCATCGAATCGAAGTGGAGGCGGAGACCCTGCCTCCCGGTGCCCGGTTGGAGATCGACACCTTCACCGCCCCCTTGAAAGAAAAACGTCGCACGAGGAGCGGGATTGCGGACAAGCTCTGGCAGAGGAATCCAGCGCTGATCGGGAGCTTGCAGGCCCCGCGGAAGACGCGGGTATCAGGACCGGAGAACGATGCGGGCACGAACAGTCAGCGGACGGACTTCCTCATACAGAATCCTCCAGGGCAGCTCCTCTTCCTTCGCATTCGATTGTCGGGTGATGGTCGAACGACGCCTCGATTGCGCGGATTGCGGGTTCACTTTCCTCGCAGTTCTTACCTGCAACATTTGCCCGCCATCTTCTCCGGTGATTCGGAGAGCAGGCATTTTCTCGAGCGCTTTCTTTCGATTTTTCAAACAGACTGGGACGACATCGAACGACGTGTGGAGAACCTCTTTCACTATTTCGATCCTGACACCGTTCCTGATGCCTTTCTTCCCTACCTCGCTAGCTGGCTCGATGTGCCACTGGAAGGGGATTGGGGACCGGAGCAGAATCGTAGACTGTTAGTGGCGGCGATTCGCTCACTGGGGAAGCGCGGCACTCCCAGGGCCTTGCGGGATCACGTCGCCGTCTATCTGCACAATATCACCGGTATCGAGCCGGAGCGGCAGGAGCCTTTTCCCGTCGTCATCGAAGGCTTCCGGCAGCGCCCCTGCAGTCGTGAGGGAGCTCTGCTCGACGACATGCACACGCGAGGACTCTGGGGGCGGGAGGTCGTGGGACGCATGCAGTTGGGTGAGTATAGCCGTGAGGGTGAGGCGCGCATGGTCAGCATCGGGTCGCCAGAGACCGATTTCTTTCGCGTTCACGCGCATCGTTTTCAGGTCATCGTACCCGCATCGTGGATTCGGAAGAGTTCGGACCTGGACCTGCTGCAACGTGCCATTGCCGAGGAGTCGCCGGCGCACGTGTGCCATTCCCTCAGCCTCGTCGATTCGCAGTCGCTCGTAGGCCTTCAATCCTGTGTGGGCGTCAACACGATCGTCGGCGGGCGTTCTCCAAGACGCATCCCCGGTGATGCCGATGATGTGGCAGAGGGGAGGACGCGAACCAATCGTCTGGGCGTCGACACCTGGCTGGCCTCGGCGAACCCCTGCGGTGGGGACGACGTCACCATTCTTCAGTAACCACCAAGTGAGCAAGCAAGCGAGAATAGAATCATGAGTGCATCCGAACACGATTCATGCCTCGAACCGGTCTGTTGCCACGGCCCGGCTTCCATTCACCTGCAGCGCAATCGCTACTTCAAGGGCAAGTTCATGACGGAGCGCGACTTCGCTGCCGACACCGAGTATCTCCTGAGCCGGCATCGTCTGGCTAACCGGATCGGACTGGGTTGGGGGATCGCTTGCGGCCTCGACGTCCACCTCGATAGGGGAGATCATTGTCATCCCGCCCATGTCAAGGTGGGCAACGGAGTTGCCATTGACTGCTATGGACGCGAGCTCGTCCGCTGTCACGCTACTTGCCTAACACTGGATCCGGACAAGAAATCGAAGCACGGGATCTTTCTCATCGCCATTCGCTACCACGAGAAGGAGGTCGAGCCGGTTCCCGCCATCTTTTCGAACTCGGAAAACTGCGGATGCGGGAAGGAAAACAATCGCATCCACGAGTGCCCCGAGATCAGGCAGATTCCCTGGGAGGGGGAGGAGGATGAGCACGGGAGATTCATCAAGTTAGGCATGGAATGCTGGCCTATTTGCTGTGAAGAGGAGTCCGGTGAAGATCCGGTGGAGGAACCCTGTGAGGGTAAGGACGATGGGACTCCATGCCGGGCCTCAGGGGACCACGACACTGATGGGAAACCGCTGTCCGGCACGGATTGTGAACCGGAGGCGGCCAAACCGGACTCCGAGGCTTGTTGCGAGCAGCGGAAAAAGCAGCCCTGCCAAGACCTCTGCTCTCCCGATTGCCTTTGCGGAGAGTGGGTTCCGCTCGCGCTGGTGTGGGTCGACAAGAGAACGTGCCGGTGGGAGATCAATCGCGTCGAAAGGCGTCTCCTGCGAGAGGATTCCCGAAGGCCTTTGACCGCGGTGACCGCGGTTCACGGTTGGTCTCACGGCGGTGTCATCGGCGCGAGGGAGACGAAGCATGGGGACGAACTCGGCGTTCTCAGGATACGGTTCAATCGGCCGTTGAAACACATTCCCAGGGAAGATCGGCACCGTCTCGGCATCAACCGTCAGACCTTTCGCGCGTTCTTTGTTTGTCACGTCGCGTCCTCGCCGGGCCAGAGTACTTCTCGCGTGGTTGTCGAGCCTGACGAAGAGCCCAAGTATGACCCGCGTTCGAGAACGGCGGTGTTCAGAATGACCAAGTTTCTCAAGGACTACTCGAAACTCAGGGGAACGGTGGAGATCCTTCTCGACTGCGATTTCATCCTCGATTGCGACGGCAGAGCCGTGGACGGGAATTTCGTCGGCGCGTGCCTGCCGAGCGGCAACGGCACCGAGGGGGGATCGTTTCGCAGCTGGGCCAAACTACCCGATCCCACGCACTGCTGAGCTATGCACAGATACGACCGTTACACGCCATGAAAACGAACAAGCGCCAAAGCTCCGAATGCTGTCCCCCGAGTGGGGGCTCCAAGGCTCACGACTCGGGCATCGACTGCAAGCTCCACCGTCTCGTGCGGCCGCGTTTCTATGCCGGACAACTGCTGAAGTCGGAAGATCTAGCGTCTCTGGTAGGGTGGAGCCGGGACAAGTTCGCCCTGCAGCGGTACAAGCACGGCTGGGGCGCGGTCTGCGGGCTCGACGTGAAGCTGCATCCGGATGATCCCGCCTCAATCGAAGTGTCTCCGGGATCTGCGGTCGATTATTGCGGGAACGATCTCATCTCGGTATGCCCGGAGACCATCGATCTGAAGTCGATCTGTTATCAGTGCCTGGATCCCTGTGCCCCTGAAGACAAGAAGGGCGGGGTGCCCTGTCCTCCGCCATGTGATGCTCGGGGACTGGTGGCCATTGACATCGCGATCGAGTACGAGGAGCAGCCAGACAAGCCCATGGCGGTGGCGCAGGATCCTTGCTGCGGCGGCGTGGAACAGAGTCCGCGGTGCGAGTTTTCGCGTATCTGTGAGGGCGTTCGGCTGGTCGCCAAGTGCGGCGACCCCAACTGCACCATGCCCGACGGGGGATATAAGCCGTGGCATGACAAGGTGAAGCTCCTGTGGGACAAGAGCAGACGCATTGGACGGCTGAGTGATCAGAAACTTTTCGATGAACTCGAAGACGATCCGCCGGCCTATCTCGGTTATCTCAGGAAGTGTTATTGTGATGAAGGCTTTCGGGCGCGGGAGCTCCGGCGACACCTTGTTCTGGATCGCCACATCGCGTTTCACGCGCTCCACCGGCAATGCGATCCCGAACATTGCGAGACTGGCATTCCTCTAGCGCGGGTGTGGATGAAATGTGTGCCTCGTGGCGAGTGCTGCATCGTGGAGATCGACAATCATCCCCCGCACCGCAGGCATTTCGGACCCCGTCGTCCTCCGGCGCCGTTTGGCAAAGTCAACCTGAGTCCTTGGTTCTGGAGCCGTTTGGACAACCTTTGTGGTCTCGTCAAGGAAGTGGGCGCCACCATCGAGGCATCTACCCGCGTCGAGTGGGACTATTGGGAGAAGGTGATGCAGTACGGCAGTGCGGCTTTGGGAGAGGTCGATTGGTTGGCTGATTGTGAGAGTAAACTGGGCGTCGTCTGGGGAGATTTCGGAATCTGCGGCTGCCGCGTGGTTGCTTTCAAGGAGTTGAACCAGGGCGAGCGCCTGCTGGTATGCCCGGGCTGCCCTGAACGAGAGCAGCCGGAGGATCCTTGCAAACCCTGTGATCCGGGAATTCCGAAAGAGCCGGATCCATGCGAGCCGGAGAAACGGCCGGCCCCGAAACTGGAGCGCGGGCAGCCAGCGTACGGCGAGCCGACCCTCGCCGATGGCTATCTCGAGGTCTTGCAGAGCATGAAAGAGGGGATTGGTCGCCTGCTCCATGAGGCGGGATCCAAGTGGAGAACGCGGACCTGCGAGCCGTGCAAAGAGGATCCGCCGCCGCGTCAGCCGCCGCCGCCAGAGGACCCGCCGCCGCGTCAGCCGCCACCGCCCGAGGACCCGCCGCCGCGTCAGCCGCCACCGCCAGAGGACCCGCCGCCGCGCCAGCCGCCCCCGCCAGAGGACCCGCCGCCGCGCCAGCCGCCACCGCCAGAGGACCCGCCGCCGCGCCAGCCGCCACCGCC
>JANQJH010000093.1 GCA_028281705.1 Verrucomicrobiales bacterium
GGCGGGAAACAGCGCCTCCGACTTGCCCACGACAAACTCCACGTGGCCAATGCCGTTGGCCTCCGCATTCTGACGCGCCCATTGGACGCTGCTCTCGGAGATTTCCACCCCCATCACCCGCTCGAAGGCACCGGCCGCCGTGAGGCCAAAGAGCCCGCTCCCGCAGTAGGCATCGACGAGAAATCGAGCCGATCCCGCGGCCGCCTCGTCCCGGACATGGGCCGTGAAGGCCTCGAGGATGAACGGGTTGTTCTGGAAAAAATCCCCCGCGGGAAAGCGAAACACGAGCTCGCCTACCCGCTGCTGAGCGATCGCCTGATGATCCGTGAGCACCGCCGGATCCCCATCCGAGGCCCGGAGAAGCAGGGTGGCCCCCTTTTTGTAGGTCGAAGCCCGCCGCCGAACCTCCGATCTCACGGCAGCCAAGCGCTCGTTGATCGCCGGCATGGCGATGGGACAGTGCTCGACATCCACGGCCTCTCGACGCCTCCCCACCTGGAGGAACCCAATGGAATCAATCCTGCCCTCCCGGTCCGGTTTCTGGAAATGCGGCGTGATCTTCGACCGATAGCCGAAGGTCTGTTCCGCAGCGATGACGGGGGCCACGGGAGCTTTGAGCGCCGTCATATGCTCCAGCAGTTCCTCCACCTGTCGCCGCTTCCACTCCAACTGGCGCTCGTAGCGCAGGTGCTGGTACTGACAGCCGCCACAGCGGCCAAACAAGGGACATTCGGGTTCCTGCCGATCCGGTGAGGGGACGAGGACCTCGATCAAATCCGCCTCGCTGTGCCGCTTGTCGTTCCGGTAGACGCGTGCCCGGACCTGCTCGCCCGGCAGCGCATAGGGCACAAACACCACCCAGCCGTCCACCCGGCCGAGCCCGATGCCGAGGTTCGTCAAGGCGTCGATCGTCAGGGTGATCTCCTCGTGATAAGCGAAGGGTTCCGGATGGAATTTCTTGGGCGGTCGCCGTTGCGCGGAAGGATTCATAGGGTGCCAGGTGCGAACCGTCCCCTATGCGTTCATTTGCCCCGAAGCGCAAGCAGACCTCAAGCCACCGAAATTTTCAGTTTCCATCCCCGGTCAGCTTGTCAAAGTGCTCCTCTTGATCACGCTCGCCATCACCAGCCAAAAGGGAGGCGTCGGCAAGACCACGGTGGCCATCAATCTGGCCCATTCCCTGGCATGCCGCGGCTGGCAAACGCTGTTGATCGATTCCGACCCGCAAAACTCGGTCGGGCTCTCTCTTTCAGAAAAAACCCGGCGCTGTCCCGGCTACTACGACTTTCTTCACTTCAACTGCGACGTGGATGAACTCATCATCCCGACGCGCCTCCCCGAGCTCCATCTCGTCACCGCGGGACTGACGGAGACCTTTTTCAAACTCGAACCGGATGCCTCCCACTACGCCGGCGCCTTGGCACGCATGCTAGGCCAACTGGACGGCTTGAATTACGACGTCGTCCTCGTGGATACGGCGGCGGGTCTCATGGGACACACGCGCGAACTCGTTCGCCAGTCGGACTACGTCCTGGCACCCCAACAATCGGAGCCTCTCGGCATTCGTTCCATTCTCCAGCTCCTCGAGGGCATCTCACTCTTGAAGAGCGATGAAGGATCAGCCGTCGAACTCGCCGGTGTTCTCCTCACCATGGTAGATCCCCGCGGCGAAGAAAGTCTGGAAGTGGCGCGGGATCTCCGGCGTTTGGTTCCCGGGGACGTGCTCCTGCGCACGAGCATTCCGCGCGAACAAGACTTTGTCAAAGCGAGCACCCACGGCGTCCCGGTGGCGCTGCTCTATCACAAACTCCCTCCCGCAGCCCTGGTCTTCGACCAGCTTGCGGCCGAACTCGAACCGCGACTGACACTCCAAAAACTTGCGTATGGCGAAAGAGAATTCACTCGGCTCCTGGATTGATCCCAAACGTCTGGAAGAGCTTCTCGAACACGTGCGGCCCGGAAGTTTGGAGCGTCCCGGCGCTCCCAGTGACGTCGACATCGACGCCATCGCCGCGGCGGGAAGTCAGAAGGAGCTGGAGGAAGGATCCCAAACGGCGCCCATCGCCGAAGACACCCTGCTCCCCGATGAGATCCCGATGCAGGCCTTCGTCAAGGGCCTCCGTCCGAAGCTCCCCCCGCCAGAGCCATCACCTCAGGATGAAGTGGAAGCGTTGGAGGAAGAGGTCGCACTCGAACCTGAACCGGAGCCAGAGGACGTATCCACTAAAGCCCCGGCGCCCGCACCTGCGAGCGCCAGCAACGACGACCACCCGCGCGAGATCAACCCGCTCAATCTGTATTTCCACAGCGCGGCCCCCACTCCGGAAGCCCGAGCCGAGGCCTTCGTCAGCTGGGTGCGGGAGACGGCGGGGGCGTCATCGGCCTTCGTCGTCGATGCCTACGGCGCCACCATCGCCGCCGAACCGGAAACGGATTCCGTCTTCCTCGCCTCCCTCTCCAACCTCGCGGATGCGTTGGGCCGTGGACGCGATCACTTCTCCCGGCCGGAGCAGAGCGCCCTCCATCTGGAGATGGAGGAGGGCAGGGTTCTCTGCGTCGTGCAATCCAAGTGGGAAGTGGCCACGGTGGCGTTGGGGCTCATCCGGGAACGACCCCTCACCCGCGCCATGGCCATTCGTTACCGCGAGGAACTGGCCAAATTGATCCAGAAACCGCGGCGCCGCCCACGCGATTAAATTCTGCGAGGTTGCGGCCGAGCGCGATTTCACGAATAGTAGTGACGTTCATCACGCCGCCGACGCCTATGAAATCCGCCCGTCTCTACGTCACCGCCGGACTCAGCATCGCACTGACCTCGATCATTCCCATCGCCCTAGGCATGAAAGCCGCCGCGGAAAAAGAGACCCCCCGGTGGATGGGCGAAGTCACCATGGCGGACCCGGGAGAGTTCCAGGAAGTGCCGCCCTGCGAGCTGTCCTACAATCTGAGCTGGAACGGACTCGTCAAGGCCGGCGAAGCCACGCTCAAGCTCGGTCTGCGAGATCCCAAGACACCGGAGCATTTGTTGGGAACCTGTGAGGGCCAGAGTGCGGGACTGGCCAAGCGCCTGTGGTTCTACCAGAACCTCTTCCGCTCCGAGGTCGATTCCCAATCCCTGCGCCCCATCGTCTTCAAGTCCACCGAGACGGAGAAAAAAGAGAAGATCATCACCACCGCGCTCTTTGCCGATGGTGTCGTCAAAAGCACCGAAACCGTGCAAAAGCGCAAGAGCGGCGACGCCAAGACCAAGGAGCGCATCTTCGCCTACGAGCACGCGCACGATATGCTCTCCTCCGTGCTCTACCTCCGCAGCCATCCATTGAAGAACGGCGACCAGATCAACATGGTGGTCCATCCTTTCAAGTCCGCCTACTTTGCCAAATTCCGCGTGCTCGGCCGCGAGATCTTCAAATCACCTCTGGGCAGGAAAAAGGCCATCAAGCTCGATATCAAGCTCTACAAGATCGACCGGGATGATCTCGAGCTGAAGAGCTACGACAAATTCAAGAAGGCCACCATCTGGATTTCGGAAGACGCCTACCGCATGCCGTTGGAAGTCCGTTCCGAGGTCTTCATTGGGAGCGTCCGCGCCACCCTCAACGAGCGGAAATTCCTCAAGAAATAGGCCGCCGCCGATTTCTCTCTTTCTTTCGGCTTCCCAGAGCGATCCTTTGGATGGTTGATTGGGGCATGACCATGCAGAGACAAGCGAGCCGTCGCCACTTCCTCAAATCCAGTGTCACCGCTCTCGGTGGACTGAGCCTTTCCTCTCTGGTGCTGCCAGCGGCCGAGGAAGAAAACGCCGCCATCACCCTGCCCGAGCGAGCGGTGACCCATGGGCGGATCAAGCAAAGTGTCATGGGGTGGTGTTTCAATCCCATCCCCCCGGTGGAACTGGCCAAGGTTTGCCGGGCACTTGGGATGCCCGCCATCGAGGGCATCAACGCCAAGTTCTACCCCGAGGTCATGGAACTGGGGCTCAAGATCGCCATTGTCGGGAGCCACGGATTCGCCAATGGGCCCGTTCATCCTGACAATCATGCCTCGTGCCAGGAAAAGCTTCTCCAGAGCATCGATCTCGCGGCCAAGATCGGCTCGCCTAACGTCATCACCTTTACCGGGATGTCGGCCGAGGGGATCTCGCCGGAAAAAGGCGCGAAAAACTGCGTTGAACTCTGGAAGTCCGTCATCGGTCACGCGGAAAAGAAAGGGGTCAATCTTTGCCTGGAACATCTCAACTCACGCGACGACACCCATCCGATGAAGGGGCACCCCGGTTACTTTGGGGACGATGTCGATCTCTGCGCCGATCTCATCAAGCGCGTGGACTCGCCCAACATGAAATTGCTCTTCGACATCTACCACGTTCAGGTCATGCACGGAGACGTCATCCGCCGTCTCCGGGCGCTGAAAGACATCATCGGTCACTACCACACCGCCGGGAATCCCGGTCGCTGCGAGATCGACGAGCATCAGGAGATCAACTACCCCCCGATCATGCGGGCCATTCTCGAGACAGGCTACGAGGGCTATGTCGCCCAGGAATTCATTCCTACCTGGGACGACAAGATCGAATCACTCCGCCACGCCGTCGCCCTCTGCGACGTCTGATGGCTCTGACCCGTCCGATTCGTCAACGCCCTCTTCGCCCTCCTCGGCATCTTCGCCCACCACGCGGACGATGTCCTGGATGGTCTCGCCTTTGGTGAGGGTGATCAACTTCACGCCCTGAGCGTTCCGGCCGATCGAGCTAATGGAGCTGGCCTTGATCCGGACGGTCTTGCCGCCGCTGGTCATGAGCATGACGTCATCATCCTCCAAGACGGCAATGGCTCCCGCCACCTTGCCCGTCCGATCGGTCGTCTTCATCGTGATGACGCCTTTGCCGCCGCGCCCCTTTGTCGGGTAGTCGTCAAAGGGCGTGCGCTTACCCAGCCCCTTCTCTGAAGCCACGAGAAACTGAGCCGACGTGTCCACCACCGTGAGGGAGACGACATAGTCTTCGCCGCGAGGACGGATGCCGGCCACCCCGCGCGCTGTCCGGCCCATGGGACGGATGGTGCTTTCGTTCGTCCTCACACAATATCCGTCACGCGTCACGAGGCAGATGTCGTCGTCGCCACTCGTGAGACGCACGCCGATCAGGTCGTTGCCCTCCTCGATCGTGATGGCATTGAGCCCGCCCTTGCGGTAGTTGCGATAGTCCGTTAGTCCGGTTTTCTTCACCGTGCCGTCACGCGTGGCGAAGAGGATGTAGCCTTCCTGATCCCAGGTTAGATCGCCTTCGTCTTCGAGAGCGGCTTCCAGTCTGAGAACCGAGGCGATTTTCTCGTCCTCGCGAAGATCGAGCAAGTTCTTGATGGAACGCCCCTTGGCGGTACGCGCCATTTCCGGAATCATGTAGACCCGTTCGACGTAGAGCCGTCCCGTGTTGGTGAAAAAGAGGAGATAATCGTGCGCCGTGCCCGAGAAGAGATGCTCCACGAAATCGGATTCCTCCTCATCCGTCTGGGCCTCCCGGGTCTCCATCCCCTTGAGCCCCTTGCCCCCGCGCCCTTGAGTGCGGTAATCCGTCGCCGGCGTCCGTTTGATGAAGCCCCGGTGACTGATGGTGATGATCGTGGCCTCGTTGGCAATGAGATCCTCGATATTGATCTCGCCCTCGTCCGGCACAATGTCCGTCCGGCGCGGCGTGCCATACTTCTCTTTCACCTCGAGGATCTCCTCCTTGATGATCGCCAGGACACGCGCCTCCTTGGCCAGAATGTCTAACAAATCTTTGATCTCCTCCAGGACGCGATCGTACTCGTCCTTGATCTTGTCTCTCTCGAGCGCGGTGAGCTGATAGAGACGGAGTTCGAGAATGGAATTCACCTGGCGGTCGGTAAAGACATACTCGCCCCCTTGGATACTGGGCTGCGACCGGATGAGAATGCCCAGGGCCTCCACCGCTTCAGTGGTAAAACGATAGGCTTTGATCTTCTCCCGCGCCTCGTCACGGTTGGCCGAATTGCGGATGATCTTGATGAAGTCGTCCAGGTTGGCAATGGCCAACAAGTAGGCCTCGAGAACTTCCGCCCGATCCTCCGCCTTGCGCAAGAGAAAGCGCGTGCGGCGAATGACGACCTCGCGCCGGTGCTCGATGAAGCAGGTGAGGGCGTCCTTGAGATTGAGCAACTTGGGCCGCCGGTTATCGATGGCCAACATGTTGGTCGAGAAGGTGGTCTCCAGCTGGGTGTGCTTGTAGAGATTGTTCAGCACGACCTGGGAACGCGAATCGCGCTTGAGATCGATGACCACCCGAGTGTTCTCGTCCGATTCATCGCGCACCGCGCTGATCTCCGGCAGGACCTTCTGATTCACCAGCTCGGCAATCCGCTCGACCAAGGTGGCGCGGTTCACGTTGTAGGGAATCTCCGTGATGATGATCTGGTCCCGATTACTCGGCAAGGTGTCGATCGAGGCCCGCCCACGCACTTTCACACTGCCCCGGCCCGTCCGGATGTAGTTGCGGATGCCGCTGTAGCCCAGGATGGTACATCCCGTGGGAAAGTCCGGTCCCTTGATGTAGGTGTTCAACTCATCCACCGTGATCTTCGGGTTGTCGATCTGGGCGCAGAGCCCATCAATGACTTCAACCAGATTGTGAGGCGGGATGTTCGTCGCCATGCCCACGGCGATCCCCGTGCCGCCGTTGACCAAGAGATTGGGAAAGGCCGCCGGAAGGACGCTGGGCTCCTTGTTCGTGTCGTCATAGTTAGGCACGAAGTCCACCGTGTCCTTGTCCATGTCCGTCATCAAGGCCACGCCAAGGTGGGTCAGACGCGCCTCCGTATAACGCATGGCCGCGGGTGGATCACCCTCCACCGAGCCAAAGTTCCCCTGCCCCTCGACGAGAATCTCGCGCATGGACCACGGCTGAGCCATGTTGACCAAGGTCGGATAAATCGCCTGGTCGCCATGCGGATGGTACTTACCCATGGTCTCACCGACAATACGGGCACACTTCAAATGCGCCTTGTTCGGGCCCAAGCTCAAGTCGTGGTGCATCGTGTAGAGCAGCCGCCGTTGAGACGGCTTGAGCCCGTCGCGGGCGTCGGGGAGGGCGCGGGAAATGATGACCGACATCGAATAGTCCAGAAAGGACTTCGACATCTCGTCCGCTACATTGATAGGATCAATATTGTCTTCGGGGTGGTCGCTCACAGGTAGTGCAGATTCTCTGGATTAAGAAAGTTTCACACATCGAGATTGCGCACATTGAGCGCATTATCTTCGATGAATCGCCGGCGGGGCTCGACGATGTCGCCCATGAGAATGGTGAACATGCGGTCCGCTTCGACAAGATTGTCTTCATTCAGCTGGACCCGCAGAAGCTTGCGGGTCGCCGGGTCCATGGTGGTACTGTAGAGTTCCTTGGCATTCATCTCTCCCAAACCCTTGAATCGCTTGACCTCGACCCCGCGCTTGCCGATGCCAAGCACAGCCTCGAGGATATCCGTGACACAATGAATGGCGTGCACCGTGCCGTCCTTGTCGCCCTCGACGAGTTCGAACATGGGCTCCTCATGGCGGATGCACTGCTCGGGGGAAAATCCGAGTTCGCCTAACTGATTGAAGAGCTTGAGCATGGAGTGCGCTTCATGAATCTCATGCAACGTCGCTCGCCGGCTAACCTTGGGCCCCGCGGACGATCCACCGGCGGCGCCTTCCTCCTGCTCCTCCTCGCCCTCCTCCACCTGGGTCACGCCGAAGAGATGCAAATCGCGATTGTTCTGCGAGTATTCGCGGAGGGCGTCTTCGTCGAGGAAGTACTCCACATACTCGTCGTTCCCTTCCCGCACCTTCACGATGTAGGCCGGAATCTCTCCCGTCTCCGCATTCCGTTTCCGCAGATAGGTTTCGAAATCACCACCCGCCCGGACCACGACATCGGAAAAGCGGGTCAACTTGGTCAGGATGGTCAGCGTGTTCTGCAGTTCCTCGTTGGAATACTCCTTGGATCCATCGGGCACGCGGAGGACGACGTCTTCCGACCCCAATTCGATCAAAATGCGGTTCAGGGCATCGTCATCCTGCACGTACTCCTGTCGCTTCTTCCGCTTGACCAGGTAGAGGGGCGGCTGGGCGATGTAGACATAGCCGCGCCTAACCAATTCGGCCATTTGGCGGCAGAAAAAGGTGAGCAGGAGCGTCCGGATGTGGGAGCCGTCCACATCAGCATCCGTCATGATGATGATCTTGTGATAGCGGGCCTTGGTGATATCGAAGGAACCTTCCTGTTCCCCGTCGCCAATACCGGTGCCGATGGCCGTGATCATCGTCTGGATCTCCCGGTTTTGCAGCGCGCGATGCAATCGGGCCTTCTCCACGTTGATCAGCTTGCCCCGCAGCGGCAGAATCGCCTGGGTCCTCCTGTCCCGGCCTTGCTTGGCCGAGCCACCGGCGGAATCACCCTCAACAATGTAGAGTTCGGACTGGGCCGGATCGCGGACCGAACAGTCGGCCAACTTCCCGGGCAAGCCGCCACCGGTTAAAGCCGATTTCCGCACCGTTTCCCGCGCCTTGCGAGCGGCTTCGCGCGCCCGGGCGGCGTTCAAACACTTGTCGATCACCCGCTTGGCCAGCTGCGGATTTTCCTCGAAATAATTCATGATGCCGTCGTAGGCAATCGAACTCACCACGCCTTCCATCTCGTCGTTGATGAATTTCTCCTTCGTCTGCGAACTGAAACGCGGGTTGGGATGCTTCACGCTGACGACACAGATTAATCCCTCGCGCACGTCGTCACCCGTCAGCGCCGGGTCCTTGTCTTTCAGCAGGTTGTTCGCCTTGGCGTACTGATTGATCGCCCGGGTCAGGGCGCCGCGGAATCCCGTGACATGGGTGCCCCCATCGGGGTTGGGCACCATGTTGGCGTAGGCCAGGATCATGGAGTCGAAGGAGTCGTTGTACTGCAGCACGAGATCGACGATGGACTCGTCCCGGATCGTCTGTCCCTCGGCCTCGTACTCGATCTCCCGCTTGCCGCCGATGACGATGGGGTCCGGGTGCACCAGATTCTTGTTCTCCCCCAGCTGATTGACGAACTCGATGATGCCCTTCTCGTAGAGAAAGGTGGCCTTGCGCGGCGTCTCACCGCGCTCATCGCTGAGATTGAGCGTCAGTCCGGGATTGAGAAAGCCGATTTCCCGCAGCCGCTTGGCGATGAGATCAAAGTTGAACTCCGTCGTCGTCGTGAAAATCATGGGGTCCGGGAGGAAGGTGATGTCCGTCCCCGTGGCGCTGGGATCGTCCAACTCTCCCACGACCTTCAGCGGATGGGTCGTCTTGCCGCGCTCAAAGGAGATGGCGTGCAGCTTCCCATCGCGCGAGACCTCGGCGCGAAACCACTCGGACAAGGCGTTGACGCATTTCGCTCCCACGCCGTGCAGACCACCGCTGTATTTGTAGGCACCCTGACCAAATTTTCCGCCGGCGTGCAGGTTCGTCAAAACGAGTTCGATCGCTGGAATGCCCCATTTGGGATGCACATCGACCGGGATCCCCCGGCCATTGTCCTTGATCGAGATGGACCCATCGAGATGGATCACAATATCGATCTTGTCGCAGTAGCCGGCGAGGTGTTCGTCGATCGAGTTATCAAGGACTTCCGAGATGCTATGGTGCAATCCACGCTCCGTCGCGGGATCTCCGATATACATCCCGGGCCGCTTGCGCACGGCTTCCAGGCCTTCGAGTTTGTCGATCTTTGAGGAGTCGTACTTTTCCTCGTTTGCTGGCGGTGGCGTCGGATCTTCGCTCATGGATGTTTGGCGAGTCAAAGCCCTGGAAAACAAGGACTAAGACCGCCCCCGATGTTAGGCTCAATCACTCTCAAAACCAGCGAATTCGTAACCAAGAAGCGATCTTTTTACACCCTGCCGCAGCGGTGAAATCATGCCGCCAGAGTCAAGGCTTTTTCGTAATTATCAGAATGGCGAAAAGCCGAATTCAGCGGCCCCGATCAACCCCGGCCGCCACGCCGCAAGGCTCGGGCTCGCTGCTCGTAGAGCGCATCGATCGTCGGCTTCGGAGGCACGTGATATTTGGCGAATCGATTGTTCCGCCCGTAGTATTTCCACGGGCCGGCACGCACCTCGGAGAGCGAGACAAACCGCCAGTCCACCTTGGCACCACTCTTGAGCCTCAGGTAATCCCGCACCGCCGGTGAGAGATCGATCCCGGCACCCTGGTTGGAGTGATTCTTGGGCTTGGCGCGACCGAAGACATACTGCCAGTCATCGGTGACAAAGGGCCCGCAATCCTCCCATTGCGCGAAACAGAAGCGGTCCTTGTAGCGAATAACCAGCCACTGACTCTTGAGCGTCGTCCGGCCTTCCTTCTTGAACCGCTGTTTGAACCAGGGCACCACCCGGCTGGCCTCCGGCTTGGTCTTGCCCCGCTGCACGTCGTTGTAGGGCAGGGCCACGTAGAAGGGGTTTTCCATCGGGATGAAGGAACGGGGCCGGTAGCCCGTCGTCCGGTTGGCCGGATTGGGGTCGTCGTAACCGCCGTAATTCGCCTGCCAATCCACATCCCAGGAACTGGCGTTGTTCGGCGTGGGATTGTTGGCCGTGGGCCGCTCTCCAATCCAAAAAATCGTGGCCGTGATATCGCGTTTCCAAGGAAAGTGCGAATTGGGGATGCTGCGATGGCGGTAGGTGGACGGCGTGTAGACCGCAGGACGCTTTTTGGCCTTCGGCGTCACCGGCCGCGCCGGCGGGCGGGATTTGCTCGCCTCCTTGGAAATTCGAATATCGGCGAGAAGGGGTGCCGTCATCGCACTGACGAGCACCAGAATGATCCGGAAAGCTGGGGAGGCTGGGAGGAACCGCATGGTGAATGGCTAAAAAAAGTTTATAATATACGGCCGTACCGAAGTTTAGAAAGAGAAAAGACGTTCTCAAGGGCGCATTGACCACCCAGAGCGCCCCCGATAGCCTGGAGCCATGCCAAGCAACTCGCGCCGCCTCTTCCTCAAGAACACCCTCGCCGGTCTCGCCCTCACGGCCGGACCCGCTCCATTTCTCCAGGCCCGTTCGCCCATCGTGCGCCCGGGAAAACCCAGCCTCCGCCCCAGCCTCGCGGCTTACTCTTTTCGGGACACGTTCAACAACGATCCGGGCAAGCTGGACATGTTCGGCTTCATTGACTACTGCGCCGATCACCAGCTCGCGGGTACCGAACTGACGAGCTACTTCTTCCCCCAAGACCTCGACGAGGCCTACCTCCTCCGCATCAAACAACACGCCTTTCTCCGGGGAATCTCCATCAGCGGGACCGCCGTGGGCAATAATTTTGCCCTCCCTCAGGGCGAGGAGCTCACCCGGCAGATCGCCGACGTCAAACGCTGGATCGACCGCGCCCACATCATGGGAGCCCCCCACATTCGCGTTTTCGCCGGGGCACCCAAGGGCCTGGAGACCGATGCCGCCATCAAACAATGCATCGGCGCCCTCGAGGACTGTTGCGACTACGCCGGGAAGAAAGGCATTTTCCTCGGGCTGGAGAACCACGGCGGGATCGTCGCAGAGGCCGACGCCCTGCTGAAAATCGTCGAAGCGGTCCAGAGTCCGTGGTTAGGCATCAATCTGGACACCGGAAATTTCCACACCGACGACCCTTATGGTGACCTCGCCAAATGCGCCCCCTACGCGGTGAATGTGCAAGTCAAAGTGGAGATCAGGACCCGGGGCCAAGAGAAGAAAAAGGCCGATCTCCCGCGGCTGATGCGCATCCTCCGAGAGGCCAACTATCAGGGCTTTGTCGCTTTGGAGTACGAAGCCAAGGAAGATCCCTGGCAAGCGCTGCCCGGTCTCTTGGCCGAGTTTCGGGAACTCTGTCAGGCCGGCTGAGCCCGGTCCGGCCCGGCATCGGGAAACACGCCGGTGGACGCTTCGGTGTTAATTATTTAACACTGACGGGTTGCCACATGCTCCAACAGTGTTAATATCTTAACACTCATGGCACACGATCAGCTCAGTCCCCGGGAACGCGAGATCATGGATGTTCTCCTCATCAAGGGAGAAGCCACCGCCAAGGAGATCCAGGACTCCTTGAAGACACCGCTCGCCAACGCCACCATTCGCACCACGCTACGCATCCTGGAGCGCAAGGGAGAAGTGCGCCACCGGGAAGAGGAACGGCGCTTCGTCTACCGCCCCGCCCGTGCCCGCCAGAAATTGGCGCGAGCCGCCATGCAACGGCTCGTCCGCGTGTTCTACGAAGACTCCATCACCCAGACCGTCCACGGACTGCTCCAGTTGGGAAACCGCAAGCTCAGTGACCGGGAATGGGATGAACTCAGCGACCTCGTGGAAGAAGCCAAACGGCGCCAACAGGGAAAAGGAAGATCATGAACCAGGCCATCCTCACTCTCGAACTGGCATTGTTGCAGGGCGGTATCATCCTCCTCCTGGGAACGCTCACCGCGGTGCTGCTTCGATGGCGCCGGCGCGCCGAAGAGGAGCGTCGGCTGCTTTGGTGCGCCGTGTGGTTTGCCCTCGCCGCCATTCCCCTGGCCGGCCCACTCATACCCACATGGGCCCCATTCTCCCTCCCCAGCCCTCAGAAACCGCCGGTCCCGCCGCCGCTCCCATTGGTCTCCACACGCCCAGCGACCGAGATGCCGCCGACCCAGACGACGACGACGCTCCCCGCAGACATCGCAACCCCTGACGCGGAAGCCGGCACCACTCCGGCGCCGCCTGACAGAGACACCGCTGGCTTCTGGCTCCTGCTCCTCTGGGGTGTGGGCGCCTCTCTGATGGCCGCGCGCCTTTTGCTCAGCCAGTCTCTCCTCCTGCGTCTCTCGAGGCGAAGCCATCCCGCGCCCCAGGCCTGGCAAAACGATCTGCAAGAGGTCGCCCGCGCCCTGGCATTGCGCCGCACGCCCCGCATCGCCCAATCACCCGCGGTCACGATTCCCATCACCTGGGGCTTCTTCCGCCCTATCATCGTCATCCCTCCAAGCGCCGGCGATCTCCCAGAGGAACAGCGCCGCTTTGTCCTCGATCACGAGTGTCAGCATGTGAGGCGGCACGACGTGCGCTGGCTCACCCTGGCCCAGGCAACCCTCTGCCTGCACTGGATCAATCCGCTCGCCTGGTGGGCCCTCAGCCGCCTCCGCTTTGCCCAAGAGCAGACCTGCGACGACGCCCTCATCACGAGCCAACCCGGCAACGCGGCGCCGTACGCCGAATTCCTTCTGCAAACCGCCAAGCAACACGCGACCACTCCCCAAACGCTCTCCTCCGGTCTCTTCCGCCCCCTGGCACTCGCCGTCTTCTCTCCCCGCATGTCCCTTCTGAAAAACAGACTAACGCATATACTAAATACCAACATGAACCGTAGCACGACCAACCGCCGCCGCTCCACGATCCTCATTCTCATCGCCTGCATCAGTGTCGGGCTTGCCTCGCTCAGCTGGCGGAGCGAGATCCAGGCTCACGACACCGCAGACAACGCCTTACTCGCCGCGCTCGAAGCCACCGCACTGGAGTCGGTCAAATTCGAAAACGAGTCACCTCCCGATGTCATCAAGTTTCTCCAGGACGAGCTGGGCAAACTCAAGGCCAATGTCGTCGTCCTCCGCGAGGCGCAGGATCGACTAATAACCCACGACTCCGAGCTCAGCCGCCTGCGCAATCTGGTCGGTCGCCAGAGCGACCGCACCGAGGTGGCGCGACTCGAGATGCTCGACTTCATGCAGAAGCACCGTATCACGTCGATGGATGAAGCCAGCCACTTGGCCACCCACACACAGAGCGAAGGATTGGTCCTCCAGACGGAGATCCGCGTTCACCAGGAGAAGAGACGCCTCAAGAAACTGATCAACCTCCCAGGCGAAATGTTTCTTCGGCACGCCATTGCGGAGGAAAATGCCGACCCCTTGCTCGTAGCCGCCAGCAAGGCCCACCAAGAAGCTCGGGCCGCAACCGGCTCCAATCGGGAAGCCGTCGAAGAGGAGATCGCCAGATCACAAAAAGAACTGGAACAGCAAATTGCGGCCGCCAAGGATACTCTGTCGACAAAGATCGAAATGCTCGACGAGGAGTATGCCATCCTCGAGGAGTTGCAGGCGCGGAATGAAAACCGTTTGCACGACTACAAGCGCAGGGAAGGCGCATTCGAGAATGCCAAGCGACATTACGAACTCCAACGCAGCGCTCTCGAAGCGCTCCGCGAGCGCAAGCTCAATGCGGAACTCGAAACAGCGCCCCCAAGAATCACGCTGGATCTCCGCGACGTCTCATTGGCCGACGCCATGACCTATGCCCTTCAGTTAGGCGGTATGGGCTACCGCGTGAGAAAGAATACCGTCGTCATCGGCACGCCGACCGATCTCGAAAGTTTCTAGGCGACTAACTAAGTAACTTTACTCGGTGAACCAGGAGAGGAACGGGATCCGGCCCGGCTTCTCCAAGCTGATGATGACCGACGCACCGGGCAAGAGAGGCAGCTGACTGTCCTCGTCGTTGCTCCCCAGATTGCCAAATTCCACCAGGCGGCCGCGGACCATGCGCCCACGGATCGGGCTCCCGTAATCGGGGATTTGGGTGAGCGACTGCTGGAGGGAAAGCACCGTGGCGGTGACATACTCCTTGCGGTTGTTCGGAATGGCGATGTAAACCGTGTCGCCCTGCTTCATTGTCAAGGCCTCCGCCTCGGGAATCATCGCCGTGATCGTCTTCGGCGCCTCGATCACGATGTCCATGATGGGGTCTCCAGATTGGACGAAGGTACCAGGGAGCGCATAGATCCTGTCGATGAAGCCACTGTTCTTCGCCGTGATGTTCGTCTGCTTCAGTTGTTCCCGAAGCAACTGAACCATGGCCGACTCCTCGCCCGGCTGGAGTTCCAATTGGTTCTCCAGCGACTTGATGCCGGTCACCGCCGCATCGACGAGTTCTCCCGTCTGCTCAATACTACGATTGGTTTTCGCCAAGTCCGCAATGACATTGTTCAGGTCCACCTGAATGAGTTCAACTTCGAACTGGGTTGCCCGCTGCGCCGCCAGTTGCGCCTCCTTCGTCTTCTTCAGATCTTCCAGGCCTTCCTTCTGCGCCTCCAGGCGCTCCCCCTCATTTTCCAACTGGAAAAGCCGGGCCTGGAACTCAGCGGCCTGGACATTGAGTTCCCGTAGCGTCTGCGCTCGGGCAAGCCCCGACGTCTGCTCCTCGACACTGATCTTCAGTTTGAGCTGAGTGTCATCCAATTTGGCCACGACATCCTCGGCGCTCACGTAAACCCCCTGCTCGATTTTCTTCGGCTGCTGGTTCTCGTCGCGCGGGATCTTCAACTCCTTGTCATCAACTGGCAAGCTGAGCAAGATCCCGTCCAAGGGCGCCCGCACGACCTCCACGGGCTTGGAAACCACACCGCGCATCCGCTCAAAATCCCCGCCGGTTTGATAGGCCCACACAGCCAGAGCGGCCACGCCCAACCAGACAAGGAGAGGCCAGCTCTCGCGTAGCGCGCGCCGCCGCATGAGCTTCTTCTGCAGCTTATAATTCGGATTCGAACTGTGTTCAGAACTCATCGTTGCTTCTCTTCAGTTCAGACTAAATCTCCACCGTGGTGCGTTGCATCACCAGACTGACTTCGGAAATCTCTGGCAATTTGCCCAGAGCATCAACCAAGTCCGTCTTGTAACTCGGGTCAATCAGGCGAATGCTGTAGGAGTACTCGAGCACCTCACCCTGGATGGCCTCCCGCATGGCCACGAGTTCCACCTGCGTGGTGTAGCGCTGAAACACGTTGTCGACATCGTTCTGCGTCTCCGATTCCGGGGGCAAGAGAAAGCGCAAAAGCCCCTCGAACTCCCGCCGCGAGGCGAAGGGCGACCACATGAGGAAAAAGGCGGCAAAACTGAAAAAGGCCGTGCCCATGAGGGCCACGGTGAACACTTGGGAACCGCAGGCGATGCCCACCGCGAGACAGCAGAAGAGAAAGATGATGTCCCGCGGATCGCGGATCGGCGTCCGGAAACGCACGAAGGCCATGGCGCCCATGATCCCCAGTCCCCTCGCCAGGTTGTTGCCGATGGCCACGATCATCACGGTGATGACGATGGTGGCCAAAACCATCGTCTGGAGGAAGGAACGGGCATAGGTGAAGCCCTGGTGGGTGTAGCGGTAGACCGTGGCGATAGTCATGCCAAGGACGAAGCTCATGCACAGAGAAAAGAAGATCTCGTTGGGCGTGAGAGATTTGGCGGGGCCTAGAGAGGTGAGAAACTGTTCCATCGGCTCAGTGGTCGATTGCGATCAGAAGGTGAAGTTAATTGAAAGGAAAAATCTAGGGACAGGATGAACGAGCTAGTAGGTCACATTTTCGGACTGATCCGAGTACTGAAACCCGCGCTGGATCGTTTCCAGACGCCAGGCGGTGGCATATTTGCAGAAACCGGTGGTCGTCAAGTTAAAGCGTTCCACAAGTTCCAACATCCATTTGGGCGAGTCCTTCATGGCCTTGAGCTCAAAGATGTAGCCGGCAAAGGGCCGGTTGAGTCCAACCTGGGTGTCCATCGGCCGCCAAATCTTCCCGTCGTCCGCCACCGGAATCGTCCACTGGCGGGTCGGCCGGTAAGACACGCGGCGGTCGAAGGTCACCCGAGCATAGTCGTCGTTGGCCCCAAAATAGGACTCCCGGACATAGCGGATGAGCATCTTGGGCCGGGCCGAGAGCCGGTGCACCAGGCGGCAGTACTCGAGAAAATTGTTGTTGTCCTTCGGCGTCTTCAACATCGGTGCCTCGTCCGGATGGGTCACGATGTAGCCATGGTAGGGACCGCTGTAATACTGCCCCAGGGTCATTTTCGCCCTGCTCTTGATGATGACGTTGTTGACCTTGCGCTTGAGCTCGAAAAACACCGGATGCTCCGGTTTGGTCCCGTATGTCCGGATTCGCAACTTAAACCGGGCAAACGACTTACGCTCCTTGGCCAGGGCGAGATCCATCGTCGGGGTGTCCAGCTGAAGCGTGGTCACGGTGTATTCTGGCACTTTCCCCTTACCGTTCGGATCTGGAATACAGAAGGGCCTGATGAATTCCCGGATCTCCGGGACGATCCTCGGATGGACGATGTACTTCTGCTCAAACCGCTCAATGATCTGGTCCTTGACCCCCTTCCGGCTTGGGCCGAGCGGCTCCAAGCTCGTCTTGCCAGAGGGTAGTGTCGCGGTGCTCATTCAGGAAATCGCTCGATTCGTGGGGTGCGAACAGCGTTCTTAAGCGGATGAGCCCTAAGCGTCAACGGCGATGTCACGATCTCGTCAACTTGCTCGCTCTTTTGCATCGCCCATGGGTCATCAACGCCTTCGGAATGGTCCCTGCCGCCATCTGTTTTCCAAAGGCTAGAATCGTCACGATTTCGACACATGACAACAATGAAAGGATGGCGTTCTGGTGATTCAAAATTTTCCAACACATTGATGGTTTTTGACTTGTTTCTTTCTTGTCACAAAAACCTCACTCCAATAAGGTCCGATTTCGTCACTTCGGGCCCCTAGATAGAGCGCTCGAATCTGACCAATCCGTACGATTACCCATGAATCCAAAACCAACGAAACTCCTTCTCAACGTGTCTGCCGTGGGCGTGGCACTCGGAACAGCAATGTCCCTACACGCGAGCGAGCCCGCCACCGAGGCGCGTCTCCGTGCCCTGGAACACGAGCTGACCCTGCTGCGCACGGAGCTGGCCACGGAAAAGGCGGCCCACGCACGGGCCAAACGGGCCACCGACTTCGTCGCCGGTGAATACGTCGCTCCCCCGGTCGATCCCATCATCGATCCCGTCGATTCAGATGACGTTTTCGTCACGCCCAAGCAATCCGCGGTCACCGAACTCAAGGTCCGCGGCCGCATGCACTATCAGTTCGGCTATTCTGAAGCCGACGATTACTCGGATTTCCACACCTTCGAATGGCGCCGCGTCCGCCTGGGGGTCGACGGAAAGCTCCTCGACAACTGGAGCTTCCACCTCATGGCCAACCTGCTCCCCGATTCCAGCAGCACGAATCTCGACTCCGCCTACATCCAGTACAACGGCCTCGATTGGACCACGCTCTCGTTCGAGAAACTGCGTCCCCGCTTCGGCGCCGAACTCAACACCTCGTCCTCCAAGATCAAGACCGTCGAGCGCTCGCTCCTCTCCAACACCATGGATCCCGGTAAGATCACGGGGATGAGCCTGCGGGGCGACTACGGCGTCTTCGACTGGCAGGTCGGCGCCTACAACGGTGAGATCGGTGATCAGCGCAGCTCCGAACGGACCGACAACGGCAATGAGGGCGTCCCCGAGTATCTCCTCAACGCCAGCGTGGGTCTCGACTTTTCCGAGTTCCTCGGATTGGACACTGCGGCCATTCGGCTCGATTACATCAACAACAGTGACGACGACGGCATCAGCCAGCGATTCGCCGCTCCGGAAGACGCCTTTGCCGCCAGCATCTCCCTCCAATCGGGCGCCTTTAGTCTGATCGCCGAGTACATCCAGGCGGATCTCCACAGTGGCGGTGACATCCAGGGTTTCCACATCATCCCCAGCGTCATGTTGACCGATAAACTGGAAGCCGTGCTGCGCTACGAGCGCGTCGAGGGCGACGATGACGCCACCCTGCGCCATCAAAGCCGCTATGCGCGCCGTGTGGTGGCCGACGATCCCGGAACGCCTTCCGCCGGAAGCGTTCGCGGCGAGGAGTACTGGGCTCTCTACGGTGGCCTCAACTACTACATCAACAAGAGCTTGAAAATCATGTTCGGGGTCGAATACGCCGAACTGGATGACATCATTGATGATGGTGACAGCCTCGAAACGATCACGGGCTTTGGTGCCCTTCGTCTCGAATTCTAGACGGGACGATTCATTCTTTAAGCGTTCTAACCTTGATTAAGCGTGCAGCGGGCGTGGCAGCAATGCCGCGCCCGTTGCCGTTCCAGCGATGACGGATTTAGGAAGGCCAACCTCCATGGGGCTCCACGTGCTCATCAGCCTTCTCCTCTGCCATTGTGCCCATACCGGGCAACAGCGGACGTCTTCCGTCGCCTCCCGCGAGCCCCTGCACGTGCTCACGCTCATCGCCTCCCACGACCCGGCCGGCAGTTTCGAGGGCCTCGAATCGACCCTCTCGCAGAATTTTTCCCAACTGCCGAATGTCATCAACCAATGCCGACGAGTCGATAGCCTCGAGGCCTTCCGGGCTGCCCTACTCGATTCCGCAATCGAACGCGGCCCGTTCGACGCCCTCTTGCTCGCCTTTCACGGCCGGGCAAACAAGCTGCATCTCGGGCCGGGCGGCGGACTCCATCAGCGCAACCTCCCCCGCGCCTGCGGCGGCCTGGAAGCCTGCCTCAAGCCAGAGGCGCGAATCATTCTCTATGCTTGCCTCACCGGCGAAGGTGAGGACAACCTGGCTCGTGATCTCGCCGGCATCCTTCACCGTCCGGTCGTCGCTCCCACCCACTACTGGCTCATGCAGACCGCCGTACCCATTGAGGACCGCGTTCCCGAACTCACCCTGGACAAGAACGGCCGTCTCGATGTCGCCACCGGCCAGTTCGCCCTCTACTACAAGGCCCGACTCGAAACCGGCCGGGACCGGCACCTCATCGCCCCCAGCGCCATGCACGAACTGTGCCTTCGCGACGGCTTCGTTCGCAAACCCTCCCGTTTCCGTCCGCTTTTCCAACGCTACTTCCCCTGAAGACCAGCGCTCGCAATCACCACACGCCTCGTCATCTCATCTCATCCCATTGCAGTGGACCCGACCCAACACCTGATCCTAGTCGTCGACGACGAAGCTGACGTCGTCGATCTGGTCTGTTACAACCTCGAAAAAGAGGGCTTCAAGACCGTGCACGCCCAAGATGGCATCGTTGGTCTCGATCTGGCCAAGCACCGGCGCCCCAGCGCCATCATCCTCGATCTCATGCTCCCGGGCATGAACGGCCTGCAGATCTTTGACGCCCTCAAACACGATTCCCGCACCCGGGACATCCCGGTCATCATGGTCACCGCCAAGGCCGAAACCACCGACAAGATCGCCGGCCTCAAGGCCGGGGTCGATGACTACATCACCAAGCCTTTCAGCCCGAAAGAGCTCGTGCTCCGTTTGAAAGCCGTCCTCAAGTGGCGCCACCAACCCTCCGAGGCGCATCTCGAATCCGGCCCCTTCTTCCTCGATCGGGGACAACTCCACTGCTACGTCGACGATACCTTGGTCGATCTCACGACCACCGAGTTCAAGCTCTTGGCTTTCCTCGTGGAAGAGGAGGGCCAAGTCGTGACCCGCCAGGCCCTCTTCGATCGCGTGTGGGGAAAGGGTGAGGCGGCCAGCCGCACCATCGACACGCACCTCATGCGGCTCCGGGAAAAGCTCGGCCAACACGCCAGCGCCATCAAGAACGTGCGGGGAAAGGGTTATCGCTACCATCCGGATCCTCTCGCGGAATGAGTCAGACCGGGGCGCCGCCTTCGGCAAAATTCACCCCTTTACAAAGAAACTGAGCGGTTCCATACTCCGCGTTCCTATGCTCGGCGTTCTCGTTACCATCCTCACCGTTATCCTGGTCTTCATCAGCCTCTTGATGTCGCTGGTCATCCTCATGCAGCGTCCCAAGCAAGAGGGTCTCGGCGCCGCCTTCGGTGGCGCGTTGACGGACCGCATGCTCGGTTCCGGCACCACGGATTTTCTCCAGCGGTCCACCGTCTTCATGGGGGTCGCCTTCTTCGTCCTCTCGCTCACCATCGCCACCATCATGGCGTATGATCGCAACAATGATCGCCAGAGCCAACTCGAGCAAGTCAAGGAAGCCGCTCAAGGAAACGCCGCCGCGGAGGATCCGGCTCCCGGGGCTCCGCCCGCAGGCGCCCCGGATGTTGACGCTCCTCCATCGATCAACGTGGGAACCATCCCCACGGGTGAGAACGCCGCCGAAGCACCTCCAGTCATCGACTTGGGAGCCTCGCCCGCTGGTGAAAATGCCGACGTTCCTCCGGTTGATGAGAATGCCGCCGACGATCCTCCCGCTGATGAGGATGCGGCCGGCGATCCTCCTGCGACCGGAGAGCCGTCCACGAACGGAGATGAGCCAACGCCATCGGGGGACGGGGAAGGAGAAGCTTCATCGTCGCCCGAGAGCCAATCCTAACCGCATGATCCTGCCCGAGTAGCCGGCTGCTTACCCGAAAGGATGGCCCGTCGCAGTCTCGATCGGGTCGGCTGGCAAACCGGAAGCCACCATGAAATGGATCGCTGGCCTTGGGAAACAGCTTGGGAATCTCCTTTCTTCGAATGATCCCGTCGCCACGGGGGGGCAAAGGCTCCGCGAGCACGTCGTTTCCCTCGGGCTCCAGCGCATCTTGGGCCAGCCGGCTGATCCTGCGACCCTGGCGACCGTGCTCGATCGCCAGCGAAAAATCGACGCCATCCACCACCAGATCCGCGAACAAAGCGCGCCCAGCATCATCAATTACGATGGTCTGAGCCAGCTCAAGCCCTTCCAGCAGAACCAGCAAGGCTACCTCCTCGTCTACGTTCAAGGCTTTCTCACGGCGGTCCTCCAGCACCTCATTCGCACGCCTCAAGCCCGCCATGTGGCCCATGTGGTATTCCAGCCGCACGAGAACCCGGCAGCGCACGTCTCCGTCCTCGAGCGCGGCCACGGGCTCGCCTTTGAATTGCCTTTCTTCCCCCTGGAAAACGACGCCGCGATCCTGTGCCCCTTTTTCGGCGAACTCGCGGCCGTCTCCCTCAAAGCCACGGCCTTTGCCGTGCAGAATCGGGCCTCCGTCCTCCCCATCTGGGCCCGGCTGGACGACGATCAGGGCCTCACCCTGGAAATCGCCCCCCCACTGGAAGGACACAACTCACCGGAAGGTCTGGCCCTCGCCCTCCTGGCGCATTTCGAACGGCGCATCCGTTCCGCTCCCGCCGAGATGGATTGGGAAGCCGATTGCTGGTATCCACCGGCGCGCCGCCTCCTTCCCAGCCGCTTTCCCTGGAAGCTCGCCTCGGAAGCCGACGGGGCCCGGATCGACCCGCTGCGTCTTCTGCTCCGCGTGCCCGATTCCGTGCGCGAAGCCTGCCTCGCTGTCCCCGCCGTGCGCGCCCTCAAACGCGGCCGCCCCGATGTCCACCTCAGCGTTCTGACGACCGCCGAGATGGCGGACTTCTGGAATCTGCTCCAGGAGTGTGATGCCTGCCTCGCCCTGGACTCGGATGGGGATGACGAAACGGCTTACGATCTGGGCATCCTTCTAAACAGCGAGAAACAATCGCTGAGCCAGCTCCAACGGCACGCCGTGCACCGCACCATCGGCATGGAAACCCATCCCGCGGCCAGCCAGTTCGATGAGGTCCTCACCATGCCTCGCAAACTCGGTCCACCGGAACACCGGCACCGCACCTATCTGCGGGTCGCTCACCGGTTGGGGGCCGAGGTCATCCACGACGCCGATCTGCGCGCGCCCATGCTTCACAGCATCTCCCATCCCCAGCCGGCGGAGATGAAAGTGCCCGCTCCGGGCAAGAAACGCTCTCAAAAAAAGCGAGGCAATGGCAAACGTGGAAAACAGATCAAATCCAAGAGCAGTCCCAGTCCCGTCGCCCCTCGCCTCATGGGAATGGCTCCCGATGCCAGCGATGGCTCCTCCTATGCCTGGGCGCCTGAGAGATTCATCGACGTGGCTCGTCGTACCGCCCAGGAAAACAGTTTCTCCTGGCGCATCTTTCTTCATCCCGAGACCGAGACCGAAGCGTGGGAAGCCCTGATCGCGGAACTCCCGGACAAAGACATCGCCCTCGTCACCACGCCGGCCACGCTGGAAGAACGTCTCAAGGCTCTCGCCGCCTGTCGCGTGGTCCTGGCCAATGACAACGACGACCTTCACCTTGCCGCCACGGTCCGAGGCACGCCGACCATCGCCATCTACGGCCCCAGTGATCCCATCCAGACCGCGCCCGTCGCTCCCAACGCCCTCGTCCTCCGGCGGCATGTGGAATGCACTCCCTGCTTCCTCGCGGAATGCCCGCTTGATCATCGTTGCCTCAACGAAATCGAAGTCCCCGAGGTCATTGAAGCCCTTCACGTGTCCCTCAGCCAGCCCGCGGCGAACAACGGGTAAAGTAAACGAAGGAACTTCAGCCGCCCCTTCGTTCACTCCGCGCGCAAGGCGTCCAGCGGATCCACGCGAGTGGCCCGCCGGGCCGGAATGTAGCTGGCCACGACGACCACGCCGACAAGCAAAGCCGGGACCAAGAGAAACGTTGCCGGATCCATCCGGTGGACCTCGTAGAGAAATCCGGAGAGAAAGCGGCTCAATCCCAGGGCGCCACCTCCCCCCACGAGTAAACCAATGCTCAAGAGGAGCACGCTGCGCTTCAAGAACATCCGCAGAATGTTCGATCTCGTGGCCCCCATCGCGATCCTGACACCGATCTCTTGCGTTCTCTGGATCACTTCATGGGCGACGATGCCGTAAGTGCCGACAATGGCGATGACGATTGTCATCACGGCGACGAACTGCAGAACCCAAGTGAGCAATCGACGTTGCACCGTTGCCCGAAACAAGATCTCATCGATCGAGGAAACGACGGCCACGGGCAAGTCGGGTGTGGCTTTCTGAACCTCGGCGCGAATCATCGGGGCCAGGGTCGATACCGGAAGCTGGGAACGCACCGTCAACGTCAGCCAGTTGGGATAGCGTGTGTTCGTTGGATAGGGCACAT
>JANQJH010000117.1 GCA_028281705.1 Verrucomicrobiales bacterium
TTCCCAGGATGGGCCCGGTGATGAAGGCTTCGTGGAGGAGCAGGTCGGCGAAGGCGCGTTGCTCGGGCACGAGCCTGATGATGCGGCCACAACACAAAATCACGGTGCCGACGATGGCGGCGGCGATTCCCAGAGCGACGAGGATGAACCCTGGCGGCGGGAGAGACTTGCGGAGAAAGGCCAAGCGGACGCCGAGGAAACCACCGAGGAGCACCCAGGTGAGGAGAAAGAAACCGTCGCCGAAGGCGGTGGCTCCGATGGCATGTGAGGCCACCGTGCCGAGGTAGGTGAGCAGTAGGAGGAGTAGTTCGATCCCACTCAGGGCGGGGGCCTCCACCATCCTGGGAAAGGCGGTGCCGAGAAAACCGAGGGCCGCGCCGCCGACGAATCCCTGGATCATGAGGCGAGCGTGAGCCTCTCCGGGAAAGTAGTGCAGCCAGCCGGAATAAACCATGGGCCAGAGCGCGACACCGACGACGCTGGCGAGAACACTCAGGGGAAAGAAGACGCGGAAGGGTTCTTCGGTCAGCAGTTTGGACCACGAAAGTCCAGGGCGAGTGGAATGGCGGGGGCTGTTGGGCATCACGGTGGAGCTGCACTCATTCTGCACCACGAGATCGTTGCACGCGAACACCGACCGCCCAACAACGTGAGATCATCACAAGATCGGGGCAAGCCGGGCTGGCTGATGCACAGTGGCCCTACCTACCTACATCCGGTCGGTGACGCGGATTCCGAGGAGATCGAGTCCCTGTTTGAGGACGCGAGAGGTCAACTCGCAGAGTAGGAGGCGTGATGCGCGGGTTTCCCCTTCGGATTTGAGGACCGGGCAATGCTCGTAGAAACCATGAAAGGCCTGGGCCAGCTCGTAGAGATAGTTGGCCAGCAGATTGGGCCGGAAATCGTTAAGGATGTCGGGCACGATCTCCCCGAACTGAGCCAGCTTCATGGCCAAGGTGCGTTCACCGTCGGCGGCGAGGACGAGGCGCTCCGGAAAGCTGACGTCCTCCCCCAGTTTTCGAAATATGGCTCGGGTGCGGACATAGGCGTTCATTAAATAAGGCGCCGTGTTTCCCTGGAAGGAGAGCATCTTGTCCCAAGAGAAAATGTAGTCCGTCATCCGGTGTTGAGAGAGTTCGGCATACTTGACGGCGCCGAGCCCAATGGCTTCGGCGATGTCGGTCTTCTCGTCGTCGTTTAGGGTGGGATTCTTTTCCTCAATAATGGTGCGGGCTCGTTCGACGGCCTCATGGAGAACGTCGAGGAGCTGAACATTGTCGCCGGAACGCGTTTTCATCAGCTTGCGGTCCTGGCCCAGGATACTGCCATGAGCCACGTGGGTCAGGCGCACGTCCTGGCCGCGACGTTTGGCGGCGGCGAAGAGTTGCTGGAAGTGAAGCTGCTGCGGCGCTCCGACCACATACCAAACTTGATCGGCATTCCATTCCGAAATCCGGTGATCGATGGTGGCTAGATCGCTCGTGGCGTAGTTGAAGCCGCCGTCGCGCTTGCGGACGATGGCCGGCTTTTCCGCAAGTTCAGGAATGTCGCGAAAGAAGATGCAGATGGCCCCATCGCTTTCCTCGGCCAGTCCCTTTTCCAGGAGGTCGTCGACCACCGGTCCCAGGCGGTCGTTGTAGAAACTCTCACCCAGATAGTGATCGAAGGTGATGCCTAACCAATCGTAGAGCTCTCCGAGTTGTTTGAGAGAGAGATCCACGGTTTGCTTCCAAATGGCATGGTTTTCCGCGTCGCCTTGCTGGAGCTTGACCAGTTCATCCCGGCACGCTTGGAGGGCGCCTTCGTCGGCCTTGGTCTCGACATTCACCTCGCGGTAGACCCTCAGGAGTTCTCGAATGGGATCCTTTTCCAGGGCTTCGCGGTCGAGGTAGCGCTTCCAGCCGTAGATGATCATGCCAAATTGGGTGCCCCAATCTCCGATGTGATTGTCAGTGATCACGCGGTGACCCAAAAAGCGGCCGACGCGGCTGAGGCAATCGCCGATGAAGGTGCTTCGAATGTGGCCGATGTGCATCGGCTTGGCGACATTGGGGGCACTGAAGTCGATGACGATGGTCTCTGCCGGGTCGGCCTGGGGGACGCCAAGATGCGCGTCATGAAATATCGTTAGGGTGTGTTCCTCGAGACAAGACTGGGTGATTCTGAAGTTGATGAATCCAGGTCCGGCAATTTCGGGAGGCTGACAGAGACCCTCCCAGTTACCGGCTTCGACAGCGGCTTGGGCGAGCTCACGCGGATTGCGTTTGAGCCGCTTGGCCAGGATCATGGCGCTGTTTGATTGATAGTCTCCAAACCGGGGATCGGTGGCGGGGCTGGCATCGACGCGAAAGCCACGAGGGAGGTCGAGATCCAGTTGGGAAAGAGCTAGAGAAAGCTGTTCGCGCAGGCGATGGCGGAGGAGACTCATGGGATGCGATTGGGCTTGAGAAGAGAAATGAAGAAAGGAGAAGAGAATCCGCCTTGGTTAATGGGAGAGCCGAGACTGGCGGAGGGCGGGCGTTGGCTAGGCTCGGGCAGCCTTGGCACGGAGGATTTGGAGAATTTCTTGGGCGTCCGCCGCCTCACCCAGCCGTTCGCGTATCTTGCCGTTGGTGAGAGTCTTGGCGATGGCCGCGAGGGTGCGCAGGTGGGTGTGGTATTGGTCTTCCGGGACCATGAAGAGGACGATGAAGCGGACGGGGGCGTTGTCGATGGCCTCGAAGTCGACGCCCTCGCGGGAACGGCCGAAGACGGCGATCACCTGGTCGAGCTTGTCGGAGAAGGCGTGGGGGATGGCGACCCCGGAACCGATGCCGGTGCTGGTCTGATCTTCGCGCTGATGCAGTGCTTCGAGGATGGCCTCACGATCGTCACCGGAGAGCAATTCCTGCTTCTCCAGATGCTCGACCAATTCAACGATGGCGGGCCAGCGTTCGGTCGCTTGCATCTCGGCGACGATCTGTTCAACCGTCAGGAGGGAAGCTAGATTCATAGATGGACTTCAGAGCTGCTGCTTTCGAGGGAAATGGCCGGCATCCTAGCTTTTACGGGCTTCATGGCAAGTGGGTTTTTTTAGCGTGACGTATCCCTTGTGGTCTCGGCTTGATTCTCGTTGGGCCGGGAGTTATGGCTCGGTGTCTCGTATGAAATCCAAGACTGATGAGGAGAAGATCAAGGCCGTGGGAGCGCAGTTTCAGGTGCACGGCCGCTTTTTGAGGGCATTTCCCATCGGGAAGGGACATATCAACGATACCTACGCGGCGGACTATGACTACGGGGGACGGACCTTGCGATTCGTCCACCAAACGATCAATCACCTCGTGTTTACCAACCCGATTGGGGTGATGGAGAACATCGACCGGGTCACGCGGCACAAACACGGTCTCCTGGCCGCGACGGAGGATCCCGACGCGGGGCGGAAATCGCTTACCGTGATCCCCCGGCGGGACGGCCAGCTCTACTACCAGGATGGCGACGGCGTCTACTGGCGCACCTACATCTACATCGACCGGGCGACGACTTTCGACACCATCGAGAGTCTGGATCAGGCCCGTGAGGTCGCGCGCGCCTACGGAACTTTCCAGCATCGGCTGGTGGATCTCCCGGGTGGTCGCTTGCACGAGACCATCCCGGATTTTCATCACGCGCGAAAGCGCTTCGACAATCTGATGCGTGTGGTGGAAAAGGATCCGGCAAACCGCGCGGCTTCGGTGATGGACGATATCGAGTTCGTTTCACAGCGTGAACATGTCGTCGATATTCTGCTCGATCTCATCAATCGGGGTGAATTGCCGGAGCGGATCACGCACAACGATACCAAGTTGAATAACGTGATGATCGATGACACGACGGGGACGGCGATCTGTGTCGTGGATCTTGATACGGTGATGCCGGGATCGGTCCTCTATGATTTCGGGGACATGGTGCGGACGGCGACGAGTCCCGCGCTGGAAGACGAACGCGATTTGAGTCTGGTGACGATGCAGTTGCCCATGTTCGATGCATTGGTCGATGGATACTGGAGTGCTGCCCGCGGGTTTCTCACGCCTATTGAACGGGATCATCTCGCGTTTTCAGGAAAGCTGTTGGCCCTCATGATTGGGATCCGATTCCTCACTGATCACATCGAAGGGGACGTCTACTTCAAGACGCATCGCCCGGCACACAATCTTGATCGAGCGCGCAACCAGTTCAAACTGGTCTTTTCCATGGAGGAACAAGAAGAGGAGATGCATCGGGTGGTGGAGGAGCGGTGTGTGGACGGCCAGTGAGGAGTGCTCGGTCCTTGGGATCACGAGTGTGCCACAACCGCCTCCTCACTTATGCCTTGTCAAGGGGCAAGCCCTCGACAAGACTCCCTAACGGGTGCGCCGACGCGTCCCCGGGGGAGTCATGATTATGAATACGGAATCGGAGAATCTCACGGGTGAGGCGCGACAGTTTCAGGAGTGCTTTCAACGCATTCGTGACCAGATCGGCGAAGTGATCGTTGGTCAGGAACGCGTTGTCGAAGCGGCCGTCACGGCCATTCTCTGTGGTGGCAATGTGTTGCTCGAAGGTGTGCCCGGGCTGGGGAAGACGGAGCTCGTCAAGGCCATGGGTCGGGTCCTGGCCCTGGATTTCAAACGGATTCAGTTCACCCCAGACCTGATGCCGGCCGATATCATCGGGACGAATATCATGACCCAGGGCCCTAATGGGATGTACCAGTTCGAGTTCCGTCAGGGGCCGATCTTTACGCAGCTTCTGCTGGCCGACGAGATCAACCGGGCCACGCCGAAGACTCAGGCCGCCCTGCTGGAAACCATGCAAGAAGGCTCCGTCACGGCGGCGGGAAAAACATTTCAACTGGAGCAACCCTTCTTTGTCTTGGCGACACAAAACCCTATTGAACAGGAAGGAACCTACCCTTTGCCAGAGGCGCAGTTAGATCGCTTCATGTTCAAAGTGGTGGTACCCTTTCTCAATCGCGATGAATTGAATGAAGTGGTGAAGCGAACGATCCTCTCGGAGGCGGCCGTTGTGGAGAAAGCGGTCGATGGCCGTGGCATTCTGGCAATGCGAGAGACGCTTGACCGGGTGGTGGTGGCTGATCCCATGCGCGACTTCGCGGTTCGTCTCGTCCTGGCGACACATCCGGAGGTGGCTGAGGCGAGTGAGCGAGTCAAGCAGTTCGTCCGCTGGGGGGCGAGTCCGAGAGCGACCCAGGCGCTTATCCGCTCCGCGCGCGTGCGGGCTCTGGCCTGTGGGCGGGAGCATGTGGCTTTTGAAGATATCAAATATTATGCTAGAGAAGTATTGGGCCATCGCATTCTTCTCAACTACGATGGCCAGGCGGAAAACATCGATCTTGGTGAACTGGTCGACGAGCTGGTAACGTCTCTGCCGGAGTCCGCATAGATATTTGTGGGATTGCTATCGTCATGCCTGCCCAACTCAGTAGTCTGCTGAAGAATGACGTCATCGCGCGTCTGGAGCGGCTGCGGGTCCAGTCGCGATGTCATTTTACCAACCGGTTCACGGGATCACATTTGGCTCGCAAAGGGGGAACGAGCACCGACTTTGCCGATTTCCGCGATTACGCTCCCGGGGATGACATGCGCTTTGTCGACTGGAATAGTTTTTCGCGTCTCCACCGGCCCTATATCAAACTTTTCCATGAGGAAGAGATCACTCATTTCCTCGTCCTCATCGATGGTTCGAGGTCGATGAACTTCGAAGGCAAGTTTCAACGGGCGAGGGAACTGGCGGCTGCCTTTGGTCTCATGGCGCTGCGGCATACGGAGCGGCTGAGTATTCAATGCCTCTCGACGAGGGCGGAGCGGCTTCCCCCGTGCCGGGGACGAGCGAGCATGAACAAGCTCTTTTCCTTTCTCGAACGATTGGAGGAGGCGGACGAGACGATTCCCCTTGAAGCGGCCATTGAAAACGCACTTCAGCATCACGCAGGACGGGGAGTGGTGATCTTGTTATCCGACTTTCTCAGCTTCGGAACTCTGAGGCGGGCCTTCAACGCCCTTTACAGCCATGGTCTCGAGATCCTGGCCTTGCAGATTCTCGGGCCGACTGAAATCGACCCTGACATCACTTCTGATTTTCGATTGGTGGATGCTGAACTGGAAGAGACGCTCGATGTTTCCGTTTCGGGTGATCTCTTGCGATTCTATCAGGATCATCGGGCGGCCTATGAAGAGGAGATGAGGGCGCTCTGCCAGAGTCGTTCGGGACGATTTCTCGCGACGTCCACGGTGGATCCGCTGGAGACGGTGCTCTTTGATACGTTACGCCGCCAAGGGTGGATTGCATGAGGGTATGAATGATGGTCAAAGCTAAGCAGGAGACGGCGTTGCGATGAATCTCTCGTTCTTCACTCCCAGCGCCGCGTGGCTCTTTGCTCTCGTCCTGCCGCTGGTGGCGCTCTACTTCCTCAAGTTGAAGCGGCCGCGAGTGACAGTGCCGTCCTTGGTTCTGTGGCGGCGCGTCCTGGACGATCAGCGAGTGAATTCGCCTTTCCAGCGTTTCAAGCGGAACCTGCTACTGTTATTGCAACTGCTCCTCCTGATGTTGCTCATCTTGGCGGCGATGCAGCCATTTTTTCGGGGAGCGGACGATCGCGTGACGCGAATGCCGATCTTGATCGATTGCTCGGCCAGCATGGCCGCCGCGGCCGAACGGGGTGGAGAGTCGCGATTGGAAGTGGCGAAAGAACGAGTGGAGGATTTGATTGCAGGCCTGCTGCCCGATCAGCAAATGGCCATCATCAGTTTTAGCGATCATGCCAGTCAGCGCAGTGGGTTTACGGGTAACAAGCAATTGCTCAGGGATGCCCTGGCAGAGATCGAGGTGGACGAAGTGCCTTCTCAGATCAAGCATGCCTTCAGGATGGCGCAGGCCTTGGGCCGGGGCGCTGCCTTTGAGGAGGTGGTGCTCTTGAGCGACGGCAATGTGGCGGAGCGCGCCGAGCTTGATTTGCCGTTCCGGGTGAACTTCCAAAAAATGGAAGCGCCAGGGCCGAATATCGGGATCACGGCTTGTAGTGCGAGACGCGGACGGGAAGACGGATGGGAGATCTTTCTCGAGGTTGGTGCCTCCAAAGGGGGAGACTATGGTGGAGCCATAGAAATGAGCCGCGTGGATGCGCCCAGGGGCGAGACGATGGCCTCGGAATTGGTGGCGACCGGGCCTGGCCAGGCGGCGCGGCTGCTCTTTCGGGTGCCGGGCTACGAGGCTCGGAACTTGAAGTTCGAGCTGATCCCCAACACCAGGTTTGACGCCTTGGAAGCGGACAACGTGGCCTATCTGACGCTGCCCGCGTTGCGGCCGCTCCAGGTGCATGTGGGGTCCTCGCTAGCATCGTTTCGACACGCCTTGAATGCGATGGAGAAAGTGGAAGTCCATCCCAGAGACGGCGTTTCCGGCCCTGGGGTTTATGATTTGGTGATTTCGGATGCGGCGGCGGATTTGAATCTCGGGGCACGCTTGCGATTGTTCTTGTCGGTCGTTCCCCAAGGCTTGCAAGATCTCATCCGGGTGGATACGCCTTCGGCCAATCAGGCGATCGATTGGAGGCGGGATTCGCCGTTTCTCCAGCACGTTGATTTTAGCAATGTGATGTTTCTCGAGGAGCCGGTATCGAGTGAGTTTGACGAAGGTACGCTGGTGAACAGGGGGTATCAGACGCTGGTCCATGGTGCTCGAGGACCGTTGCTCCTGGAGGAGATCGACGAAGAGCGCGTGACGCTGCATGCTCTCTTCCATGTGGATCGCTCCACCTTTCCCTATCGCGTGGGTTTTCCCGTGTTCGCGGCGAACTTGGTGCAGCATGCCAGACACCTGGCAGGCTTGGCGGAAGCCCGGGCTCACCGGACAGGGATCTTGCCAGGCTTTGTCGTGAGGCCTGAGCAGTCGATCTCCGTTCGCGGTCCCGATGCGCGTGAGATCAAGTTAGTGAGTGGCGATGACGGTCGCTTGCCCGGGGTGTCGGCTCTCAAAGTGGGGCTCTATCACTACGAAGGTACGGGAGTGGTTCGCGGGGCCAATCTGTTGTCTCTCTCGGAGACGTCACTCCGTCAGGTGGATGCGGTGGAGTTTCGCGAGGCCCGGGTCACGGCTGAGGCGCAGACGATGGAGACGGATCGTCCGATCTGGCATTGGCTGGCGGCCTTGGGTTTGCTGGTCTTGCTGGCCGAGTGGTGGGTTTTCCAGCGCCGTCCCGGGGGCTGGCGCGCTGCGGGGCGGGGTATCTGAGGTGGGGCCCATCGGGGCTGGACAAGGATGCGGCGGGCGGTTAACCAGCGTCCATGCATCGCGTTGTCATCACGGACTGCCTCGCTCCCCCCGTGCAGATTGAGGATAAGGCCCTGGCCGGGATTGCCAGGGTGGACTGCCTCATGGCCAAGTCGACTGAGGCTCTCAGAGGCCAGCTGGACGATGCGGACGGCATCATCCTCTATCATGAAGTGACCCTGACCAATGAAGTGCTGTCTGAACTCAAACAATGCCAGGTGATCGTCCGTGGCGGTGTGGGCTATGACAATGTCGACGTGCGTGCCGCGGGAGAGCGGGGGATCAAGGTGTGCAATGTTCCGGACTACGGGGTGGACGAAGTTGCCGATCACGCCATAGGAATGTTGTTAGCCTGCATGCGAGGTTTTGTCATTGCCGATCGCCGTCTGCGTGCGGCGGAGACACTGAAGCCCTGGGATCGCCATGACGTGGGGCCGGTCGTGCGACTGGCCAACAGTACGCTGGGAATCATCGGCTGCGGACGCATCGGTTCGGCCACCGCGTTGCGGGCAAAGGCTCTCAAGATGCGCGTCCTGATTCACGATCCCTACATTCGCCCGGGGTATGAAAAAGTGCTGGGGGTGGAGCGGGTGGACTGTTTGGAAACCCTCCTGGCGGAGAGTGATGCCGTTTCGCTGCACACGCCGCTGACGGAGGAGACCCGTCACTTGATGGATGCGGAGAGGCTGCGGCAGATGAAATCGACGGCTTGTCTGATCAATACGGCTCGGGGCGCCGTCGTCGATACCGAGGCGCTGGCTGAGGCACTCCGGGCCGGGATCATCGCCGGGGCCGGGATCGACGTGCTTCCCCAGGAACCGCCCGCGAGCGAGGACGCCTTGATCCGGCTCTGGCAGGCGAACGAAATGCCCCCGGTCAATCTCTTGATCACGCCCCACACGGCCTACTATTCGGATGCCGGATTGCTCGAAATCCGCGAGAAAAGCAGTGCGGAAGTGGCTCGCGTGCTGCGGGGTGAGGCTCCCCTGAATTTGGTCAACGCGGAGTGGCTTTGAACTTGCCTTGAGGGGCAGCTGTCGTTCAGTGAAAACATGAAAATCATCGCTGCCTCACTCTTCCTCCTGGCTCTTATCGTCTCACCGCTCTGGGGAGACAAACCCCTCGGCGATCCAATGGTCAAGCATGTGAATGCCAAGGAAGCGGGGAAGCTCTGGAAGACTAACAAAGCCAAGGAGGACTTTGTCGTCCTCGACGTCCGCACTGCCGGGGAGTATGCGGAGGCGCGCATTCCCAAGGCCAAGAATCTCGACGTGCGCGCCCCTGATTTTGGGGCCAAGGCAGCGAAGTTGGACAAGGGGCGCACCTATCTGATTCACTGCCGTTCTGGGGCGAGGAGCCAGACGGCATTGAAAGCCTTGCAAAAACTCGGCTTTCTCAAGCTCTATCATTTGGATGGTGGGATCATTGCCTGGCAGAAAGAAGGCTTGCAAGTTGAGAAGGGGAAGTAGAGTGGTCGATCTCTCTGATTCTCAATGATGAACGCCTACGAAATCTTTCAGCAGCTCCATGACGACGTCGCCACGGAGATCCTCGGTTTTTTCCGGAACGAACAGCGTGACATCTACAAGACAACGGTGGCCACTCTCGCGGTGCAGAAGAAGCTCCGGCCCGTGTTTGTGCAGAAAAAACCGGTCCCGGCGCAGATCGCGTGGTTGATCAAGACGCTGAAGCAGCGCCCGTCGGACACCGTGGCCGAGCATCTGCTCCAGGTCTGGCTTCTCAAGACGCAGAAAGACATGCTCATTACCTTTGTCGCAGCCTTGGGGATTGAACACGACGAAGAGGGCGGCGTGGAAGATTTGCCGGAAACCATCGATCCGGAGAAACTCAAGGAGGGCATCGATCTCCTCCTGGAGAAGAATCCGGCTCCGTTGGTGACTCTCTATTTGAGCGTCTTCCAACTGCAGCAGCCTGGTGGTTGGCCGGAGATCGCCGAGGCCCTAGCCAAGGATGAACGGCTACAGCTGAGCGGCGCTGTCGAAGCGGCTGCGGTCAGCGAGACGGATTCTTGAGAACTCTCTTCGTCTTCAGATTTCCCAGGGGATCGAAACAGATCCTCGAGGAGAAGAAGAGGAAGAGGGAGATGCTCGCCGACGTGCAGGTGAGAATGGCCAACATGATGACGATCTGGTACTTGATGGCAACGCCGGGATCACTGCCCCCTAGCATCTGACCGGTCATCATCCCCGGCAGCGAGACCAGCCCCATGGTCATCATGGCGGCGACGCCCGGGCGAAGTGCCGCCGTGAGGCTCTCACGCAAAAAGGGCCGCAACGCCTGGGATTGGCTGGCACCATTTCCCAGACGCCATTCGTAGAGGCTCTGTTGTTCCGCGATGGATTTGTAGTAGCTGCTCGCCGCAATGATATTGGCCGAGAGGCAATTTCCCAGGAGCATGCCCCCAAGGACGATGAGATACCGGGCCTCAAAGAGGTCGTCCAACTGAACCACGAAGGCATTGAGGTAGAGCACGATCACCAGAGTCGCCAGACCGAGTGCGGCCAATGCAGGCCCGATGAAGGCAGACCAGCGCAGTTCACTGTGGTGCAAGACTGAACCCGAAGCGGCGAGGATCATCACGCCTAACCACGTCAGATTGAGCCATGGGAGGTTCCAGCGGAAGAGGTAGCCCAGATAGAGTCCCGCGAGAACCAGCTGGACGGTCATTCGGCCAACGCCAATGACGATGTCTTTGCCCAGCCCGAGACGCAGTCGCCAGGTCAGCAAAAGCGGGAGGGCCAGGAGGATGAATCCCATGGCCATGCCCTGCCAGGAAAGATCGGGTGCCCCTTTCATGATACCGAGATTTTGTGCTGCCGGAATACGCTCTCACGGCGCCAGTCGTCATCATGAGAGACGACGATGACCGTCGCCTCGACCTCCGAAAAATGACGGATCACTCCTCGGCGCAGTTCCGCGTTCAAGGCTGATGTGACTTCATCTAACAAATAGAGTTTGGGATTTCGCAACCGACCGGCAACCATGGCGAGCCGCTGGCGCTCGCCTCGGGAGAGGTCTGCGAGGGAATTCTCCAGGATGGACGCTGAGAGGTGGAACTTTGCCAGATCCGCCTCGTGAATGTCGGTATGCGCTGGAAGACACTCACGCAGCCAGGCGTGAACCGGTCCGCTACCCACCGCAAGCTCCTGAGTGATGTAGCTCGTCACCTGGCGCAGGGCCCAGATGGTGTGCTTGTTCGTTGCGACTCCCTCGTAGAGATAGGCGCCCCCGATGAGGGGGAGAAACCCAAGGATTCCGCGGAGAAGGCTCGTCTTCCCAGCGCCCGAGGGCCCGTCGAGGAGTATCTTCTCGCCCGGCTCGACTGTCAGATTGATGGGGCCGGTGATCGCTTGATCCTCGAGTCCGAAGACGGCTTCACGCAGTTGGATCATGGGAGGCATGTTGGTGCCTGCCTACTAGCTCTGCTTGGCCGGTGAAACGAGCGAAAACTTAGGCAATTACGTCCCAGATCGGATTGCCGCTCGAGATCATGAGGGGACGTGCCTGCGTGTCCATGATCATCGCCGATGGATCAATTCCCAGGAGATGGTAGATCGTGGCCGCGAGGTCTTCCGGAGTGACCGGATCCTCGGCGGGGTGTTCGCCTAGCGCGTCGGAGGCTCCGTAGACGTAACCGGCTTTG
>JANQJH010000161.1 GCA_028281705.1 Verrucomicrobiales bacterium
CCCCCGGATGTCTCTACGATCTCTCATTGAGAGGGTCGGACAACGATCAACTGACGATCTTCGGGCCCTTGGATCAGCGGGGCGAGGTTTCCTTTGTCAGGGTGGGTTCGGATGGTTCGGAGGGGATGGCCAGCGTGGAGACGGAGATTTCGGCAGCCAACAATGGCGGCGTTTACGAGCACCATGTCTATCGCTTGCGCGATGGCTGGCAGGGTCTGGAGATCCTGAGCACGGTGCGCAATGAGACGAACCAGGCCCACCGGTTCAAAGCGGCCGATGCCTGGAAGAGTTTTTCGCAGACGGGAAGCTACCGTGGCATCACGTGGGGTGATGCGGTGGATCCCGCCGACCGGGCGGGCTATGCCTATGGCTGGATGGCCGGTGATGGCCTGGCGGTTCCCCAGGGTGAGGTGAGCCTGAAACCGGGAGAATCCATTCAGTTGCTGCGTTTTCTCGCGGTAGCCTCGTCGCCGGCAGAGGCCGTGGGATTGGTCCTGAGCCGCTCGGAGGAGACCGGGCGCTTGGCCCGCAAGGTGGTCGGGCCGGAGGGCGAACCACTGGAAACGCCGGCGCTTCGCATTCTCTACCAGGAGGGCGACAAGGAGAAAGGGCTGCCAGCCTATCCGGATGCCGAGGGGTTGATTGACTTTCGTTTTTCGGCGGGCCAGCCCCTGGCTTACGAAATTCGGGATTTCGGTCGTGAAACCGTGAAAGGCGAGACCACCCTCAAGGCCGGAGCGCTCGAGGATGCTCGAGTGCGCCTGACCGCGGCATCGCAGGTGCAGTTTGACGTCCGGGATGAGGCTGGGGTGAGCCTGCCCTGCAAGGTGCAGTTTCGCGGCCTCGGTGAGACGCCCTCGCCTGATCTTGGGCCTAACAATCGTGCTCACGGTTGCCTCGATCAGTACCATTCGGAAAAAGGTGACTTCGTCGTGCCGCTCGATCCCGGTTCTTATCGAGTGATCGTCACGCGGGGGCTTGAGTTCTCGCACCTTGACCAAGAAATTCAGTTAGGCAAGGGGGAGACGGTGATGGTGCGCGGCGTGCTCAAACGTCTGGTGGACACGACGGGCTGGGTCAGTGCCGACTTTCACAATCACTCGACGCCGAGCGGTGACAATACCTGCGGGACGGATGATCGGATGATCAATCTGGCGGCGGAGCACCTCGAATTTGTGCCCACGACGGAACACAATCGGATCTACGATTGGCGGCCTCACATCGATGCCCTGGGATTGACGGATCACCTTCAGACCGTGGTTGGAATCGAACTCACGGGATCCGGGGCCCATTTCAACGCCTTTCCCTTCGAAGTGGTGCCGTTTACGCAGGATGGAGGGGCGCCGGTGTGGCAGAAGGACCCGCGGCTCAACGCCATCATTCTGCGTGATTTTCAGGGCCAGAATCCCGATCGCTGGGTGCAGATCAATCACCCGGACATGACGGAGAATTTCATCGATCGGGATGAAGACGGTCGTGTTGATGGCGGTTACCTCACATTGGGCAAATTGATTGATGGGGTCGAGACGCAGAACAATCGCGCGAGCGATATCCTGTTGGGCGCCCCCTACAAGATCGTGAAGGAACCCGAGACCCTGGCGCGGCAGATTCGCTATGTGAGGGAATTCATCTGGCTCCAGCTACTCAATCAGGGCCATCGAATCTGGGGTGTTGGCGTGGCCGATGCCCACACGGTGCACGGCAACGGGGTGGGGAGCTGGCGCAATTATTTGCCCTCGTCGACCGATGAGCCCAAGGAGATCGATTGGCGGGAAATGGTGCGGCATGCCAAGGCCGGGCGGATGATTCTGACCAGCGGTCCTTTCCTCAGCGTGGAAACGGGCGACGGAACGCTAGCCGGGGGCTCGACCCGGGCCACGGGTTCCATTGATCTCAAGGTCAAAGTGCAGTGTACGGATTGGATCGCCATCGATCGGGTTCAAGTATTGGTCAACGGCGTGCCGCGGGAGGACTTGAACTACACGGAGCAGAGTCACCCAGGGTGGTTTGGCGATGGCGTGGTGGCCTTTGATCGGACCCTCTCAGTACCTTTGAGCCAGGACAGCCACCTCATCGTGGTGGCCTGCGGCGAGGGGCACACCCTGGAGAAGGGATACGGCACCAGCGACCAGGCGTCGCTCCAACCATGCGCCTACAACAATCCGATTTTTGTGGATGTGGACGGGGGCGGCTTCACTCCCAATGGGGACACCTTGGGCTTCCCATTGCCCGCCAAGAACCTGACGATTGGCCAGGTCGAGGCCTTTCTGGGCAGGTGATGAGCCGGAGCATGAGGCTATTCGCGGCGGCGATTTGTCTTGCATTGCGTTCAAGCGAGGGCCATGGCGGGGAGGACCATTTCCTTCTTGTATGGTGACATTGATTCGAACCCGCCTCTCCGTCTCCTGGGCTCCGTCCGGCGCCTGATTGCGTATTGAAGATGACCAGGGATCAAGAGCCTCGTCTATTCGTCTTCGGGTCCGGGGGAACCGCCGTTGAGGTCCAGGCGGTGGTGCGGGACTGCGATCCCGAGCGGTCCGTGTCTCTCGTTCGCGCCCAAGGGGAAGCAGTGGATGGGGCCGATCCCGCGCTTTCTGAAAAGGAGTTCAGGGCTTTCGTGGAAGAGCATCCGGGCGATCACCACTATATCTTAGCGATGACGCACCAGGAATATCGAGTTCGATGGCTTGCCGTGGCCGAGGAGCTTGGATTGCGTCCGGAGTCCGTGATCCATCCTCGGGCTCAGGTTGCCAGGGGGGCTCAGGTGGGAGCGGGGTGCTATCTCGCGGCAAACGCGGTGATTTCCAATGAGGCCGTTCTCAAGGGGCACTGTCTGGTCAATTACAACGTGGTGGTCGGTCATCATGCCCGTCTTGGGGGGCATGTGGTCATTAATCCGGGCGCCTCACTTGGAGGGAACACGACCATTGGGGAGAAGGTTTTGGTGGGGGCAAACGCCTTCATCTCCCAGGGCGTCACGGTGGGAGATCGATGCTCGGTGGATGCGCTCACCTACGTCGACCGGGATTTGGCGGCGGATTCGTTGCTTACCTGCCGGCAATTGCGCACCCTGGCGCCGGAGGAGCCGAAGATGGCGGCCACTCCTCCATCGGTTTCCGAAGGGCGCGCCGTCCTCCTCCAGGTGATCAATCGGGTGCGCGAGCACAATCAGCGGGCTCCGGTGGCCTCCATCGAGCAGGACACGAGTCTGAGGCGTGACCTCGAGATGGACTCGCTGGCCTTGGCCGAACTCACGGTCAATCTGGAGGCGGCTTTCGGAGTCGATGTCTTTGAAAGGGGCCTGGTCACCACGGTGGGAGACGTCGAGACGCGCCTCGGATTCTAAGGTGTGAGTATGAGTCAAGTCGGTCGTGAGCAAGCAGTTGCCAGAAGGATGGCTGCTCCTATGGTGACAGAGCCGGTTTCGCCAAACGGGCCCTACGCCTGCCCCACCTGAACACTCATCGATGATCGACCCTCCCTTAGAACGCTTGAAGGAGCGCCTGTATCTCTCGGTGCCCCACATGGGTGGGTCAGAGCTGAACTACGTGCGTGACGCCTTCGACACCAACTGGTTGTCGACGGTGGGGCCGAATCTGACCGCCTTGGAGAGAGAGGTGGAAGCTCTGGTGGGTTGCTCGGCGGCGGCGCTGAGTTCCGGAACGGCGGGTCTCCATCTGGCGCTTCGCCTGGTGGGTGTTGGCGAGGACGATGAGGTGGTGACGCCGACGCTGTCGTTTGCCGCCAGTGCCAATGCGATTCGCTACCTAGGCGGCGTGCCCGTCTTTCTCGACTCGGATCATGCGACCTGGAACATGGATCCCAACCTCTTGGAGTCTTTTCTGAAAAAACGGGCGGCCTCGAACCGATTGCCCAAGGCCGTGATGGTGGTGCATCTGTTTGGGCAGCCGGCGGCCATGCGGGAAATTCAGCAACTGTGTGACCGGTATGCCCTGCCCTTGGTCGAAGATGCGGCCGAGTCGCTGGGTGCTCTCTACGAGGGAAAGCATCCCGGGGCACTGGCGGATGTGGGCGTCTATTCGTTCAATGGGAACAAGATGATCACGGGGACGACCGGAGGGATGTTAGTCTCGCCCAACGGGGATTGGGTGGCCAAGGCCCGGAGCTGGAGTAGCCAGGCGCTCGATCCCGATCCCGAGGGCGTTTCCAATTATGTGCACTCGGAACTGGGTTATTCCTACGGGATGAGCAACGTCGTGGCGGGCATTGTGCGTGGCCAACTGGAGGTGTTGGATCAGCGTGTGACTCAGCGGCGGCGGGTGTTTGAGCGATACGTGCAAGGTCTCGAGAGCCTGCCGGAATGGCAGCCCCAACCCGAAGCGTCGCGTTGTCGCCATTCTCGATGGTTGAGTTGCTTTTTGCTCGATGAGAGTCGATCCAGCATCACTGCCTACGATGTCATGCGATTCTTGGCGGCTCTCAATGTGGAATCTCGTCCTGTCTGGCGCCCGATGCATTTGCAGCCGCTCTATCAACGTTTCGAAGTGGTCGGCGGTGAGGTGGCGGAGCAGTTGAACCGATGCGGCATTTGTTTGCCCAGTTCGAGTTCGATGTCTGCGGAGTTGCAGTCCTTTGTCGTGGAAGCGGTGAAGCAGGCTTCGAAGACGAGGTTGACGTTGATGGAGCAATCGTGATGGGCCCGCCCGGTTCAGAGAAGCCCTTCGTGGTGGAACCGATCGGCGGCACTTGCGTGTCCTATGGGACACTGTTGGACAGCGTATCAGATCCCCTGGAGGAGGGCATCGAGTCAGTGCTTCGCCCGGGAGACACGGTGACGTTCTTTGCCAAGGTGATCGCCGGCATCCTGCGGAAGCAGCCGCTCACACTTTTGTCAGGGAGTGCTCCGGTTTCTTCAACGGAAATCGGGGTTACCACATCCACGGCGTGCGAGGGCGGGGATCCGGTGAACCGATCCGAGATCCGTTTGTCTTCGATTGATGCGCTGACGTCCGCCTTGAGATCTTGTCCGGAGGCGAAGATCACTCTGTTTACCTCGGGATCCACCGGGCGTCCCAAACGGGTCACCCACACCTTGGCAACCTTGATCCGTGGCGTCCGGGTGGATGCGGGACATGGTGACGATGTGTGGGGACTGGCCTATCGTCCCGCGCATGTGGCGGGGTTGCTCGTCTTTTTGCAGGCGGTGATGAATGGCAATACCATGGTCGACCTCAATGGTCTCTCCCCCGAGGCCATCCCGGATGTCATCGAGCAGCAGGGAATCACGCACCTTTCGGCGACGCCGACCTTCTTCCGCCTGCTTCCGAGCATCGACGTCCCTTTGAAATCCGTGCGGCGGGTGACTTTCGGTGGTGAGGCGTTGGATCCCGGCTTGATGGCGCGCATGAGTGAGGTCTTCCCGGAAGCCAAGTTCCTCAACGTGTACGCGTCGACGGAGGCGGGCACGCTATTCGCCGCTCGGGGGAGCCGGTTTAGCCTACCCGAGGGTTTGGGGGAAAAGGCGCGCGTTGTCGACGGCGAATTGCAGTTGCATCGATCTCTCTTGGGCGAGCTGGGTGAATCCGAATGGTTAGGCGAGGATGCGTGGTATGCCACGGGGGATTTGATTGAGCAATCAGCAGACAACGAGGAGCACTTTGAGTTTCGGGGCCGCCGAGGGCAGGAGGTCAATGTGGGCGGGTACAAAGTGGATCCTCTGGAAGTGGAAACCGCCGTTCGATCCCAGGCGAAGGTGCGCGATTGCCGCGTCTTCGGGCGTCCCAATTCGGTTTTGGGATCGATTCTCTGTTGTGATGTGATTCTCGAGCTGCCGATGGAGGAGGGCGAGCTGCGGGCCGCCTTGATGAATCAGTTGTCACCCCAAAAAATGCCCCGAGTGTGGCGATTTGTGGATCAGTTGGAAACGACGTCCTCCGGGAAGCGGAGACTGACATGATCGAATTGAATTGATTTTGATGGGCCTGATTCAATGACGGAGAAAAAAATACTGGTCACCGGGGTTTCCCGGGGGCTCGGCTTGGAGATTGCCCGCCTCTTTTTGCAGCGGGAGGTGCAAGTGTTTGGCATCTGTCGTCAGGTGTCTGCTCCGCTTGAGACTTTGCAAGGGGAGTTTCCCGAGGCCCTCCGCGTGCTCACCTGTGATTTAGGCGATCTCTCGTCGATCAAGGAACATGTGTTTGGCTCGGAGTTTGTATCGAAGAACGAGGTGATCGATGGCGTGGTGAACAATGCGGCCATTGCCTACGACGATCTCATCACGAATTTTGCAGCGGATCCTCTCGAAACCATGATCCGGGTGAATCTCACGGCGCCGATGCTCCTCTGTCGTGAAGCTATCCGCAACATGCT
>JANQJH010000227.1 GCA_028281705.1 Verrucomicrobiales bacterium
CCCAACCCTGCGGCTTTCATCCCGGAAATAACGAAGGGACTAAAGTCCCTGCCACCTTCTTGGAATGTGGGAGGGACTTCAGTCCCTCGGTTATTCAAGAGCACATCAACCTTGGAGATGACCTCCGGCAAATAAGGACGCAGGCGGGGCGGACAGGAGCAACTCTTGGCTCGGCTTATTCAAGAGGAGTCATTCTATCATGGATCCTGCCGGTTCTCAAACACACCCTAGGCGATCGAAGTGAGAATGCTTGGCGATGGCAATTGGGTGGGCTTCGCTATTGCTGTAGCCCGGTGTTTGGGATAATTCCTCCAAGGGATGAAACGCATACCTCGATCTTGTGGAAGACCTTTGGCAAGCAGGGACGCGCATCAGGCGGACAAGAGTGTTCGCATCACGTGGGTTTGCCCTTCAGGCTGAGAACAGCAGATTTGTTGGCGATGGCGAAGATCTGCAGCGACTGCTTGTTGGTGAGGCCAAGCTTGTGGGAGATTCGGCTTCGGTGGGTGGTCACGGTGCGGTAGCTGACCGTAAGCTGGGACGCGATCTCCTTACTCGAGTGTTGCTGAGCGATCAGTTTGAGGATTTTGAGCTCGGTGGGAGTGAGATTGGAGAGGCCGGTGTTCTTCTCGCGGACTTCAGCGACATGGTTGCCCCGGCGCATGACGAATTCGGAGAGCGAGGGACTGAGGAAGGCTTCTCCGGTGGCCGCCGCGCGGATCCCCGCAGTGATGGTTTCGACGACTTCATCCTTCAAAAGGTAGGCGCGTACACCACGGTCGATGGCCTCGTTGAACACCCGTTCGTTCTTGTGCACCGTGAGGAGGACGACCGGGAGGGACGCTTCGTGTTTGATGAGGCGGGTCGCCAGCTCCAAGCCATCCATTCCCGGCATGGCCAGGTCCGTCACCACCACGTCGACGGGCGTGGTTTCCATCAGCTTGAGCGCCTCGGGCCCGCTCCCGGCCTCAGCGATCACCTTCAGGGCCTCGTCTTCGTCAATGATCTGGGCCAATCCCCGACGGAGAACCGGATGGTCGTCGACGATGAGGACGTTGATCGGAGTAGTCATGTCGCTTGAGCGGCGGTTGGATATCGAGTGATTCCCATTCTGGGCTGTCTGCGATGCGAGAGTGATCGGCTTGGTTCTTGATGCCTCCCCAAGTGGCCAGTGTGGCATCGCCCTCCGCCGGATGGGCGGAACGTACCAGCCGATGATTCCCACCACGCGGAGCGGTCAATGGGGGGGCAAGAGGAGGCGTTAGCAGTTTCTGGCAAGAGACGGCGTATTCACGGGACGACAATCGGAAGTCGCCGGAACTTGTGGATGGATGGCACGGTCAACTGAACGCCACTGCGCGGGAAAGGCCTGAGGTGTCGACGGAACGGTGTTGCAAACCGGGCCTCCCGGTCTGGGTCAGACTCGGCTAGTTCGTCTGGCCGCCGATCTTGTCTCGCATGACTTCCATTTGGTCCGAGTGGTGGTTGGCGAGTTCCGCGAAGGGGCCTTGGAAGAGGGTGAAGAGAAGAAAGACAATGGCGAGCGGCACGAGAACGTGACGTGCTTGAAAGGGGGCATGGTGCACGTAGGAATCGGAGGAAACATCCCAAAAACTTCTCTTGTTCTTCTGCAAGAGAAAGTAGCCAAAGACCGGAGCGATGAGTGACAAGGGGAAGAGGTAGCAGCCCATGCCGAGGACATAGACGCCAAGGGATCGTCTCACGGAGGCATTGAAACTCAGAGGAGATTTCTCTCGGTCCGAGATGTGAATCCCGAGCATGGCCTTTCCTGCCGTGGTCCCCCAGCGGCTGATGGCATAGGCCTCGAGGAGATGCCACAGGGGCAGGAACATGGGAAAGACGGCATCGAATCGTTGAATGTCCGCCTCGAGCCATCCGATCTGGCGAAGGCCGTTGAAGATCAAGAGGCAGGCCGTGAGGAAAAAGAAAAAGTCGAGATGCCGGGCCCAGAATCGTGTCCAGGGGCGGACGGCGGATTTGGGCAGAGCCAGGGCTTGCCGGCGTTCGAACTCGGCCAGGTTCTCCGCTTCCTTCCGTCTGCGCTCTTTTTCCAGTTCGACGTCCCGAAGCCGGAAATAGCTTTCAAACGGGGCCAGCTCTTTCAGGGGCTGCCATTCGGCCAGGCCATCGTGCCAGGCGAGGCTGTCATCGTTCAGCTCGCCAGTGCGGAGACGTTCCTCGACCTGGAAGAGCGTGAACGGCCCTGCCTTTTCGTCCGCGATGGCTACGTAGATCTGCATGTGGGGATACGTTAATCAGTACGCAGGGCTTTGGCCGCGTCCAGTCTGGCGACAGCCCAAGCCGGCGGGATGGCAGCCAGGGTGCACGCGACGATGGCTCCCAAGGCGATCCCGATGATGCTGCTGGGAATAATCTCCACGGGGAGTTTGGCCAGCCCGTAGACTTTCTCGTCAAAAGGATCGGCGCCGAACATTCCGATGAAGCTGCGGACGCGCTCGAGTTGGTAGAGGAAGACCAGTCCGGTGACGACGCCCAAGCCGACGCCGCAGAGCCCAACAACCTGTCCCTGGTGGACGAACACGCGAACGATCTGGGCCGTCTGGGCCCCGATGGCTTTCATGACGCCGATCTCGCGCCTCTTTTGCACCGTGGTGACGATGATGGTGACGGTGACGCAGAACGTGGCGACGATGACGATGATGAAGAGAATGACGGACATGAGACTGCGCTCCATGCGGATGGCATCGAGGCGTAGCTTATTTTGATCCACCCAGCTCGAGGCATGCCAGTGGAAGGGGAGCACG
>JANQJH010000230.1 GCA_028281705.1 Verrucomicrobiales bacterium
AGTTATCCCTGCATCGCTTTTCCGACTGGGCGCCGGATTTTCCCGGATTTCGAACCCAGAAGATTCGCTGAGAGGACAGACCTCTACTTTCGCACCGCCGTGCACGAGATCGGTCACCTTCAAGGTCTAGATCACAATCAAGCCGACTATGGCTTCATGAACACGACCAACGTGATTGCGTTTCATCCGCTGGCACGACGGGCGGCGAGAAGGGAGATTCGCAGGGTCCAGAGTGAACAGCGATTGTTGGACCTCCTTCCTCCGAAGAAAAGCGGACAGAAGAAAAAGGGACAAGGTTCACCGGAGTCCCAGGGCAATCATCGGATCAACCAGCAGTTCCGACGATACGTCCAAGAAGATCTCACCTATGCCCGAAACGAAGCGGCACTCTCAGTGCTTCCAAATCGAAGGAGTACCGTTGAGGAGTTTCCCCAGAACGTCGAGTTTCGATTTCACGGGGACGACATCGAACGCTTGCAGCACGCGCCCGACGTCATGGTTCGTCCGGGAACACACTTTAATCCACGCCATTCTCCCTTTCTTGCGCCGGCGGCGTCCAAGCCGGCCGCCGGACTCGACCTCACCGTCGCGCCTCTGCTGGACGACATTCCCATTGGAGCCCCGGTACGGTGTAACCTGAGACTGACGAACATCACCGACCAATCATCGAATCCCAGTGATCTCCATGTGCCTGCCAGCTTGAGTCTCAAGCGAGGTCACGTAAGCGGCGTGGTGCAAGACTCCGCAGGAAATGTGCAGGCCTTCCACCCGCTGCTTGCCGAGGACGATCGTGGCCACGATATCATGGTCCTGCACCCGGGGGAGAGCATTTCCCACTCCATTTCACTCCTGCGAGGTTCCGGCGGCGCACTCTTCCCACAAGCGGGCGCCTATCGAATCATCTACAGTGTCAATTGGGATGTTCTTGGGGACGAAGACGATCTCAAGACCGGCGGAGCCACCCCGTTCGGCATACGCGGGCAAACGACTGTGCAGATCGTCACTCCGGCCGATGAAGACGTGGCCCATGTCAATGCGGCGGACCATCTTCTCGCCAGCCACGAAACTCTCCTGGCCTTCGCTCTCAGAGTCTCGCTCCAGAATGAAACGGGAGGCACGGCCGTAGCGCTTCGCAAAGCGCTCGACACTAGAGCTCTGAGACCCCACTATCACATCGTACGCGCCAACCAGTATTTTGAACTGGCCATGTATGGAGAGTCGTCGCGATGGTACCAATCCCAGGAACTCAAGGTCGATTATTTCGTCAAATTCTCAGACTGTTTGCGCCTCGCCCTCAGTTCCATCGAAAGCGATTCCGTCCTCAGCATATCCGAGATATGGCGCCTCTGGAAAATAGCCTGGGTCGCTGAAAACGGACATCTCCTTCAGCTTCAGTTAGTCCAGCTTGAGGACATGACAGATAAGGATCCCAAAGAATTTCTCGAAACTCATCTCGAGGGTGATCGCGATCTTTTGACCATCGCACGAGTCCGTGATCACCAATACCTCGTTCAAATCGCCGACTCGGAGTTGATTTCAATCGAGATTCCCGCCAAAGAGATCGATTCGGTCTGGGAACCGCGCTATGTCCGCATGAGCGAAAAAGTCCAAATCATGCGGACGGTTCTCCAAATCTTATCCAAGACTGAAACGCCCTACAAGTCGGACCGAGACAAGCTGCTTGACCAGTCCAGAGGCCCGAATCGGGAAATGGTCTGGGAGGCCAACAAGGCCCTCCTCGATGAACTCAAGGAAACCAAGATGAAGCTCCTCCATATCTGCGAACGCTACCTCAAATCAGGCCGGTTGAACATCGACAACGCAGAAGACGCCGACCTCCTCAATCTCGTGAAAAACATCCCTGAACAAGAACTTTTCGCATACAATGGATAAGCACCAGGCCTTTGAGGCACCCGATTCAAGATCGCCCCAAACCGATCCCAGCCCCGCTCCCGTAATGGTACACGCCAAGCCCGGTCAGGCCGTGAGTATCAAGATTGAGATCGTCATCGGCGAAGCCGATGACATCCTCGGAGGCGGCAAGAAGACGACCGAGACCATTCAGGTCGTTCCCGGCGACCCAACTCCGCCTGCAGCCGCCACGGGTGTCCGATCGACGCGCGACCCGAGATCAGAAGATCCAGCAAGTGGTGGCCTACTACCTATACAGGACAAAGAGCCACGAACAACGGATGACGATCCACTTCCCGAGCTACCTCCACTCGATGATGACTCCTTTGCCGAGCGCCCGAGCGAACCTCTCTAGATCAATCGCGGGCTTTCGAGAACTCGACACGGATTGAATGAGACCGAGGAAACTCGTCCTGGATCTTATTTACCCACTGGGGGACGCCGTCATCCTCACGGCTGCGGTGCGCGATCTTCACCGATGCCACCCAGGTCGTTTCATAACGGATGTTCGATGCTGCTGCCCCGACGTATGGCGGCACAATCCCTTGATCACGCCCCTCGATCCCAAGGCGTCGGACGTCGAGGTGATTGACTGTCATTGTCCCCAAGTGAGACTCTCGAATCGCTCTCCACTGAACACCATTCAAGGCTTCACCCGCCACCTTGGAGAGCAGCTGGGAGTATCCATCGAGTCTGGCCCCATCAAGGGCGAAATCTACTTGAGCAAGTGGGAAAAAAGGCAGAGTTCCCCGATTGCCCATTTCACGGGCGAAGAAATCCCCTACTGGGTCGTCTCAGGCGGAGGCAAATCCGACGTGACCATCAAGTGGTGGAGCCGGGAACGCTACCAGGGAGTGATCGATCATTTTGCGGGCAAGATTCAGTTCGTGCAAATCGGAGCCAATGGCCACTGGCACCCCAGACTCGACGGCGTCATCGATCTTCGAGGGCGGACGAGTGTCAGAGAGCTCATCCGTTTGATCTACCGAGCCCAGGGCGTTCTGTGTCCGACGACCAGTCTCATGCACCTTGCAGCCGCCGTCGAAACGCCTCCTGGCGAACCGCCGAGACGTGCCTGCGTCGTCGTCGCTGGGGGCCGGGAACCCCCCCACTGGGCGGCCTACCCCCACCATCAGTTCGTCCACACCCTCGGCTCGCTGCCCTGTTGTTCCAACGGAGGTTGTTGGCGATCCCGCACCCGGCCGTTGGGCCTGGGAGACGATCGAGACGAGGAGCGCAAGATCTGCCTCGATCGGGTTGAGGACCTTCCCCGCTGCATGCATATGATCTCCGCTGAAGAGGTTTCGAGACGCATCGAATTCTACTTCCAACACCGCGGGCGCGGCTATCTCACCCCCAAGGCGCTGAAGCAGGCCCGTCGCGCCGTCGAGATCTCGGCGGACAACGCTTATGACGATCTGCCATTGCGCTTGGGCCATGCCTACGTCGCCACCGAAGAATTCCTGCGCACGCTTCCAAGCTTCACCACGCCGAATCAGGAACGTGGAATCGTCCTTTGCGCGAGCAATCGACACTATCTGGCAAACGCGTGGGTCTGCATTCGCACTCTTCGTCATCTAGGTTGCCAGTTACCCATCGAACTCTGGGGATTTTCTTACACCCTCAGTGACCCATCGATCGGGAAACTGATGCAATCGCTCGACGTCCAGTGTGTCGCCGCTGATTCCCTCAGAAAGAAGCATCCCACCCGGCGACTCAATGGACGTAACCTCAAATGGTATGCCATGACCCTCTGCAACTTCGAAGAGGCTCTCTACCTGGATGCCGACATCGTTCCCCTCTCGGATCCCACCTATCTGTTCGCCGAACCCGCGTTCCAAGAATCCGGAGCCCTCTGTTGGCTTGATAGCCATGTTCTTCGAATCCCGGAGGAGAACCTCAATTGCATGGAGATTCCATATCGCGCCGAGCCGGCTTTCGATACAGGTCAGTTTCTCATTGATCGTCGGCGCCACTGGCGGACTCTCAACCTGGCAAGATGGTTCGACGCGCATGCCGACTTTTTCCATCGTAAATTCTGCGGAGACAACGCCCTGCAGATCGCGCTTTGGAAGGTCGACTCAGATTACACCACACCGGATGACCCCCCTGACAAACTCGATGGTGCGATTGTCCATCACGACCTCGAGGGGCGCAAAATCTTTCAACACCGAAGCGCCTGCCAGTGGTCAATCGAACGCACCAACCCCCAAGTTGCTGGATTCGAACGCGAAGATCAATGTCTGAAGTATCTGCGAGAGTTTGCCAACGAAGCCTTCCTCCCGACAGCCCCGCGACCGGCAGCACCTCTCCCGGTGGACGAAGGATCTGAAGTCCCCCGTTTTTGGCATGTCTACCATGACCCAGAGGCATCTGACATCGACTGTCGATCCGACCAAGAAAGGCGATCCTGGGCCACACAGTATGCACAGGAACGTTGGCGTCCCTTCGCCTTCACGAGAACCACCTTGACGAGAGTCTTTCGAGACGAAGATCGCCGCATGGTCTATCTCAGCGACTTGGTCGACCGAGTGTGCGAGCTGGCCAACCGGCGGGACGTCATCGTGCTGACAACAACAGGCGTCTGCGCTGCTCCGACACTAAACAAACGCCTTCGCCAAACGCTAAGCAAACTACCCGCTTGCTACGCCTACCATGTGGAACGAGAAGGGCGACCGGCCAAAACTTCGAGGGACGACCGGAGCCTCTCGGGCAGAACGAGTGATCGCTGCGGGCTCGTCGCCTTCTCGGTCGCCTGGTGGTTAGAACACGGCCATGAAATCCCGGATGTGCTCTTCGAGGGCGAATGGTGGGATCTTTGTCTACGCGCCCAAATCAAACGGAGTGTGGTCGCTGTCGATCACTACCTGGACAACGTCATCTTCCACCAAGCTCACTCTTGCCCATATTTCGAAAGAGACCAACCGCGCCCCTCTCAGGCACACGATGCCCTCTTGGCCCAGCCTTTTCTCGAGGAACTGGGAAATGGGAGCATGCAGATCGACAGTTCGTCGCGAACCGGCCAGAGAAAGACTCGTTCGACACCCAATGTGCCGGCATGAAGACGACTGTCGTCACCTACGCGGATTCAGGAGCCGCCGGCTGGGCAAAGACATCTTTGCCTAACAAACGTAGGTATTGTGAAGCGCAGGGATACTCCCTCTCCGTCCACGAAACGCCCATAGACCCTAACAGCGCCCCTTCTTGGCAAAAAATCCCGTGGATCCTAAAACATCTCGAAGATTCTGATCTCGTTCTCTGGAGCGATGCCGATGCCCTGATCATGAACTTCGACCTCAAGGTGGAAGATCTGATTGACGATGACTTCGACCTCGTTCTCGGATCAGACGCAAACGGTGTACATTGCGGGAATCTCATCGTTCGGAAGTCAGCCCTGACACAAAAGTTCTTCAAATGGGTATGGCAACTGCGCTATCGGTCCAATCCATCCTATCGGTTGCAGGGGGAGCGGAACGTGGTCATCGAGTTGTTCGACCGTGAGTTCACCAACGAGCCCAGAATTCATGTGTCACGTCAGCAAGTGCTCAATTCCTATCCTGCTTTCCCGTGCAATCGACGGACTACTGGATGCCGCGCCGAACCCGCTATCTACGAGCGAGGCCACTTTATTATTCATTTTGCCGGCATCAACAGCAAGAAGACGCGGGCCCTGGCTTGGTTCGACTATTATAGCAAGCGGGCCGGGCATCACGGAGAACACACCATCGCCGCAATCGACGCACGCCCGGTCACTCATCGAAACGTCGCCGGGAGGATCCAGCACGCCACCGACACCATCGTGCCGCCAGAAAGCAACTCTCTCGGCTCCCGCGGGATTGTCGTCACCTGTGTGCAACACCAAATCGTCAACGCCTGGGTTAGCCTTCGTCTTCTGCGAATCCACGGCTGTCAGCTCCCCATTCAGCTCTGGTTCCTCGGTGACGAGAAGACGCAGGCCAAGTTTGATGCCCTTTTCTCTCAACTCGATATCGAATGTGTGGATGCCCGTCGACACCAGCCAAACCAGCCACAACGCAACCTTAGTACGAGAGAGCTGAGGGCCTACGCCCTTCACCACTGCTCATTCTCCGAACTACTCTACCTCGACAGCCGCAACTGCTCCCTTCGAGACCCGAGCTATCTGTTTGACTGTGCTCAATACAAGCAACGAGGAGCGCTCATTTGGCCGGGCTTCCAGCGGACCGACCCCGAAGACGCGATGTGGGATTTCATTTCTTTTCGCGACGAGCCACGATTCGACGGAGCGCAGCTCCTGATCGACAAACGGCGTCACGGGCGGTTGCTGGCATTCAACCATTGGGTCAACGACAACTCCGATTATTTCGGACGCTATTTCACCGTCGATGAAGCGGCTCTCCAATTTAGTTTCCACCGCCTGGGCGTCGAATTTGAGATCATAGGCCGTCCCCCCGACGCGCTACGAGGTTCCAATTTTCACTCTCATCTCGCAACCGTTCAACATGATCCCGATGGGCACCGCATTTTCCAGCGCCGCCATGCGGAAGATTGGCAGCTCTACGGACCCAATCCAAGAGCGCATGGATTCGAACTTGAGGAACGCTGTTCGGAACTGCTCCGGGAGTTACGGGAGCAAGAGCCACGCACGATCACAACCCATGTGGAAAGGAATCAGCCGATGGGCCCCCGTTTGGTCGCTGCCGTGAGCTTTCCGGTCACCATTTGTGTCATCGCTTACGGACCTCACGCCGATATCGCGGAGAAGTTTCTCAAGCGATTGTATGACAACACCGATCCCGCTCTCTTTCGATTGCGGGTTGGACTGAACGAGGCGGAACCCCGCACTCACGCCTTGGTGGAACGGGCGGCGGCAAAATTTGGTAATGTGGAAACCTTCGTCGAACCGGTGAACATCTTCAAAAATCCCCTGATGCGCCGGATGTTCTATGAGCGCCCCCTAGAAACCAAGTGGGTCATCTGGTTCGACGACGACAGTTTTCCAACTCAGTCCGATTGGCTATCAAAACTTGCAGCGTGCATGAAGCAAGCGCCCGCGGTTTCACAATGGGGCAAGAAAGTTGCTACGGAATACCCTGCCGCGGGCGATGTCGTTCGATTTATTTCCAGGGCCACTTGGTACAACCATTTACCTCTGCTAGAAGGGAAAAAGAATACCAACGGAGAATTCTACCGCTTTCACTTCGTAACCGGTGGGTTTTGGGCCATGCGCTCGGATGTCATCCGTCATCTCGACTGGCCTGACCCTCATCTTCAGCAGTTCGCCGAAGATGTGTTCCTTGGCGAGGCGCTACGACAGAACGGCCATCAAGTTGGGGCCTACAGCCAGGGTATCACCGTGAATGGGGCCCCTCGCCGAAACTCCGAGGCCGAGGAAATCTTCACGTTGCCCAAGGAGATCTGGAGCCGCTTGGAAGCCGAATCGAGTCATGTCGTCTCTTCCGCCTTGGCCAGCGCGCTCAGCGAAGTCTTTTCCCGGGCGCGTCCCGTACGTGAATACGGATGCGGCACGGGATTCTACTGCAAAATGCTCGAGGAAATGGGATTCAATGCCGAGGGAATCAACGCGACCGCTCCCAATGGATCGTGCTCGTTTGACAAGATCGTTACCGCCGATTTGACGCGACCACTGAAGTACCCACGCTCCCAAGGTCTCTGTCTTGAGGTCGCAGAGCGTATTCCCCACGGTGACTTGGATGTCTTTCTGGATAACCTAACGCGAAACTCCCGCGAGGTGATCGTGTTATCCTGGGGGACACCCAACCAGCGAGGCCGGGGATTGGTCAGCTGCAGAACAAATGACTGGGTCATCGAACGCATGAAAGAGCTGAAGTGGCATGTCGACTTGCAAACCGGAGAATTCCTCCGCCAACGCGTCGAAGATCACGTGTGGTGGCTCCGAGAAACCTTAATGGTATTCCGCGAGGAGGCCCCATAGTCTTCGGCTCCTTGATCTTTGTTATGCCAGTTAGGGCGACGGTTTGCGCGACGACTTCCTGAGGGTCAAACGTTGAACTGTTGCCGGATGCACCCCATCTCCGACCCGGCGGCGTCCGCCGCCAGGTCGGGCATCCTCGCATGATCGAGCAAGTCAGGCGACCAAGAGGATCGCGCTGCCCACCGGATGGTAACCGGTGCGTGCTCCGCCCTCCCATTCGCGCCTTATCAACGCACACTATCCCGCCACATCCAAATCAATATCTTAGGCAGAGCCAGGCAGGCCTTCCTGGAATCTAACTAAATCGTGGCGTCAATCGCAATCTGGAACCGTTCGGCCACACGGCCATATCCAGAATCTGTGGGGTGCAGCTCATCGTGCCACGATCCGGCTCCAACCGTGTTCCGGCAATCGACGTAATGCACGCGGCTGAAGGTCCGTCTACTCACCAGGGACTCGAGGTCAGCATTGTAACGATCAATGATCACTCTCAGGATCTGCCGCTGAAGATTCCGATCACGGATTCCCGGTCCAGATTCCATCGGTTTCCCCAACCATTTGCCTCCGTTGGGTATGACGTAGTCGTAGCCGTGGCAGAACACGTGTAGGTTGGGAAACCGCTGCACCAGTCGCGAAAACAAACTCTCATAAGAAGTGAGAATCCCATCGACGAAGGCTTGAAACCGCCTTTTGAGATAATCTTCCGCTGGGCGATTGGCCGAGAAGGACTTCAGATACTGCTTCAGCCGGCCTCCCCCCAAGAGGTCGTTTCCGCCTCCACTGATCACCAAGGCATGGGGAGATTCACTGACAATCGCACTCTCCACCTCATCCTGCCGAATCATGTCATCCAATAGGTCCCCCGCCGCGCCAAAGCTAAGGATGGCATACCGATCGAACAACTGATCGATCACGTCGTCGAGAAGAATCGGATACTGAAACCAAGAGTCACCTTCGGAGACAATGCGAGTCCCGTTCCACCCGCGGCTGATTTTCCTGCGATAGCGCCTCTGCCGGCGCCATCGCGAGAGTGCATTCAAATTGCTCATGAGGACCGCGCCTTCTTCCTCGCCCGGATCCAAGGCCGATGGCCGGACACGCACCACGGGATGGAAGGCGGCAGACGCGCTATCGTCCAGTTCAATGTAGGGGCGCAAGGCGGATTCGGACACTTCATCGTCCAGCATTCGCTGTTGCAGTTCCCGAGCCGACAATCTTGCCGCTCCGACGCTCGGCACACCACCCGATGCTTCGGAGGTTCTTGCGTCTTGAGGGTGAAGAATGATGTCCTCCACACTGGCGATCGGAAGGCTCTGCAGACTTTCGAATTGTGAAAGCACATCAGCTCGTTCCAGCGATCCAAAGTCAATCTGTGTGAGTGCGGCGATCAAACCAATCGAAACTTGGAACGTCTTGAATGCACCAAAGGCGAACTCGTCGGGAACGTCGACGACGAGGTGGGATTGGTCTAGCAGGTAGCCACTGGCCCGCAATTCGCCGGTGTCAGCATCGGTAAACGCCACGATCTTCCAAAACCTCCGTGGAATGAGCACGCCCCGGTGCACCGGATCACCCGGATCAAATGCAGGCCCAGTGAATACGGACAACTTGAGATCGCGCGCCCGTGCGTTGTCGAGGATATGTTCCTCAAGCCTCACCCAATTTCTCTGATTGAGATCCTTGTGCTGCGGTGCGGCGTTGGTGAAAAAGAAGGTGTCCGCATTGGCCTGTCTCGCAGTGGCATCGTCACCCCAAACCGGGTCCAGCCGCCGTACCATATGCCCCCGGTCATAATCGTTTCGCCGATAGAGTTCATTGCCATGGTGATGGTCCGAGACACGCGAATCCTTCCGCCAGTCCCCAGTTCGAGGAATGAATCGAAGAGACGATCCGTCAACGTTCACCGCGGTGGAAAGTGGTAGTTTTCTGTCAGAATGAAGAACCACCGAGAAATGGGTGTATTTCAGGTTCGTCTCACTCGTTCCCGGTACCGTCACGGCCTTGATGTGGTCCCGACCCGGTAAGGGAACACGACTGTTGCTACCGAGAAAGTCGGGATCGTACCCCTGGCGTCCAACAGGCGCCTCCTCAACGCCATCGTCGGCAGCTTCTGTGCGGGAGGGCATTGGCCAGGCGACGGGAACGGAGACGTTGAAACTGGCCAAACGCTCTTTGAGCTGACGGCCACCCACAGCCGAATTGGCCACGCCAAATTGTCCCGCGAAATGCAAACCCACGGCCCTTCCCGAGTCTAGCGAAATGACCACGGATCCTGAACTTCCCTTCAACGTGCTACAGTCATGATTGAACATTCCGTTCGCTCCCGTTGCCATCACCTGCCCGGGAGCGAGGCGCTTCACCTGGTAGATTCCCCCGAAAATACTGTTGATCCGCGTCTCCGGAACACGAGAATCCCGGCCTGGGTACCCAATGGTAGCGATAAATTCGCCTTGGGACGGTTCTCCCAAAACGAGAGGCTGCCCTAGTGTGCCATCACCCGCGGTGCGGACTTTCAAAAAAGCCATGTCAAGGCCGGCGTCGTCCTCAATGTGCACGATCTCCGCAATCGCGAATTCCTCGGGATCTTGAAGTCCGTGCTCCTCTTTGAAATCGATACGGATACCGACATCCTGCCCGTCGACCGGATGGGTTCGAAACCGAAAGCGATCTCCCGCCTTGAACCCGAAGAAAACCGCCACGTGACGATTGGTTGCAATGATGTTGTCCGCAATGACCCAGCCCGTGCCAAGCATCGGGAATATTTCACTCATGGGATGGCGCGCGAGTTCGATACGGCCGACTGAGGGGATCGCACGACCGATCAACGAGGCCGAGGCAGCCAAGCGTTCTCTCCATAGTCCCAACGTCGGCACTTCGAAAGTATCGTTTCGTATGAGTAGCGAAGGGCGAGTTTCAAACAAAACGACCGCTTCGGCCTGACCACCCCCAATGGGCAGCGCGGACTCGACAGCGCTCGTGTCATCCACAGCGCGAAGGGTTCGGGCCAATTCCACACGGTCGATCGCCGAAGCCCTCGCGTGGGCCAAACCGGTATCCGACGCGTTGCGCAGCGCGATCTCTTCCTTAACTTCGGGGTCATTCTTGAATATCTGAGATAACAGTTCCCTCATCGCTTGGTCTCCTTTGGTCTTTGTGATTTGCTTTACTCACGACCCCACCGCCCCAACACCTTCTACTAACACTGCATCTTACGATTCACAGAAATGCTCGAGATATCAGGGCTTTGGGCCAATTCTTGGATTTGGCGACCATTCAGTGTCGCCACATAGATTCTAGATAGTTTGTTCCAACGAGGCCGCGTTCCAATAAAAGACTCCAGCAGCAAGCCAACTCTCTCGACCCTCTCATAGTCCTCCTTCGACTCATTCCCCTCGAGAGATTCAATCTGGATTCTCCCTCGTGATCCACTACTCGTTTGCTTAAGTCCGACTTTGGGTTGCCCCATACGCGGCGAAATGATAACTGATAGTTCTTCAGTGGGACTTCCGGAGCGTGCAAGTTCCTGCAAGTCTTTACCATAGAGAACGGGCTTTTCTTCGTGATCTGGATTGGATGAAGGCATGGATGGGAGAGGGCTCTTTTCTCCCCTATTCAACCGCAAAGCCGACAGCACGCAACACATCCAGGCGTCCTTGACCATACCGGTGGTCTTGCCCGGATTCTCCCAACTCTTCCACCGACGAACTCAAGAAATCCTGCACGGCAAAGGCCCTCTCCAATGGCGTGCCACCCAAATCAGGCACCGCGCTCATGAGCAAGGCCATGGCCCCAGACACATGAGGCGTTGCCATGGAAGTTCCATTTAAAAAGCGATAACCTCCGCCGGCCGCCGCCGACCGAATACCCACACCGGGCGCCGATATGTCCGGTTTCGAATAGACCAGCGGTAGGTCTTGCGGCCGGAAAATCTCCGATTCGCGAATAACCTGAGTGCGACCTCCCGAGAATCCCGCAGCCTTGTCCCGGGAATCCGTCGCCCCGACCCCATAACTGAATAGATCATTGCCAGGCGTGCCCGTTGTCTGCGAACCATCGTTGCCGATAGCGGTGACGACTGGAATGCCCAGTTGCAGACACGAGATGATTGTCCGCGTGTAAATATCCGGCGGCTCAACATCGAGGGTCAAGCCTCCGAGACTCATGTTGATCACATTAGCTCCAATCTCGGCCGCCCACTCAATGCCCGCGAGAATCTGCGCAAACGTCCCACTGCCTCCAGGAAGCACTGCTCCCGCGGCAAGATCCGCGCCTGGAGCCACGCCTATCCACTGACCGCTCGCATTACCTCCGGCCACCGTTCCACAGACGTGGGTGCCGTGGTTGGACTGCGCGTCAGTCTCGCGGGCATCGGCCAACGTTGAAGTCACTCGATTGCCATCACCATCGAACTCCGCCCAATTTTTTAGTTTTCCTGCTAGGTCGGGATGCATCGGATCGATACCGGTATCAAGCACGGCCACCTTGATCCCTTCACCACGACTTTCAAACGAACCCCAAACCGACATCGCTCCGATGGCTTGCACGCCCCAGGAGCTGACCATATTGTCCGTAACATTCTGGGGAAGGCTCTTCGGCTCCGCCACTCGTGGCAAGCGCAGCACGGAGTTCAGACAGATATTGTCCACTCCCGCTGTGAGACTGGGATCCCCCGTGAAATTCCAAAGCTCGTCCCGATCGACCGAAAGGACGGTCGTCCCCGACAGCCAAAAAGTCTCCTTCTTCTTCGCCTTGCGAACGGGTGCGCCCTTCTTTTTGGTTTTCTCCTTCCCGCGAAGCTGTTTGATTCCGGCGTGTTTGGACACCAGCGACCGAAAGTAAGCCTTCCGCTGATCCACCCCTGTCTTGTCCACCGACGTCATCGCTTCAGTGGCAAGCACAGCCTGCGAAGCAAAACTCAACGACTCCTTAGCCATGCGGCGCCGCACCTGGGCGCTGCCCGATCGATATCGATTCCGCTCTTCATTTTTCATCGGCCTGAGGTCACGTGCCGACTGGAGGAGAGATCGCCGCTTCATGACGTCAAGCGTCGTCCCGGCGAGATCTCGAACCTGCAAGGCAGAATCACCCATGTTCATCTGAAGGATCACACTGATCTTTGAATCCGAGTGGCGATCGAGAATCTCCTCCGCCTGCCGCCGGAGCGGGTTCGTCCCCAACAAAACAGCCGGTGCACCCAAACCGGCAGCCGAGACAACGGCAGCTGTGCTCTTCTGGATCGCCGCCCACACGAGATCCAAGAGATCACCCACAGTCTCTGCGTCCCGGGATTGAACACCCCGAACGTTGATCTCGAACTCCGAAAACTCCCGATTGATCCGCGTGGCGATTCCTCGACGCCCGTTTCGTGGGAATCCCAGCCTGTCCTCTAAGGTATCGCTAAGTCCGATCTCGTCGCTTGGAACTAGACGCTGCAAACGGCCGAGGAGTTCTCGAAGCCGGACAAATACCTCTCGTTTGGAAATCTGGGAGGCTGAAGTAGCCATGCTGGATTGCTTTCTCATGATTAGTCTTTGTTAGTCAATAGTTAGAATCTCAGCGCTAGCGCCAGTCTGAAGTAATCTACTTCGGTCAACTTCACTGGGACCTCTCCTCGTTGATAGCTGAGTTCGAGTGCGAGATGGCCCTTCTCGTCCAACTGCCAGAGCGCACCCGCCTCTAGGTAGTTGGTATCTTCAAGATCATTGGCGAGTTCCCAGCGGTAAGTGTATCTACCGAAGAACTCGAGCCTACGAAGTCCTGGAACATTTGGCCTCAAATGGAGTTCGAATACCGGCCCAAGCCTAAAGAAATCTTCAGAACCGCTCGTACCTTCGCCGCCTTCCCCACGCAGAAACAACCTCGATCGGTACTTCAATTGAGGAACAAAGAAGTTCAGATACGAACCTCCAATAGACAAGGGCTCCTCCAAGATCGGCTCCCAGGTAAACTCGCCCGCGCTGCGGAAATCATCGAAATCAAATGTTCCGTCCAGTCGGTAGGACGCCGTCAGAACATGCGCATCAAACAACGTCGTTCTATCTGGAGCAGGCTTGGGTTGAAGTGCAAAAACCATTCCCACACGAAAGTCGAGGGAATCCACCTCGTTGAGGCCGCCACCCGTGCCCGTCACGCGGTTGAATGACACTCCCGGGAGAAACGTGAGTTCATCGATATTCCACAGCAACGGAAGCTCAATCTGCGACTCCTCAGTCAAATTGAAGGGTCGACCGATCGCTCCTACCGCACCCCAGATCTCATCTCCACCATCCGGGCGAACATAGGAAAAGGTTGCGGAATCCGCATTCTCCAGATCACCCTCGAGAAGAGAGTCGTAGGTTCCACGCAGGCGAATCCCAAAGGGCAATTCCTGAAACTCTTCTAGGAAACCGTCGGCCGTCGACTCTTCCTGCACCAACGGCATGGCATCGCCATCGCCCGACGAGGACGATCCAGATCCATTCGCCATCGTAATTGAAGGGCAGGCAAGCAGCACCCCAAACATAAGTTTCCACCTAGATTCGTCTCTCATACTGAGATCTAGCTTGCTCCGGTCCAGGGCATCACGCTACGCAAGTGCCACGCGACCAGGTTGCGTATTCGGGTACGGTCGCCGGATCGCTAGAAATGGCGGATGATTGTTGCGATGCGGTGTCGGTTACGTGGCGGTCGCCTCCATCGAACCACAGCTAAGACACGAAACGGAGACGTCCCGTAGATCGTTAGAATGGAGCAACTGCTCAGATTCTACACGATTCATTAAATACATCTAACATAACGCTTGATACTCTCTTGTTAGTACCCATGTTCCAAGACATTGAAAAAGAAGCCTGCATCGCGTTCTTCCATCTTCGCCCGCAGATCCCAGGCCAGGACCATCGGGGACTAGCCGTCGTGCACCGCCACGAGGTAGTCGAGATCGACCCGATCCTAAAGTACGAAGAATCCACGTGCCGGTGCTGATGCGGCCGGGAAGGCTGCTTGAAACCCTTCCCTTACGACTGGACTTTCGTTCCTGGATTGCCAGAAGATCGTGCCGTTTGAAGATGCGATAGACCGTTGAGGGTGAAGCATAAGCCACGTCGTCATCAGTGGGCATCCAGGTGAGCCTGCGGTAGTAGCCGCGGCCGGGGTGTTCGTGGCAGTGATCAACAATTGCCTGCACCTCTTCCGGCAGGAGCCACTGGCTTTTGGGAACGGGCTTGGTCGCCGACTTCTCCCCAGACTGCTGGGTGCGCTTCCGCCACCGAAGAAACTTCGCGTAAGGCGGTGAACACCAGTCAGCGAGTTGCCTGGCGCAGACCTCGGTTCTTACCCGTCAATACTCGATCAGGCCGACGATTTCACGCCGATTGTCCTCAGAAACGTACGTGTTCACGAACTCAGGTCATCCCTGCAACAAACTGTTGGCAGTCTGTGTTGGTACTCGCAAAACCCCAATTCCAAACATCTATAACTCCTTGACTACCAACAAACAATGGCTCCTGCAGTTGGATTCGAACCAACGACCTAGTGGTTAACAGCCACCCGCTCTACCGCTGAGCTATGCAGGATTCTTGCCTTGCGTGCGGCCAAGAATGGCGGGCGGCGGCGGGATTTCAAGCGATAATTTCACTTCGTTTAAAGATCGCCTGCGGAATGGCCTCGGGCCGCCCATCTCCTCTCCTTTCCGCCTCCCGGGCGCCTGTTAGCAGCACTTCCCGCTAGACGAATCCGGACCCAGGGCGGGCACGACGTCCCGAAAGAGGCCAAAATGCTCCTCGCGGTTCCCCTGGACCTCGAAGTGCGGCGCGAAGCGGGATTCTGCGAGCATGGCCGCCGTGTTGCCGCAGACCCGTCGGGGACGGCCCGCCTCGAAGCGATGCACTGGGTCGAGCTCGAAGAGGCGCGGGCACTGCGAGAGCGTGCCCTG